>JAKFCL010000092.1:0-111114 GCA_036676665.1 Arenimonas sp. | reverse complement strand
ATCGAGCACCGGCAGGTCGATCACGTCGTCGCCGCGGCCCTGGCTGCACTTCTGGCTCGGGCAGCGGCTCTGCATGAAGCTCACGTCGAAGTCGAGGCGCTCGACGAGGAAATCGACGAACGCGCGCACCTTCGGCGACGGCACCCGGCCGCGGGTGAACACGGCGTTGAACACATATTCGGGCCCGACCCAGCCGCCGAGCACGCGCACGGCCTGCCCGGCCGCGACGAACGGCTTGATCGTCATGTCGGTGGCCATCAGCAGGCCTTCGCCGCAGAGCATGGCCCCGTTGAGCGGTGCCGGGTCGTTGGACACGAACAGCGGGTTCACCGCGAACTCCTGCGCCGGCGTGCCGGCGCCCGGGGACAGCGGCCAGTAGTAGCGGTTGCCGTGCCGGTGCTTGGCGAAGGCGAGCACGCGATGGTGCTGCAGGTCGTCCGGATGCAGCGGTTCGCCGTGGCGGGCGAGGTATTCCGGGCTGGCGTAGACCTGCGTGCGGAAGCTGGCGAGCCGGCGCGCGACCAGTGTCGAGTCGGGCAGGTCGCCGACGCGCAGGGCGACATCGGTTTCGCCGGCGATCAGGTCGAGCTTCTCGTTGCCGAGGTTCAGGTCGATCCGCACTTCCGGATAACGGTGGTGGAACTCGCTGAGCAGCGGCGCGATCCACAGGATGCCGATCGAATACGGCGCGGTGACGCGCAGCCAGCCGCGCGGCCCGCCCTGCAGCTGGCCGACGGCGCTTTCGGCTTCCTCGAGTTCGCGGGCGATGCGCGCGCTGTGATCGTGGTACACGGCGCCGGCTTCGGTGAGGCCGAGCTTGCGCGTCGTGCGGTTGAGCAGCTGCGCGCCGAGGCGTTCCTCGAGCTCCTGCACCTTGCGGCTGACGGTGGTCTTGGGCAGGCCGAGCGCTTTCGCGGCGGCGGTGAAGCTGCCCTGCTCGACGACCTTGGCGAAGATCAGGGTGTCATTCAGATCACGACTCATCGCGGCGACTCCGTGGGGTGGATCGGGCATTGGCCCGCTGGCGGGACAATTATTCCCTCTTTCACCGGCTTATCAAGTGCCCCGCGGAGGCCTAGATTCTGCACCCTGAGTCCGGGCTCCGTGCCTTCCCCCTCCCCTTGCCGGAGTCCGGGCTCCTCTCACCGCCGAGTCCGCCGCCATGTCGACTGTCCCGATTTACCCGATTAATGGGCCATACCATCCCGCCAGCGGGACAATCCTGAAACCCACGATGGTGCTCGGCGCCGGCGGCGAACTGGGCCGGGCGATCGTCGGGGCGCTGCTCGCCCAGGGCCGGCCGGTGATCGCGGTGGATGCCGATCCCGAGGCGCTGGGCTCGCTGCAGTCACCGACCGACGACGTGCCGGAACTGGTGCGCGTGGTCGGCCACACCGGTACCGAGACGGCCGGCGCCGCGCTGGCCAATGCCGTCCGCCTGCTGCGCCGGCCGCCCGGTGCGGTGGTCGCGCTGATCGGCGGCAGCTACCTGCCCGGCCGCCTGCTCGACCACCCGGTCGAGCGCCTGCGCCGCAAGCTCGACGAGGACCTGTTCCCGCATCTGGTGGCCGCCCGCCATCTCGTGCCGCTCCTGGCCGAGTCGGGCACGCCGGCGAACTACCTGCTGCTCGGCGGTCCCGCCGCCGACAGCCCGTGGGCCGGCTATGGCCATCTGTCGGTCTCGCAGGCGGCGCTGCGGATGCTGGCGCGCTCGCTGCGCGAGGAAACGGCCGGCACGCCGGTGCGCGTGCAGCAGCTCTCGGTCTGCCAGCCGGTGCGCACTGCCGACAAGTGCGACTGCGCCGGCGTCGACTGGCCGTTGCCGGTGGAGATCGGCCTGCAGGTGGCCGAACTCGTCGCCAACGCCGGCACCGAACCGGTCGTGCGCTTCGACCGCCGCCGGCGCGGCTGACCCGCCGATGTCCACCAGCCATCCCCGCCGATTTCCGCGCCTTCCCGAATTCCCGACATCCCGATCCCCGAAGAGGTACGCCATGAACGTCCATTCCCTCCCCCGCCTCGCCCGCGCCGCCACCTTCGCGCTCACGCTCGCGGTGGTCGCCGCCTGCAGCACCCAGGCGCAGGAACCCGGGGCGATCGCCCCGGCGCAGGTCAGCGTCGCGCCCGTCGTCAGCCGCCAGATCGCCCCGCTCGACGAATTCACCGGCCGCGTCGTCGCGGTGGAAACGGTCGAACTGCGCCCGCGTGTCGGCGGCTACATCGAGAAGGTCAACTTCAGCGAAGGCCAGGAAGTCGCCAAGGGCGATGTGCTGTTCACCCTCGACGACCGCAGCTACCGCGCCGAACTGGAGCGCACGCAGGCCGAACTGAGCCGTGCCCGCAGCCGGGCCGCGCTGGCCGCCAGCGAACTGGCGCGCGCGCAGAAGCTGGCCAACGCGCAGGCGATCTCCACCGAGGAACTCGAGCAGCGTCGCGCCAACACCGCCCAGGCCGCCTCCGACGTCGATGCGGCGCAGGCGCAGGTGGCGCTGGCGGCGCTGAACCTGGAATTCACCCGGGTGCGCGCGCCGATCGACGGCCTCGCCGGCCGCGCGCTGGTCACCGCCGGCAACCTCGCCTCGCCCGACGCGACGGTGCTGACGACGCTGGTGTCGCTGAACCCGGTGCATGTGCACTTCGAGGGCGACGAGCAGACCTACCTGCGCTACAACCAGGCCGCCCGCGATGCGGGCCGGCCGGGCGTGCGCGAGGCGCGCAACACCGTCCGCGTCGGGCTCGCCGGCGAGGAGGGTTATCCGCACGAGGGCGTCGTCGACTTCCTCGACAACCAGGTCGACCCGACCACCGGCACGATCCGCGCCCGCGCCGTGCTCGACAACAGCGACCGCGCGTTCACCCCGGGCCTGTTCGCCCGCGTGCAGCTGGTCGGCAGCACCACCACCGACACGCTGCTGATCGACGACAAGGCCGTGCTGACCGACCAGGACCGCAAGTACGTGTACGTGCTGGGCGCCGACGGCACCGCGCAGCGCAAGGACGTGGTGCTCGGCCGCCTGGTCGACGGGCTGCGCATCGTGGACAGCGGCCTGGCCGTCGGCGACCAGGTGGTCGTGTCCGGCGTGCAGAAGATCTTCTTCCCCGGCATGCCGCTGGCGCCGCAGCCCGCCGGCGGCGACGCCGCCGCGGCCGCGATCGCCAGCGCGGAGTAACCCGCCATGGACTTCTCGAGATTCTTCATCGACCGGCCGATCTTCGCGGCCGTGCTGTCGATCGTGATCTTCGCCGCCGGCCTGATCGCCCTGCCGCGGCTGCCGGTCGGCGAATACCCCGAAGTGGTGCCGCCGTCGGTGGTCGTGCGCACCGTGTACCCGGGCGCCAACCCGAAGGTGATCGCCGAGACGGTGGCGACGCCGCTGGAGGAAGCGATCAACGGCGTCGAGGACATGATGTACGTCAAGTCCGTCGCCGGCTCCGACGGCGTGCTGCAGATGACGGTGACGTTCGAGCCGGGCGTGGATGCCGACGACGCCGCCGTGCGCGTGCAGAACCGCGTCAGCCAGGCGCTGGCGCGCCTGCCCGAGGACGTGCGCCGGCAGGGCGTGACCACCCAGAAGCAGTCGCCGGTGTTCCTGATGGTCGTGCACCTGGTGTCGACCGACGGCCGCTACGACTCGCTGTACCTGCGCAACTGGATGCGGCTGCACGTCAAGGACGAGCTGGCGAAGATCCCCGGCGTCGGCGACGCGCAGGCGTTCGGCGGCGGCGACTACGCGATGCGCATCTGGCTGGACCCGGACAAGGTCGCCGCACGCGGCCTGACGGCCGGCGACGTGCTGCGGGCCGTGCGCGAGCAGAACGTGCAGGTCTCCGCCGGCCAGCTCGGCGCCGAGCCGATGCCCACCGGCAGCGACTTCCTGCTGCTGATCAACGCCAAGGGCCGGCTGGAGTCGGTCGAGGAATTCGGCGACGTCGTCATCAAGAGCGGTGTCGACGGCGAGATCGTCCGCCTGGCCGACGTGGCCCGGCTGGAGCTGGCGGCCGGCGACTACACGCTGCGCTCGCGCCTGAACGGCATGAACGCCTCGGCGGTCGGCATCTTCCAGGCCCCCGGCGCCAACGCGCTGGAGATCCGCGACGCCGTGGTCGCCAAGATGGAGGAACTGCGCCCGCAGCTGCCGCCCGGCGTCGAGATCAAGTCGGTCTACGACACCACCGTGTTCGTGCGCGACTCGATCAAGGCCGTCGTCAGCACGCTGCTCGAGGCGACGCTGCTGGTGGTGCTGGTGGTGATCCTGTTCCTGCAGACCTGGCGCGCGTCGATCATCCCGCTGATCGCCGTGCCCGTCTCCGTGGTCGGCACCTTCGCGGTGCTGTACGTGCTCGGCTTCTCGATCAACACGCTGACGCTGTTCGGGCTGGTGCTGGCGATCGGCATCGTCGTCGACGACGCGATCGTCGTCGTCGAGAACGTCGAGCGCAACATCGGCGAAGGGCTCACGCCGCTGGCGGCCGCCCACCAGGCGATGAAGGAGGTGTCCGGGCCGATCATCGCGATCGCGCTGGTGCTGTGCGCGGTGTTCGTGCCGATGGCGTTCCTGGACGGCGTCACCGGCCAGTTCTACAAGCAGTTCGCGGTGACGATCGCGATCTCGACGGTGATCTCGGCGGTCAACTCGCTGACGCTGTCGCCGGCGCTGGCCGCGCGGCTGCTGCGTCCGCACGGCGCCGCGCCGGATGCGCCGACGCGGCTCATCGAGCGTCTGTTCGGCTGGATCTTCCGCCCGTTCAACCGCTTCTTCGGCCGCAGCGCCACGCGCTACGAGAATGCGGTATCGCGCACGCTGGGCCGCCGCGGCACGGTGTTCGCGGTGTACGCGGCGCTGCTGGTGGCGACGGTCATCGTGTTCTCGGGCGTGCCCCGTGGCTTCATCCCGGTGCAGGACAAGCTGTACCTGATCGCCGGCGTGAAGATGCCCGAGGGCGCGTCGATCGAACGCACCGACGCCGCGCTGAAGAAGATCGCGGCGATGGCGATGACGATCGAGGGCGTCGACGGCGAGGTGGCGTTCCCGGGCCTGAACCCGCTGCAGTTCACCAACACGCCCAACAGCGGCGTGGTCTTCTTCACCCTGAAGCCGTTCCACGAGCGCGAACAGAGCGCCAAGGAGATCACCGACGAACTCAACCGCCGCATCGCCTCGATCGAGGAAGGCTTCGCGTTCGCGCTGATGCCGCCGCCGATCCAGGGCCTGGGCAACGGCTCGGGCTATTCGCTGTTCATCGAGGACCGCGCCGGGCTGGGTTACGGCGAGCTGCAGAATGCCGTCAACGCCTTCCAGGGCGCGGTGTCGCAGACGCCGGGCATGGGCTTTCCGATCTCGAGCTACCAGGCCAACGTGCCGCAGCTCGATGCCGAGGTCGACCGCGTCAAGGCCAAGGCGCAGGGCGTGCCGCTGACCGAACTGTTCGAGACGCTGCAGACGTACCTGGGCTCGGCCTACGTCAACGACTTCAACCTGTTCGGCCGCACCTGGCAGGTGATCGCCCAGGCCGACGGGCCGTTCCGCGACAGCGTCGAGGACATCGGCAACCTGCGCGTGCGCAACGACCGCGGCGAGATGGTGCCGGTGGCCAGCATGGTGACGATCCACGAGACCTACGGCCCCGACCCGGTGATCCGCTTCAACGGCTACCCCGCGGCCGACATCCTCGGCGAGGCCGACCCGCGCCTGCTGTCGTCGGCGCAGGCGATGGCCAAGGTGGAGGAGATCGCCGCGCAGGTGCTGCCGCCCGGCATGGACACCGACTGGAGCGACCTGAGCTACCAGGAAGCCACGCAGGGCGACGCCGCGAAGGTGGTGTTTCCGCTGGCGGTGCTGCTGGCCTTCCTGGTGCTGGCGGCGCTGTACGAAAGCTGGACGCTGCCGCTGGCGGTGATCCTGATCGTGCCGATGACGCTGCTGTCGGCGCTGTTCGGCGTCTGGCTGACCGGCGGCGACAACAACGTGTTCGTGCAGGTCGGCCTGGTGGTGCTGATGGGCCTGGCGTGCAAGAACGCGATCCTGATCGTCGAGTTCGCCCGCGAGCTCGAGCTGCAGGGCAAGGGCATCGTCGAGGCGGCGCTGGAAGCGTCCCGCCTGCGCCTGCGGCCGATCGTGATGACGTCGATCGCGTTCATCGCCGGCACCGTGCCGCTGCTGTTCGCCACCGGCGCCGGCGCCGAGGTGCGCTCGGTCACCGGCATCACCGTGTTCGCCGGCATGCTCGGCGTCACCCTGTTCGGGCTGCTGCTGACGCCCGTGTTCTATGTCGCGCTGCGCAAGCTGGTGCAGCGCCCCCTGGTGTCGCATGCGCCGGCCACGGACGGCCCGCACGCGCTGGAGTCCACCCATGTCTGAATCACGCACCCTGGCGTCGGCGATCGCGCTGGCGCTGTTCCTGTCCGGCTGCATGGTCGGCCCCGACCATGTGCGGCCGGAGATCGCCACGCCGGCGCATTTCCTCCGCGACGAGACCGTGGCGCCCACCGCGCCGCACACGGCGCCGGCGGCCACCCTCCCGAACCGCGCCGCCGGCGTCGACGCGGGCTTCTGGCGCCGCTTCGACGACCCGTTGCTCACCATGCTCGTCGACGAGGCGCTGACCGCCAACCACGACCTGCGCATCGCCCTCGCCCGCCTCGAGCAGGCGCGCGCGCTCGCCCGCCAGACCGGCTTCGACCGGGGGCCGACGGTCACCGCGTCGGCCGGCGCGAGCGCGACCCGTGCCAGCGCCGACCAGGTGCCGGGCGTGTCCGATCGCGACAGCGAAAGCCACGATGCCGGCATCGGCATGTCCTGGGAACTGGACCTGTTCGGCCGCGTGCGCCGCGGCGTGCAGGCGCAGCGCGCCGAAGCCGCAGCCGCCGCCGGCGACCTGGCGGCCGTGCAGGTCGCGGTCGCCGCCGACGTCGCCCAGGCGTATTTCGAACTGCGCGGACGCCAGGCGCAGCTCGCGGCGGCCCGGGCCGGGGCCGAACTGCAGCAGGGTTCGCTGGCCCTGGTCGACGCCCGGCTGGCGGCCGGCCGCGGCACCGAACTCGACACGTCGCGGGCGACAGTCGAACTGGCGTCGACGCGCGGGCGCATCCCGGCACTCGAGGCCGACGTCGCCGCGACGATGCATCGTCTCGCCGTGCTGACCGGCCGCACGCCCGACGCCTGGGTCGAGGCGCTGTCGGCGCCGCAGCCGCTGCCGTCGCTGGACGACGCGGTGGATCCGGGCACACCCGGCGAACTGCTGCGGCGGCGTCCGGACATCGCCGCCGCGGAACGGCGGCTGGAAGCGGCGACGGCGCGCGTCGGCGTCGCCACCGCCGATCTCTTCCCGCGCTTCACGCTGGGCGGACTGCTCGGCAGCCAGGCCGGCGACGCGGGCGCGCTGTTCGGCGGCGGCAGCGAGTCCGGGTTCGTCGCCCTGGGCATCGACTGGTCGTTCCTCGACGTGGGCCGCGTGCGGGCGCGCATCGCCGCCGCCGAAGCCGGCGCCGACGAGAACCTCGCGCGCTACGAACAGACCGTGTTGCGCGCACTCGAGGAAACCGAGACCGCGCTGGTACGCCATGCCAACGCCCGCGCCGAACGCCGGCAGCTGGAAATCGCCGCGGCCGCCGGCGCCCGTGCCGCCGAACTGGCGCGGCTGCGCTTCGACGGCGGGCTGGTGGATTTCCTGCAGGTGCTCGATGCCGAACGTGCGCGTGTCGAAGCCGACGACCGGCTCGCGCAGAGCCAGGCGCGGACGTCGACGGCACGGGTGGCCGTGTACCGCGCCCTCGCCGGCGGCTGGCCGGAACGGCTGCCGCCGCCGGCGCTCGCCGCACGCTGACGTCGGCGGCGGCCGGCACGTGCCGCGATCGGTGCAAAAAAGAGGGCGGCCGCTTTCGCGACCGCCCTTGTCCGTGCCGGCGCCGCCGCTTCCAGGGGAGGGGGAAGGGGGCGGCGCCGTCCGGGACGTTCAGCCGACGCGGAGCATCCGGTCGCCGCGGCCGGCGGTGTACGAGCGGTCCTGGGCATAGCCGCTGCTGCGGCCGTAGCCGGTGCCGTAATCGCGGGCGCGGTAACGGCGGTTGGCGTCGTTCGGCTCCACGAGGGGGTCGTTGGCCGGCAGGGCGGCCGGGGTCGGGGCCAGGGCCGGGCGGGTCGCGACGACCATCGCCGGGTGGCTCGGGAACAGGCGGTAGAAATCGGTCAGGGTCTTCATGGCGGGGCCTCGTGCTCTGGTGTGTTGGTAAAGTACAACACCTATGATCCGTTTCCATGGGCCGGAAGTCATATTCTGCAAATAATTGTTTTTCAATGACTTCCGGCAGGGTCTGAAACCAGGCCAAGGTCGGCCTCCAGCCCGCTGCGCGCCAGGAAGGCGTCGGCGTCGTCGATCGCCAGCAGGTCGCGCAGGGCCGCCGGCTTGTCCGCGGCGCGCGCGTAGTAGGCCTTCGCGATCCGGTATCCGGCCCAGTAGCCCAGGTCCGCCGGGCGGCCGTCGCCGGGCGCGGTGTCGTACAGCCAGCCGGAAAAATCGCGTCCGTGCATGCGCTCCCGGAACTCGTTCCACAGCGGCACCGCGCGTGGTTCGGCCCAGGCGTGCACATGGCCGTTGACGTGCGCGCCGGTCGCCAGTTCGGTGATGAAGTCGGCGACGCCCTCCACCAGGCTCTGCTGCAGCAGCGTCGGCTCGGCCGCGCCGCCACGCTGCTGGTAGTGAACCAGTTCGTGCACGACGATCCGCGGCAGCTCGTCCAGGCCGCGCAGCACCGCGCGGTGCCAGTCGCCCAGTTCCCCGGTCGGCGTGTCCGCCGCCAGGCCGTACATCTCCACGCCGATCAGCAGGCCGGCATCGGTGAGGGTGCCGCCCGAACTCATCCGCCCCAGCAGCAGGTACACGTCGGGAAAGCGCGCGTCGGGCAGCAGCGCATGCAGCTGGTGCAGGCCAGCGCGGATCGCCGGTTCCTGCGCGGACAGGTCCTCGGTGCGCGCACGCAGCGAGGCGTAATAGCGCGGGTGGCGATCGATCGTCGCCGACAGCTGGGCGCCGCTCTCGATGCGCAGGCGGGTGAACTCGCGCAGGCCGGTGCTGCCGGCATCGAGGTATTCGCGCTGGTACACCGCCGCCCTCGCCTGCGCCGACGGCGCGGCCGCGGCGAGGTCGTAGGCCCGCCAGAACCGGCCGATGTCGTCGTCGACGATGCGCGCCGTCGCCGGCCCACGCGCTGCCATGGCGGACATCGCCACGATCGCCAGGGCGATCGCGAGCAGAAAACGGACCATCACGACTCGCTGGCGCATGGCGACACTCCCGGGGATCGCCCACAGGGATGCGGGCGCGCGCCGGAAGGTTGCATGCGCTGCCGGCCCGGCCACCGGCCGGACCGGGCTCAGGCCGTCGGCAGCCGCTGGATCCGGTCGAGCAGTTCGCGCAGCGTCGGCGCCAGCGGATGCGAAGGCTGCAGGGCGAGCGCCGCCCGCAGCCGCTTCTGCGCGATCGCCTCCAGGCCGAGCTTGTCGGCCATCGGCCAGGCGATGTCGACCAGCACCGGGGGCAGCTGCGCACTGCCGGGGAATCGCTGCTCGAAATCGTCGGCCAGCGCGACCGCCTGACGGGTCTGGCCGCTGCGGATCGCATGCGCGACCAGCTTCGCGACCACCTCGTCGCCGGCGACGCGGAACTGCGGATCGCGTGCCGTCGTGTCGACGACCACCGCCAGCGCCCGCTTGTCCTTGCCGGTGGTGACCAGCGCGGTGACGTATTCGACGTCGTGGCGGACGAGGCGACCGAGGTCGCCGGCGGCGATCGCCAGCTCGCGGAATCGGTCGTGCACCGGATCGGACGCGCCGCGCCCGCGGAACAGATCCTGCAGCCGATCGGCCGCTTCGGCATGACGGCCCTGGGCCGCGAGCGCGTCGGCCGCCGCCATCGCCTCGTCCTCGACGGGGTTGGCGTGCACGGCGCGCGGCACGGCCGGCGCGATGTCCAGCCCCAGTTCCTCGTGGTGGCGATGCAGCAGGTCACCGAGCACGTGGTACACCGCCACCAGCGAATACACCGCCACCGCCGATGCCGGCAGCATGCCCATGCCCCACGGCAGCGCGCTTTCGAACAGCGCCTCGACCACGCCCGACAGCACCGACAGCCCGGCGACCACCGCCACCGCGCCGAAATAGGCGCCGCCGAGCCGGCGGATCAGCTCGAACCACGACAGCGGATTCAGCGCATGCAGCACGCTGCCGTCGACGGTCAGCATCACCACCGCGGCCGGCAGGAACAGCACGATCGCGGCGAGCACCACCAGCATCGGCACGAACCCGAGGAAATGCCCGGTCGCCCACAGCGCGATGCCGAAGATCGCCTGCAGCACCAGCTGGTCGCGCGCCTCGCCGTCGGTCGCCATGACGTCGCCGGTGGACGCCGGCTCGTAGCGGCCCTGCGCGGTATTGGTCAGCGCCTCGACCGCGAGCTTGAAGGCCATCAGCCAGAAGCCGATCTCGAACACCAGGCCGATCAGGCTCGGCAGGTGGTTGCCCAGCCGCAGCGCCGCCAGCACCAGGATCATCCACAGCGTCGGCGACTGCAGCGGGTAGGCCAGCATCGCCGGCAGGCGCGCCGGCAGCGATCCGCCGGCCCGGGGTTTGTTGGCCATGCCCATTTCCTTCGGGAAACGGCGGAGCCTAGAGGTCGGCGCGGGTCGCGTCAAAGCCTGGACCGGCGTAGACGGTATGGCGACCGTCGCGGACGAAGGCCACCAGCTGCATGCCGGCCTCGGCCGCCAGCCGCACCGCGAACGCCGTGGGGGCGGAAATCGCCGCGACATGGCCGATGCCGGCCTGCGCCGCCTTGTGCACCACCTCGTAGCTGGCGCGCGAGGTCACCAGCAGCGCCACCGGCACCCTGCCCGCCCGCAGCGCCGCGCCGACCGCCTTGTCGATCGCGCAATGGCGGCCGACGTCCTCGCGCACGTGCAGCGTGCCGGTGTCGTCGAGCACCGCGGCCGCATGCGCGGCACCGGTGCGCCCATTCAGCGGCTGGCGTGCGTGCAGTTCGGCGAAACGCGGCAGCCAGTCCGCCGGCGCCAGCGGAAGCGGCGCCACGCGACGCACGGGCCGGATCGCCGCGGCCAGCGTGTCGGTGCCGCACAGGCCGCAGCCGGTGCGCCCGGGCAGGTTGCGGCCGCGCCCGGCCAGCGCGTCGAACGCCGCCTGCGGGATATGCATCTGCAGCGAGATGCCGTCGGCGCCCGCCGTGCAGTCGACGATCGTGACCCCGGCCGCCGCGTCGACGATGCCCTCCGTGATGCTGAAGCCGATGCCCAGGTCGTCCAGGTCGGTGGGCGTGGCCATCATCACGACATGGGGCGTGCCGTTGTAGAGCAGCGCGATCGCCGTCTCCTCGACCAGATCCTCCGACTGCAGTTGCGCACCGGCGGCGTCGACGCGGCGCGCGGGCAACGTGCGGAACGCGGGGGGCGCCTTCATCCGTGCCGCGCCAGCCAATCGCGGCCGGCGGCGGTGAGCGCCAGCAGGCGGCGGCTGCCGTCGGCGCGCACGTCCACCAGGCCCAGTCCGCCGATCACCGGATCGTCGCCGAGCACGGCCAGCAGCCGCTGCAGTTCGCTGGCGGCCAGCCCGAGCCGGCGCGCGGCGCGGGCCGTGGACGCCTCGCCGGTTTCGGCCAGGAACCTGAGCAGGGCCGCCAGCTGCGCGTCCATCAGCCCGGCCCCAGCGGAATGTCGGCGCTGCGCCGCAGCCGCACCGGCACCGCCTTCGACGCCGGCGTGCGCGCGCCGGCGGCGTGGTGGTCGAGCGGCACGAGCGCATTGGTTTCCGGGTAATACGCCGCCAGGCAGCCGGCCGGGATGTCGTAGGCGACCAGCAGGAAACGCTTCGCGACCCGTTCGCCGTCGTGCCATACCGACACCAGGTCGACCCACTGCCCGGCGGCGAAGCCGAGCCGGTGCAGATCGGCGGCATTGGCGAAACACACGCGGCGTTCGCCGGACACGCCGCGGTAGCGATCCTCGAAGCCGTAGATCGTGGTGTTGTACTGGTCGTGGCTGCGGATCGTCATCAGCGTCAGCAGGCCGTCGTCGGCGCGGTGCGGAACCGGATGGGCGAGCAGGCGCGCCCGTCCGGACGGCGTGCGCCATTCGCGCCGCGCGGCCGGGTTGTCGAGGCGGAAGCCCCCGGGCACACGCACGCGATCGCCGAAATCCTCGAAGCCATCGACGACGCGGGCGATGCGCTCGCGGATGCGGTCGTAGTCCTCGACCAGCCCGCGCCAGGGCGTCGATGATCGCGGCAGCACCGCCTCGGCGAGCCGCGCGACGATCGCCGGTTCACTGAGCAGATGCGGCGAGGCCGGCGGGTTCATGCCCGACGACAGGTGCACCATGCTCATCGAATCCTCGACGGTGACCGCCTGCGGGCCGCCGGCCTGCAGGTCGATCTCGGTGCGGCCCAGGCACGGCAGGATCAACGCCGTGCGCCCGTGCACCAGGTGCGAGCGGTTGAGCTTGGTCGACACGTGCACCGTCATCGCGCAGCGGCGCAGCGCGGCGGCGGTTCGCGCGGTGTCAGGAGTCGCGGCGGCGAAGTTGCCGCCCATCGCGAACAGCACCTTGCATTCGCCGCTCGCCATCGCCGCGATCGCGCCGACGACGTCGTGGCCGTCGCGCCGCGGTGGCGCGAAGCCGAACTCGGCGCCGAGCCGGTCCAGGAACGCCGGGGCGGGTTTCTCGTGGATCCCCATCGTGCGGTCGCCCTGCACGTTCGAATGCCCGCGCACCGGGCACGGGCCGGCGCCCGGGCGGCCGATGTTGCCGCGCACCAGCAGCAGGTCCATCAGCAGCTGGATCGTCGCCACTGCGTGTGGCTGCTGGGTCAGGCCCATCGCCCAGCAGGCGATCACCGCCGGCGCGGCGGCGTAGACGGCGGCCGCCTCGGCGATCTGCGCGCGCGACAGTCCCGATTCGCGTTCGATCACGTCCCAGCCGGTCGCCAGCACCGACGCGCGCAGGGTGTCGATGCCGGCGGTGTGCGCGGCGATGAAGTCGTCGTCGACCGCGCCGGCCTCGAACAGGCAGCGCAGCATGCCCGTGATTGCCGCGAGGTCGCCGCCGATGCGCAGCGGGTAGTAGTGGCTGGCGATCGGCGTCGAGCCGCCGAGCAGTTCCGCCGGATGCTTCGGGTCGGCGAACCGCTCGAGCCCGCGTTCGCGCAGCGGGTTGAACACGACGATGCGGCAGCCGCGTTTCGCGGCCGCGCGCAGCTCGCCGAGCATGCGCGGGTGGTTCGTGCCGGGGTTCTGCCCGAACACGAAGATGGCGTCGGCGAGCGCGAAGTCGTCCAGCGTGACCGTGCCCTTGCCGACGCCGATCTGCTCGCCCATCGCCAGGCCGGACGGCTCGTGGCACAGGTTGGAACAGTCCGGCAGGTTGTTGGTGCCGAATTCGCGCACGAACAGCTGGTACAGGAACGCCGCCTCGTTGCTGGTGCGCCCGGACGTGTAGAACAGCGCTTCGTCGGGGCTGGCGAGTGCGTTCAGCTCCGCGGCGATGCGCGCGAACGCCTCGTCCCAGCCGATCGGGTGGTAGTGGTCGTCGCGGCCGTCGTGGAGCATCGGTTCGGTCAGCCGGCCCTGCGCCTCGAGGAAATGGTCGTCCTGCCGCGCCAGCCAGCCGATCGAGTGGCGGGCGAAGAAGTCGCGGGTCACCCGCCGGCTGGTCGCTTCCGCCGCGACCGCCTTGACGCCGTTCTCGCAGAACTCGAACGAGGAATGGGCCTCGCGGTCGGGCCAGGCGCAGCCGGGGCAGTCGAAGCCATCGGGCTGGTTCGCGCGCAGCAGCGTGCGCACGCCGCGGCCGACGATGCCCTGCTCGCGCACATGCCGGAACGAACTGGCCAGGGCATCCCAACCGCCGGCGGCGCCATCGTACGGCCTGATCCGGCTCACGGCAGCACGCGGTCCAGCAGGTGGTCGACGCCGGTGCCGGCCGGCAGGGCACCGTACATCGCCGAGGGGCGGCCGCCGATGCGGGCCGCGATGAAGTCCGCCGCGACGGCGGCATCGCCACGCAGCAGGCTCGCGGCCTGCAGCGCCACCGCCATGCGCCCGGTCACGTGGCGTGCGCCCGCTTCCAGATCGGTCGGCGCGCCGCGCAGCAGCGCCCGAAGGGCCACGGCTTCGGTGTCCAGGCGGGCATCGCCGCCGCGCACGGCATCGAGCTCGGCGAAGAACGCCGTCGCGGTCTCCGGCTCACGGCCCAGGGCCCGCAGCACGTCCAGGCACTGGATGTTGCCGCTGCCTTCCCAGATCGAGTTCAGCGGCGCCTGACGGTACAGGCGCGGCAGCCCCGACTCCTCGACATAGCCGGTGCCGCCGAGGCATTCGAGCGCCTCGGCGACGAACGCCGGCGCCTGCTTGCACACGTGGTATTTGCCCAGCGCCGTCGCCAACCGCGCCAGCGCCGCCTCGTGCGGGTCGCGCTCGCCGCCGTCGACCGCGCGGGCGACGCGGAACGCGAGCGCCGTGGCTGCCTCCGAGTCCAGCGCCAGGTCGGCCAGGACCGCCCGCATCAGCGGCTGCTGTACCAGCGGCTTGCCGAACGCCGCACGGTGGCGGGCATGGTGCAGCGCCTGCACCAGCGCCTGCCGCATCAGGCCGGCCGAACCGATCAGGCAGTCCAGCCGCGTCAGCGCCACCATCTGCAGGATCGTCGCGACACCGCGCCCTTCCTCGCCGACGAGCCAGGCCAGCGCGCCCTGGAACTCGACCTCGGAACTGGCGTTGCTCCAGTCGCCGAGCTTGTCCTTCAGTCGCTGGATGCGCACGGCGTTGCGGCCGCCATCGGGCGCGAACCGC
Source organism: Arenimonas sp. (assembly GCA_036676665.1). GTDB lineage: Bacteria > Pseudomonadota > Gammaproteobacteria > Xanthomonadales > Xanthomonadaceae > Arenimonas. Next base: position 96,264 of record JAKFCL010000092.1, on the reverse strand, counting down.
GGCAGCAGGAAGCAGCTCAGCCCGGCAGGCGCCTGCGCGAGCACCAGGAAGCCGTCGCACATCGGCGCCGAGAAGAACCACTTGTGCCCGACCAGCGAATACAGCGCACCCGCGCCGCCGCCATCGACGGCGGTCGCGCGCGTGGTGTTGGCGCGCACGTCCGAGCCGCCCTGCTTCTCGGTCATGCCCATGCCCAGGGTCAGCCCGCGCTTTTCCCCCGCCGGCACATGCCGCGGGTCGTACTCGGGCGCGGACACCTTGTGCAGCCAGCCCGCCGCGAGGCTGGGCTGCTGGCGCAGCGTCGGCACGCAGGCATAGGTCATCGTCAGCGGGCAGCTGCTGCCCTGGTCGGCCTGGTGGTGCAGGTACATCAGCGCCGCGCGGGCGACGTGGGCGCCGGCGCGGCCGGCATGCCGCCAGGCGAAGCCGGACACGCCGTGGCGGATCGCGGTGTCCATCAGCTGGTGGTAGGCCGGATGGAACTCGACGTCGTCGAGACGGTGGCCGAAGCGGTCGTACGCGACCAGCCGCGGCCGGTTCTCGTTCGCCAGCCGGCCCAGCATCATCAGCTCGCCACCGGCCAGCTTCCCGTACGCCGCCACCTCGTCGTGCGCCCAGCCGCCGCCTTCGCGCGCCAGCGCCTCGCGCAGCGGCCGGTCGGAATGCCAGGCGTCGTACGGCGCCAGGCAGGGCGGCTGGTTGGCGACGTCGTGGGTGCGGAAGCGATCGCGGATGTCCATGCGCAATCCTCAGTCGATCTCGACGATGCGCCAGCAGCCGCGGCCGGCATCCTTGGCCGCGTACAGCGCTTCGTCCGCCGCGGCCACCAGCCGGTCGGACGCCGCGGAGGCGTGGCTGTAGCCGATGCCGATGCTGGTGCCGACCGCCAGCGGGCCATCCGGCAGCGCGATGGGTTCGTCCATCGCGCGCACCAGCTTGGCGGCCATCGCCTCGACGGCCGGCAGCGACTCCGGACCTTCGACCAGCACGACGAACTCGTCCCCGCCGATACGCGCCACCAGGTCGCCCTCGCGCACGCAGGCCTTCAGCCGCCGGGCGAACTCGCGCAGTACCGCGTCGCCGGCGGCGTGGCCGTGGCCGTCGTTGATCGCCTTGAAGCGGTCGATGTCCAGGTACAGCAGCGCCAGCGGCGTTCCGCTGCGGCGGTGCCGGGCGACGGCGCTGGCGGTGCGTTCGTCGAAGTGGCGGCGGTTCGCGAGCCCGGTCAGCCCGTCGATGCGCGCCTGCCGCTCGAGCTCCTGCTCGGCCCGCTTGAGCTGGGTGATGTCGAAGGTGAAGGAGAAGAAGCCCTGGACGCTGCCGTCCGGCGCCCGGTCGGGTGCGTAGTTGGTCTGGTAGTGGTAACTCTGGCCGCCGACGTCCGCCTGGCCCTCGAAGCTGACGCGTTCGCCGCGCAGCGCCTCGGCGATGCGGTGGCGGATTTCGCTGTAGATCTCCTCGCCGCGCACCTCGCGCACGGTGCGGCCCAGGGTCGCTTCCTCGCTCTGGGAGAACACCTGTCCCGCGAAACCGTTGACGAACGTGTAGCGCTCCTGGGTGTCGATGTGGGAAATCATCGCCGGGATGTTGTCGGCGACCGCGCGCAGTCGCGCCTGGCTGGCGGCCAGCGCCTTCTCGACGCGGATGCGGGTGCTGACGTCGCGGCTCGAGTAGACGATCTCGGGCTCGCCTTCGGGCCCGGCGACCCGGCGCGCCAGCGATTCGAGCCACACATAGTGGCCACTGCGGTGCTGGGCGCGATAGACGATCGTCAGTGGGCCGCCGTCGCGGACGACACCCTTGAGCGCGTCGCGGACGCGCTCGCGGTCTTCCGCGTGCAGCAGCGCGCCGCGCAGTTCCGCGACTTCCTCGGGTTCGCGCCCGAGCAGTTCGCGCACCGACGGCGATACGTACAGCAGGCGGCCGTCCAGCGCCATGCGCACGATCAGGTCGCTGGAATTGTCGGCGAGGGTGCGGTATTCGAGCTCGCTGCGCCCGAGCCGCGACAGCAGCTCGCGCAGCCGGCGGTTGCCGCGCCGCTGCAGCGCGAACAGCACCCCGAGCATCGCCAGCATCGCCACGCCCAGCGCGATCGCGAGCCGGGACAGCCGGTTGGCCTGCGCCAGCGCCTGTTCGCGCTGGCGGGCCATCTCGCCCTCGGCCTGCAGCCGGATCACCTGGTTCTCGCGTTCGGCGTAGCGCAGGCGCGCGTCGAAATCGCCGGCCGCCTGGGTGCGCTCGGTCGCCTCCTGGGCCGCATCCAGGCGCAGCAGGCGCTGCATCAGCGATGGCAGTTCGTCGTTGTCGGCATCCACCCGGATCAACAGCTGCACCAGGTCGCGCAGCACACGCAGCTCGTCGCTCTGCAGGTCGAGCGACCGGAACGAGGCCTGCGCGGCGCGCAGCTCCGCCACCGCCGTCGCCGATTCGCCGGCATCGCCGGCGGCCAGCCCCATCACCTCGTGGCCGAGGCCGGCGAGCTGGGAATTCCTCAGGCGCTCGGCCAGCGTCAGGATGCGCTCGCCATACACGCGCTGGGTCGGCACGTCGCCGGCGAGGCGGGCCAGCCGCGCCGCCTCCAGGTACAGCTCCGCCCCGAGCTTGGGATCGGCCAGGCGCTCGGCCAGCCCGGTCGCCTTCTCGAGGGCGCGCCCGGCCTCGTCGGCGCGCCCCTGCTGCGCCAGCGCGCGCGCCAGGTTGCGCTGCAGCCGCGCCTGCATCGCCAGGCCTTCGCCGGGGCCCAGCAGCGCCAGCCCGTTCTCGGCGTATTCGGCCGCCAGCGTGTGCTTGCCGAGCGTGTAGCTCATCGACGACCAGGCCAGGAACACGTCGGCCATCAGTTCCGGATGCGGCGTGTCCTGGAGGATCAGCTGGGCCTCGCCGAGCAGGCGTTCGCCGCGCGCGTAGTCCTGCACGGCCAGCCGGGCCCGCGCTTCGGCGATCAGGCCGCGCGCCTCCAGCAGCGGTTCGTCGGCGGCTTTCGCCTCGCTCGCGGCAAGCGCACCGGCCTCGCCCTGGCAGTCCCAGTCGGCGATCACCCGGCAGGCATTCGCCCGGGCCAGGTGCAGCAGCGCCATCTGCCGGTGGTCGCCGGCGATGCGCGCGTCGCGCAGGGCCGGCACCAGTTCGGCCAGCACGGCCTCGGGCTCGGACAGCGCGCGCGTTTCCAGTTCGTGGCGCTCGACCGTGTCCGCGCGCATGTCGGCCGGCGGCGCGGATGCCGGGGAGCCGGACGCCGGCGCGGATCCGGCGGGAGCCGCACCCGCCGCCGCCGCCCAGAACACCGCCGCGGCGACCAGGGCGACCGCCCTGCGCGGCACGATGCAAATGCGGGTCCGATCTACACCCATGAAGCCTCCGCCACGTGTCGTCCACCTTGCCGGGCGCTGAATGCGGGCATGCGATTAGAGCATGGTCCCCATCGCCAGATGTCACCCTGCGCGCCATGACTGCCCGCGCCAACCCCCGCCCCCCGCCGCGGCCCGAGCGCACGGAAACACTGCGTCTGGCGGATGGCCGCGAGCTCTGGATACGGCCGGTGCAACCCGACGATGCCGGCCCGATCGCCGGCGGCTTCGAACTGCTCGGCGAGGACGAGATCCGCCGGCGCTACCTGCATCCGGTCAAGGAACTGGCGGCCGACTATCTCGCGCAGCTGGTGCACCCGCTGCCCGGCGAGGCGTTCGCGGTCGTCGCGGCGGAACCGGCGCCGCCGGGCGAGGCCCTGGTCGGCGCGCTCGCGCGGATCAACCGCGATCCGGGCACCGACAGCGCCGAATTCGCGATCCTGGTGTCGCATTTCATCGCCGGCCAGGGGGTCGGCCACGCGCTGATGCTGCGCCTGTTCGAATGGGCGCGCGCGAACGGCATCCGCCGCATCTGGGGCGATGTCCTGGAAGAGAACACCACGATGATCCAGCTGGCGCAGGCGCTGGGCTTCGAGCGCGAGGCCGGCGCCGAAGACCCCGGCGTGGTGCGCGTCGCCGTGCGGCTGGAAGCCCCGACGCGCCGGCGGAAGCACTGACACGACCCCGCGCGGGTCATTGACGCGGCCGCCGGCGGCCACTGCGGTAAACTCCGCGGCCGCATGAAAAGACCCGACCTCCCCTCCGCGCCGCGCCCGAAAGCGGGCCAGCAGCGTGCCCTGTGGCGCGCCCCGGCCAGTGCCAGCGCGCTGGCGCTGGGCATCGCCGAGGTCGCGCGACGGCACGACGGCCTGGTGCTGGCCGTCACCCGCGACAGCCACTCGGCGCAGTCGCTCGACCACGACCTGAAGGTACTCGCCGGCGACCTGCCGGTGCTGCATTTCGCCGACTGGGAAACGCTGCCCTACGACCTGTTCAGCCCGCACCCGGACATCGTCTCGCAGCGCGTGTCGGCGCTGTTCCGCCTGCCGTCGGCGCGCCGCGGCGTGCTGGTGGTGCCGGTGGCGTCGCTGATGCAGCGGCTGCCGCCGCCGGCGTGGATCGCCGGCAACACGCTGGATCTGGTGAAGGGCCAGAAGCTCGATCTCGACGCCGAGAAACGCCGGCTCGAGGCCGCCGGCTACCGCAACGTGCCGCAGGTGCTCGACCCGGGCGATTTCGCCGTGCGCGGGGCGCTGCTGGACCTGTTCCCGATGGGTTCGGACGTGCCGTACCGGATCGAGCTGTTCGACGACGAGATCGATTCGCTGCGCACGTTCGATCCCGAGACCCAGCGCTCCGAACAGCCGGTGGAATCGGTGAAGCTGCTGCCCGCGCGCGAGTTTCCGCTGGACGAGGCCAGCACGCGGCGCGTGCGCGAGGCGCTGCGCGACCGCTTCGAGTTCGACCCGCGCCGCTGTCCGCTGTACCAGGACCTGAAGGCCGGCGGCGCGCCCGCCGGCATCGAGTACTACCTGCCGCTGTTCTTCGACCGCACCGCCAGCCTGTTCGACCACCTCGCCGGCGACACGCTGGTGGTGGTCGGCGACGGCGTCGGCGAGGCGGCATTGGCGTTCTGGGCGCAGACCACGGACCGCTGGGAACAGCGCCGGCACGACATCGAGCGGCCGATCCTGCCGCCGGCGGAGATCTTCCTGCCGCCGGAGGAACTGCGCGCACGCTGGAACCAGGCCGCGCGCATCGAGGTCTGCGGCCCGGAACACCCGCAGCGCGACAAGGCGATCGCGATGGGCGAACTGCCGGCGCCGTCGCTGCCATGGAGCCAGAAGGGCGGCGATCCTGGCGCGGCGCTGCACGGCTTCCTGCGCGCCTACCCGGGCCGGGTGCTGCTGGCCGCCGATTCCGCCGGACGCCGCGAGGCGCTGCTGGAACTGCTGGCCTCGGCCGACCTGCGGCCGGCGGCCGTCGCCGGCTGGGATGCGTTCCTGCAGGGCGACAGCCCGTTCGCGATCACCGTCGCCGCGCTCGAGGAAGGCTTCGCGCTGCAGGAGCCGGCACTGGCGGTGCTCACCGAACGCCAATTGTTCCCGGAGCGCGCCGAACAGAGCCGCCGCCGCAAGCGCGCGGTGCGCGATCCCGATTCGGTGCTGCGCGACCTGAGCGAGATCCAGATCGGCTCGCCGATCGTGCACGAGGATCACGGCGTCGGCCGCTACCAGGGCCTGGTGGTGCTGGAAAGCGGCGGCATCCGCGGCGAGTACCTGCAGATCGAATACGCCAAGGGCGACAAGCTCTACGTGCCGGTGTCGCAGCTGCAGCTGGTCGGCCGCTATGCGGGTGCGTCGCCGGAACACGCGCCGCTGCATTCCCTCGGTGGCGACGCCTGGGAGAAGGCCAAGCGCAAGGCCGCCGAGAAGGTCCGCGACGTCGCCGCCGAACTGCTGGAGATCCAGGCGCGGCGGCATGCGCGCCAGGGCCTGGCGCTGGCGGTGGACCGGCCGATGTACGAACCCTTCGCGGCCACCTTCCCGTTCGAGGAGACCCCGGACCAGCTGTCGGCGATCGACGCGGTGATCGCCGACCTCGGCCGCACGATGCCGATGGACCGCGTGGTCTGCGGCGACGTCGGCTTCGGCAAGACCGAGGTGGCGGTGCGCGCCGCCTTCGTCGCCGCCGTCGCCGGCAAGCAGGTCGCGCTGCTGGTGCCGACGACGCTGCTGGCCGAACAGCACTACCGCAACTTCCGCGACCGCTATGCCGACTGGCCGATCCGAGTCGAGGTGCTGAGCCGGTTCAAGTCGCCCAAGGAGATCAAGGCGGCGCTGGCGCAGCTGGCGGAAGGCACGATCGACGTGATCGTGGGCACCCACCGGCTGCTGCAGCCGGACGTGAAGTTCAAGGATCTCGGGCTGGTGATCGTCGACGAGGAGCAGCGCTTCGGCGTGCGCCAGAAGGAGGCGCTGAAGGCGCTGCGCGCCGAGGTGCACCTGCTGACGCTGACCGCGACGCCGATCCCGCGCACGCTGAACATGGCGATGGCGGGCCTTCGCGAGCTGTCGATCATCGCGACGCCGCCGGCGCACCGGCTGGCGGTGCAGACGGTGATCACGCCGTGGGACGCCAACCTGCTGCGCGAAGCGTTCCAGCGCGAACTGGCGCGCGGCGGCCAGGTGTATTTCCTGCACAACGAGGTCGACACGATCGAGAAGACGGCGCGCGACCTCGGTGAACTCGTGCCCGACGCCCGCATCCGCATCGCCCACGGACAGATGCCCGAACGCGAGCTCGAGCAGGTCATGCTCGATTTCCACCGCCAGCGCTTCAACGTGCTGGTATGCACCACGATCATCGAGTCGGGCATCGACATCCCGAGCGCGAACACGATCGTCATCAACCGCGCCGACCGCTTCGGCCTCGCGCAGCTGCACCAGCTGCGCGGGCGCGTAGGCCGCTCGCACCATCGCGCCTATGCCTATCTGGTGGTGCCGCATCGCAAGGCGATGACCGGCGACGCCGAGAAGCGCCTGGAGGCGCTGGCGTCGCTGGAAGAACTCGGCGCCGGCTTCACGCTCGCGACCCACGACCTGGAGATCCGCGGCGCCGGCGAGCTGCTCGGCGAGGACCAGAGCGGACAGATGGCCGAGATCGGCTTCTCGCTCTACACCGAACTGCTCGAGCGCGCGGTCAAGTCGATCCGCTCCGGCCAGATCCCCGACCTCGACCCGGCCGCGCGCCACGGCGCCGAGGTCGAACTGAACGCACCGGCGCTGATTCCCGACGACTACCTGCCCGACGTGCACGCGCGCCTGACGCTGTACAAGCGCATCGCCTCGGCCAAGGACGAGGACCGCCTGCGCGAGCTGCAGGTCGAGATGGTCGACCGCTTCGGCGTGCTGCCCGACGCCGCGAAGCAGCTGTTCGCGGTCGCCGAACTCAAGCTCGCGCTGACCCCGCTGGGCGTGCGCAAGCTCGACCTCGGCCCGACCGGCGGCCGCCTGGTGTTCATGCCCAAGCCGACGATCGACCCGATGTCGGTGATCCGACTGATCCAGACCCAGCCGAAGGTCTACGCGATGGAAGGTCCCGACAGGCTGCGCATCCGCATGGACCTGCCCGATGCGGCGTCGCGCCTGCGCACCGCCCGCGGCCTGCTGGCGTTGCTCGCCCGGGGCTGAGCGGCGGCAGCTGGCTGTCGCCGGCCCGGCCCGGCTATGCTCGCGGCGACTCCGGGGAGGACGCTCCGCCTGCCCTCCGGCGCGCCCCCTCCGCCCCCACCGGAACCGACCGATGCGCACGCAAGGCACATTGACGACGTGGAACGAGGCGCAGTCCTCAGGCTTCATTTCGCCGGCCGACGGCGGTGCCGATGTCTACGTCCACATGACATCCATGCCGCACGACGGGATGCGTCCCCGCCCCGGCGAAGGGTTGTCCTACGAGGTGGAAACGGGTCCGGACGGCACGGCGCGCGCCGTGCGGGTATGGCGGCTCGGCGACCGCGCCTCGGTGGCGGCTGCATCGCGGCGACGCCGACTCGGCGCCGCGCGCGCGAAGTGGGCGGTGGGCCTGGTGATCGCGGTCCTGGTCGCTTACGTGGTCTACGACCGGCTCTCGATCGCGGACACGACGCCGGCCGTGACCCCGGAACGTCCTTGAGCTTCCAGGTTTTCCTGCAGGCGTTCGACGCCGGCCAGCCGGCAGGCTGGCCACCGGCCGAGATCCGGCGGGCCTTCGGCGATTCGCTGGTCGAACTCGAGGAGGACTTCTGGCAAGTCGCCTACGATGGGGAATCCACCGACCTGTTCCCGCAGCCCGTGCCGGGCGACCCGTCGCGCGTGCACACGCTCTCGGTGCATCGGCCCGGCGCGGACCCGCGGCTGTGGGAGGCGCTGCACGAGCTGCTCGGCAGGCCGGGTTCGCTGCTGCATTTCCCCGGCTGCGCGGCGCCGCTGGCGCGCGATGTCGGCGCGGCGGCGGCGGCGATGCCGCCGTCGTGGCTGGACTCGCCGGGACGTCCGCAGCCCGCCGTCGATGCGCGCGCGCTGCAGCTCGTCATGGATAATGCCTGACGCTCCGTCCCGGATCCTCCCATGCGCTCCCTGCTGACCGCCGCCATGTTGCTGACCGCCTTTCTCGCGCCGCTGTCCGTGTTCGCCGACGACGCCACCATCGTGATCGTCGTCCGCCATGCGGAAAAGGCGACCGACGATCCGCGCGACCCGACGCTCAGTGCCGCCGGCCACGCGCGCGCGGAAGCCCTGGCGGCGACCCTCGCCGGCGCCGGGCTCGATGCGGCCTACAGCACGCAATACCGGCGCACGCGCCTGACGGCGGCCCCGGCCGCGGAAGCGGCCGGCATCACCGTGCAGGTGCGGCCGATCGACGCGACGACGCTGCCGACCTACGAGGCCGACCTGGTGCGCGACCTGCGCGCGCTGCCGCCCGGCAGCACCGCCCTGGTGGTCGGGCACAGCAATACCGTGCCGGCGATCGTCGAGGCGCTGACCGGCCAGACCGCCGCCGAGATGCCGGAAAGCGAATTCGACCGATACACCGTCGTGCTGTTGCCGGCCACCGGCGATCCGCGGGTCCTCACCACCCGCTACTGACCGGCCCGGCCGGGCACCGGCGTGGCATGCTTCCGGAAGGTCTTCCGGGGAGCCCGCCATGGTGCAGCTGATTCCGCCTCGCGTTCATGACCTGGGCGACGGGTTCACCGTCAAACGGCTGCTGCCGCACGCCCTGCGGCGCAGTGTCGGCCCGTTCGTCTTCTTCGACCATATCGGCCCGGCCACGCTGGGGGCCGAGCATCCGATGGCCGTGCGGCCGCACCCGCACATCGGCCTGGCGACGGTGACCTACCTGTGGGACGGCGCGATCATGCATCGCGACAGCATCGGTTCGGTGCAGGAGATCCTGCCCGGCGACGTCAACTGGATGACGGCCGGCCGCGGCATCGTGCACTCCGAACGCACGCCCGCCCGCCTGCACGGCGTGCCGCATTCGATGCACGGGCTGCAGACCTGGGTCGCGCTGCCGCACGCGCACGAGGAGGATCCGCCGTCGTTCGCGCACCACCCGGCCGCATCGCTGCCGCGGCTCGAGCGCGACGGCGCGCGCCTGCACATCGTCGCCGGCCATGCGTTCGGGGCGGTGTCGCCGGTGCAGGTGCTGTCGCTGACGCTCTACGTGTCGATCGAACTGCGCGCCGGCGCGACGCTGACGATCCCCGACGAACACGAGGAGCGGGCGCTGTACCCGGTCTCCGGCGCCGTCGAGCTCGACGGCGAGCCGTTGCCGGTCGACCACCTGGCCATCCTCGACGGCCGCGGCACGGGGACGCTGCATGCCCGCAGCGATGCCCGGGTGATGCTGCTCGGCGGCGAGCCGCTGGGGCAGCGCTTCGTGTGGTGGAATTTCGTGTCCAGCTCGCGCGAGCGCATCGAACGCGCGAAGGACGACTGGCGCGCCCAGCGGATCGGCCGGATCGACGGCGAGACCGAGTTCATCCCGCTGCCCGAGCGCTGAGCGCCTGCGGCGCCGGCTCGGCCCGTGCGCCGATCGCGCACGTCAGGCCAGCGCGGTCGGGATCTCCACCGCACCGGCCAGGATGCGGTGCACCGGGCACGCGTTGGCGACCTGCAGCAGCCGCTCGCGCTGCGCCTCGTCGAGCGGTCCGGCCAGGGTGATCGTGCGTTCGATCACCGTGCGTTCGCGATCGCGCACGCCGTAACCGACCACCACGTCGACGCCCTGCAGAGGCCATTTCTTGCGCTCGGCATACATGCGCAGGGTGATCGACGTGCAGGCCGCCAGCGCCGACAGCAGGATCTCGTCCGGCGCCGGGCCGGCATCGGCGCCGCCCAGGTCCGCCGGCTCGTCGGCGATCAGGTGATGGCCCCCGATCACCAGCTGTGTCGTCCAGGTCGGGAAGCCGGCGTTGGCGCGGCTGCTGGCGGGTCGTGCGGTCATCGTGATGCTCCTCGGAAGCGTCCGGACCGGAAGACGGTGGCCCGGACAGGGGGCGCGGGGCGCCATGGCCCCAATGTAGATCCCGGCGCGGGTGCGCCCCAGCCCGGGCCCTGCAACGCAGGGTTTCCGGCTCCCGCGGCGGAACGGCGCAAAGCAGGGCCGGATTCGGGCGACGTTTGCGTTCAGCCCGATAGTCCCCCTGTCCCCATGCCCCGGAATGATGACCCTTGCCCGCCGTCGCCGGAGCGACTTCATCCAGCCCCTGCCCGTCGGCAGTACCGGCGGCCTGCCGACGCTGACCGCGCCGCGTCTGGCCCTGCGCTGGATGGACGCCGGCGATCTGGTCGACCTGCACCGCCTGTTCGCCGATACCGGCGGCACGCGCATCTGGAACCGCAGCGGGGCCCGGCCCGATGAAGCCAGCATCCACCTGGAGGCGATCCAGCGCGGCTACGAACAGGGCCACCTCTTCCAGTGGGGCGTGGCGCTGCGCAGCAACGACCGCATCGTCGGCACCGCGACGCTGTCGTCGATCGACCACCTGCAGGGTCGGGCCGACCTGGGCCTGGTGCTGTGCCACGAACAGCGTGGCCACCGCTATGGGGCCGAGGCGCTGACGCTGCTGCTCGAACATGCCTTCGCCGTGCTGCAGCTGCGCCGGATCGAGGCCGATCTGGATCCGCGTGACCAGGCCGCGCTGAGAACGCTGGAAGGGGTCGGGTTCCGGCGCGAAGGTTATCTGCGCCACCGCTGGATGATCGGCGGCGAATTGCAGGACAGCGTGCTGATGGGACTGCTGGCCGACGATTGGCCGACGCAGGGCTGAACCGGCCGGCGCGCGTACCCCGTCAGCGCATCGACCGGGGGGCCAAGGCCCGCGACACCCGCCGCGAATAGACGTAGACCGTCGCCGGCGGCACATTCCACCAGGTGAAGCTGCCGCGCCGCGCCGTCAGGTCGAGCGCTTCGAGCACTTCGCGCGCCACCGGATTGGCCGGACCGTAGGTGAACTGCACGAAGCGGCCATGCCCGTGCATCGTGCCGAACGCCGCCGACAGGATCGCCTGCTGGGTCGATTTCGGCATCGACAGCAGCCCGAGGCCGGAGATCACCGCATCGGCAGGATGTTCGGGTCCGAAGCCCCGGGCGGCGGCGACGCTCGCCAGCTCCACCGCGTCGGCGCAGGCGATCTGCACGAGCGGGAAATGCTTCTGCAGGTGCTGGTGCAGTTCCTCGTTCAGTTCCAGCACCAGCAGGTCGGCCGGGGCGACGCCGTGGTCGAGCAGCGCCTGGGTGAACACGCCGGTCCCGCCGCCCAGTTCGATGACCCGACGGGCCGAACGCGGAAGCTCGGACATCATCTGCCGCGCCAGCTGGCGGCTCGACGGCGAGATCGCGGCCGTGCCGAGCGGGTTCTTCAGCCATTGCCGGAAGAAGGTCCAGCCGAGCGTCGTGGTCGTGCTGGACTTGGGGGCTTCGCGATTCATGGCCACAGCATAATGCCGGGGCCGGTGTTTCGGACAGGTTAAGGCCGATGCCGCGCCGATGAACGACACTGGTCTCCCGCCCGGGACGAGAGGTCGCCCATGCGTACGCTGATCCTGGCCCTGCTCCCGGCCGCCGCGATCGCGGCGTGTGCAACGCCATCGGCCGGCGGTCCGGCGCCAAGGATTCCGCTGCGCGGCGCCGATTGCCTCGATCCGTCTTCGGCACGCAGCTGGCATGAGGTTTCCTCGACGGAAGTGCGCGTCGACGCGGGGCGGCGCAAATACCGGCTGACGCTGACCGGCCAGTGCAGCCTGCTGGGCCACGGGCCGGAGCTCGCCTTCGAGGGCGACCCGATCAGCGGCCGGGTCTGCGGCAACCTCGGCGATGCGATCGTGCTCAGGCGCGGCGAACGCTGCCCCATCGAACGCATCGAGCTGATCGACGCGGCGACCTGGAATGAAACGGGCGATCGGCCGAAGGCGAGCGTCTCCGGCGCGATCTCGCGCTGACCGCCGGATCCGGCGCGACCCGCGGCGCCGGCGCCTCCGTCAGGGGCGGCGCAACTCCCAGCAGCGGTGGATGCGCGGGTTGCGCTCGAAGTCCGGATCGATCGTCGCGGCGCTGATCTCGGTGGCCACGGCGAATTCGCCGATCGCCGCCTCGTCGAGACGGAAGCGGCGGAAATTGTTGGAGAACAGCAGCAGCCCCCCCGGCGCCAGCCGCTGCATCGCCGCGCGCAGCAGCCGCACATGGTCGCGCTGGGTGTCGAAGTCGTCGGCGCGCGCGGAGTTCGAGAACGTCGGCGGATCGCAGAAGACCAGGTCGTACGCGCCGCGGTCCGCGTCCAGCCACGCCATCGCGTCGGCCTGCACGAGCCGGTGCTGGCGGCCGGTGGCGCCGTTGAGCGCCAGGTTGCGGCCCGCCCATTCCAGGTACGTCGCCGAAAGGTCGACGCTGGTCGTTTCCGCCGCGCCGCCGACCGCCGCCTGCACGCTCGCCGCGCCGGTGTACGCGAACAGGTTCAGGAACCGCCCGCCGCCCGCTTCGGCGCCGATGCGCCGGCGGATCGGCCGGTGGTCGAGGAAAAGGCCGGTATCCAGGTAGTCGAACAGGTTCACCTGCAGCCGCGCCGCGCCTTCGCGCACGACGAAGAACTCCTCGCGCCGGTCCATGCGCCCGTACTTGCTGCCGCCCTTGCCGCGCGCGCGGGTCTTGATCGCGACCTGCTCCTTCGGCACCGCGAATACCTCGCGCACCGCATCGAGCAGTTCGCCGAAGCGCCGGCGGGCGTCGGCTTCCGGGATCGTGCCGGGCGCCTCGTATTCCTGCACGTGCACGAACGTGCGCGCCTCGCCGCCGTCCTCGGTGTAGACGTCCACCGCCGCCGAATATTCCGGCAGGTCGGCATCGTAGGCGCGGTAGCAGCCGATGCCCTCGCGCGTGCGCCAGGACTTGAAGCGCTTGATGTTCTTGCGCAGGCGGTTGGCGACCATCTGCGCGCCGTCCGACAGCGGCCGCGCCTCGCGCGGCTCGCGTGCCGGCGGTTGCACGGGATCGACGACCACCAGGCTGGTTTCCAGCGCGCCGTTGAAGAATGCGTAGCGTTTGGTGGCGCGCAGGCCGGTGGCGTGCGCCAGCTCGTCCGAGCCGCACAGCAGCACCGCACGCCACGCCGGCACCGCCCGCCGCAGCGCATCGCCGAGCGCGCGGTACAGCGCCGGGTCCGCGGAAAGGCGCGCATCGTAGGGCGGATTGCACGCCACCAGCCCGCGTTCGAAACCCGGCGGCTTCAGTGCGTCGATCGGCGCGCGCTCCAGCCGGATCAGGTCGGCGACGCCGGCGCGGTCGGCGTTGGCCGTGGCGGCATGCAGCGCCTTCGGGTCGATGTCGGCGCCGAAGAACACGGGCTTGAGCGCGGCACGTCCGGCGGCGGACCGCGTGCGCGCCTCGGCCTCGATGCGGGCCCACAGGTCCTCGTCGAAACCGCGCCAGCGCGTCGGCAGCGCGCCCTGCAGGCGGCGCAGGCCCGGCGCTTCGTCGGCGGCCATCAATGCGCCTTCGATCAGCAGCGTGCCGCTGCCGCACATCGGGTCGAGCAGCGCGCCGCCTTCGGCGTACACCTTCGGCCATGAACCGCGCAGCAGCATCGCGGCGGCGAGGTTCTCCTTCAGCGGCGCGTCGCCCTGCGACTGCCGCCAGCCGCGGCGGTGCAGCGGGCCGCCGCCGAGATCCACCGATACCAGGCCCTTGCCCTTGCGCACGACCAGGCTCAGCCGCAGGTCCGGCGTTTCGGTGTCGACCGACGGGCGCACGCCGTGCGCGGCGCGCATGCGGTCGACGATGGCGTCCTTGGTGCGCTGGGCGGCGTAACGTTCGTGGGTGAGTTCCGGGCCCTGCAGATGCGCGTCCACCGCGAGCGTGCCTTCGGGATCCAGCTGCGCCGGCCAGTCGACCGCGTGCACGCCCTGGTACAGGTCCTGTTCGTTGGCGCAGTCGAACTCGGCCAGCGGCCACAGCACGCGGCTGGCCAGGCGCGAGAACATCACCGCGCGCAGCGCCGTTTCGAGCGATCCGTCGACGTTGGCGCCGGCCAGCGCGGCGGTGGCCTTGTCGGCACCGAGCGTGGCCATCTCGTCGGCCAGCAGGTATTCGAGCCCCTTGGCGCAGGCGACGAAGAACCTCACGAGGCCAGCATCTGCAGGAACCGGCCGAATTCCTCGGCGCAGAATTCCACGTGCGCGGCCAGCCGATGGCTGTCGGGCACCAGCACCAGCGTGTCGTGCCGGCGCTGCGCCCAGCGCACGACATCCAGCGCCGGGATCAGTTCGTCTTCCCAGCCGTGGATGATGCGGGTCGGCACCATCGCCGCCTTCAGGTAGTCGGGCTGTGCTTCCACGGCGATCGGCGGCGCCATCAGGAACAGGCCGGCGACCGGCACCTCGCGTGACACATGCGCGGAGATGAAGGCGCCCATGCTCGAGCCGGCCAGCACCAGCGGCTTGCGCGTGCAGGCGTGCGCGCGGGCCCCCAGCCGCAGGATGCGGCCGCGCACGTCGCCGAGCGGGCCGAGCACGTCGAGGTCGCGGTAATCGGGGCGTTCGTGGGTCCAGCCCAGTTCGCCGGCGACCCGGGCCAGCGCCGCCGCCTTGCTGGCCTCGGGGCCGCTTTCCAGGCCGTGCGAGATGATCGCGTGGCCGGTCACGGCGCGTCGTCCAGCGGCTGCACCGCGTCGCCGACGCCGAACCGCCCGCCTTCGACGATGCGCGCGCACAGGCCGCCATGCCCGCGCATCGCGTTGTAGCCGCCCGGGCCGAGCGCCTTTTCCATCAGCGAACACGGGTCGCACTCGCCGGTGCCTTCGAAGACCGCCGAGCCGATGCGGAAACGACGGCCCTTGAGCGCGACCAGCGGCAGGCCGGCGACGACGAGGTTGCGCCGCAGCAGCGCCGGCGCGACGTCACCGTGGCCGCTGAGCGCGGCGATCACCGGCAGGTGTTCGGCCTGGATCAGGGTGATGCCGCGCTTGCCGCTGCCACCGGCATAACGGTCGCCGAGCAGGCCTGCACCGGTGACGGCCTCGGCATGGTCGACTTCGGCCATCGGCTGCGCGCGTGCCGGCCGCAGTCCGATCCAGCGCACGGTGCCCGGACGCGGCAGCGTCGACATCAGCGCGGCGAGCGCGGAATCGGGGTTCAGGGGCATCGCGCGGACTCCGTGAAACGCCGCGGATGTTAGCATGCGGCCGTGCTGCCCGACCTGCCGCCCGAGCCGACGATCGATGCCTGGCCGCTGCCGTACGAGCAGCGCCTGGAAGCCCGCGCGCCGGCCCGCATCGACCTGGTCGTGATCCACTGCACCGAGCTGCCCGACCTCGCCACGGCCCGCGAATACGGCGAGCGCGTGCTCTACGGCGACGGCACCGGCAACAGCGGCCACTACTACATCGACCGCGACGGCACGGTCCATCGGTTCGTCGCGCCGGACCGGGTCGCGCACCATACGCGTGGCTACAACGAGCGTTCGGTCGGCATCGAGCTGGTGAACACCGGGCGGTTCCCGGACTGGCTCGATTCGCGCCGGCAGGCGATGGACGAGCCGTACACCGAGGCACAGGTGCACGCGCTGGTTTCGCTGCTGGCGCACTTGCGCGGCGAACTGCCGGCGCTGCGCCACATCGCCGGCCACGAGGACCTGGACACGGCCCGGGTTCCCGCCAGCGACGACCCGGGCACGCAGGTGTTCCGCAAGCGCGACCCCGGACCGCATTTCCCGTGGGCCCGCGTGCTGTCGGCCACACGCCTGGACCGTCTGCGCCCCTGAGCGGCGCGGTATCATCGCGGTCCCTGCCCGGAGTCTCCATGACCGCACCCGTCGTCGCCGAACTGGTCGACCTGCTCCGCCTCGAACGCCTCGAGGACAACCTCTTCCGCGGCCAGAGCCGCGACATCGGCACGAAGTACGTCTTCGGCGGCCAGGTGCTCGGCCAGGCGCTGTCCGCGGCGCAGTGCACCGTCGACGAATCGCGGCTCGTGCATTCGATCCACGCCTATTTCCTGCGCGCCGGCGACGTCGAGCACCCGATCGTCTACGACGTCGACCGCTCGCGCGACGGCAAGAGCTTCTCGGTGCGGCGCGTCACCGCGATCCAGCACGGCCAGCCGATCTTCGTGTTCGCCTCGTCCTTCCAGGACCCCGAACCGGGCAACGAACACCAGCTGTCGATGCCGGAAGTGCCGCAGCCCGAGGACATCGAGCCGATGCCGGCGCCGTCGCCCGAACAGCTCGCGCAACTGCCGCCGAAGGCGCAGCGCTGGCTGTCGCGGATGGGTCCGTTCGAGATCCGCCCGGTCTATCCGCGCGACGAACTCAGGCCGCCCAAGCGCCCGCCGTACCAGCAGGTCTGGTTCCGGCTGTCGGCGCCGGTCGGCGATTCGCTGATCCTGCACCAGGCGCTGCTGGCGTATGCGTCGGACTTCCACCTGCTCGGCACCGCGACCTTCCCGCACGGCATCAGCTACTACCAGCCGAACGTGCAGATGGCGTCGCTGGACCACGCGATGTGGTTCCACCGGCCGTTCCGCGCCGACGACTGGCTGCTGTATTCGATCGACAGCCCCAGCGCGCAGGGCGCCCGCGGCCTGTCGCGCGGGCAGATCTACACGCGCGACGGCAAGCTGGTCGCGTCCACCGCGCAGGAAGGCCTGATCCGCGTGGTCAGCGAAACGCCGGAGGCAGGCTGATGCGCCAGGTGTTCACGTCGACCCGGCTGGAGAACGTCGAGAAGGTCGAGCGCATGCTCAACGACGCCGGCATCGAGACCAAGGTCACCCAGGGCCGTACGTGGAAGGGCCACAGCCGCCGCGAGTTCAGTTACACGGCCAAGAACGCCGACGCATCGCAGCAGCCGGCGGTATGGGTGCTCAAGCCGGACGACTTCAAGCAGGCGCGCGAGATCCTGCACGACGCCGGCCTGCTGGCGGCGACGCGGGATTCGTCCTACCTGCCCGAGCAGCTGCAGTTCCGCGAGCCGGTCGCCGGCGATCCGGCGCGGCGCGTGTCGAAGATCCGGATGGCGCTGCTGGCGGCGGTCGCCGCGGCGGCGGGGCTGATGCTGTTCCGGCTGTTCGCGGCCTGAGGCGACCGCGAAGGCCCGCCGGGGCCGGCGGCACGGTCCGGGCCGGCGGGGCGGGCGCCCCGGCCGATCACATCGTGTGGGTCGGCTTGTCGGCCTCGAGGGTGCCGGCCAGGAAGGTCTCGATCTTGCTCTTCACCTGCTCGGCTTCCGAGGTGTCGGCGAACTGCACGCCGATGCCGGCGCTGCGGTTGCCCTGGGCGCCACCGGGCGTGATCCAGACGACCTTGCCGGCGACCGGCAGGCGGTCCTTCTCCTCCATCAGCGACAGCAGGATGAACACCTCGTCGCCCAGCGCATAGCGCTTGGCGGTCGGGACGAAGATGCCGCCCCCCTTCACGAACGGCATGTACGCGTTGTACAGCGCCGCCTTGTCCTTGATGGCCAGGGACAGGATGCCCTGCCGTGCGCCCGCGCCGCCACCGATCATCGCCCTGCTCCCTGCACCACGGTTGGATTGAACAGGCTACGCCATTCGAGCAGCAGTCCGGCCAGTGCCAGGTCATGCCGCAGCGCCGGCAGTGCCAGCTGGTCGCGAACGCGAAGGGCGCGGTCGAACCATGTCGCGAGCTTCTGGAAATCGGCCGGCAGGGTCAAGCCCGGGTCCGGCGCGCCGGCCAGCCGGTGCGCGGCGCCGTCGAGCGCCAGTTCGGCGGCGAAGCGCAGTCGCAGCGCGCCGTGCTCGTCGGCGAGCCAGCGCTGCGCCAGCTCCACGGGCGTGCGCCGGCCGGCGACGAGCGCGTTGAGCTCGCCGGCGATCTCGCGGCGCAGGTCCAGCCCGCCGTCGGCGAGCCAGGCATCGGCCAGCGCCGGATGCCCGCGGGCGGCGTCGAGCGCCGGCCGCAGCACGGCGGCGGCGTGGCCCCGCGCCAACAGCCAGGCCTCGGCCTCGGCCCGCGGCGGTGGCCGGAACTCGAGTTTCTGGCAGCGGCTGCGGATCGTCGCCGGCAGTCGTCCGGGCAAATCGGTGACCAGGATCAGGTAGCGGTCGCGCGACGGTTCCTCGAGGGTCTTGAGCAGCGCGTTGGCGGCCGAACCGTTGAGCTTGTCGGCCGGCACGATCAGCGCGACCTGGGCGCCGCCGAGCTGCGGCGTCAACGCGAACCACTGGCCGAGGTCGCGGATCTGGTCGACGATGATCTCGCTGCGGAACTTGTCGCCCTTGTCGTTCAGCTCGAACGTCACGTGCCGCAGGTCGGGATGGGTGCCGGCCGCGAACAGCTGGCAGCCGCGGCAGCGGCCACAGGCGAGGCCGTCGGCCGCCGGCGCGGCGCACAGCAGCCGCTGCGCGAGCACCCGGGCGACCTGCTCCTTGCCCATGCCGGGCGCACCCGAAAGCAGCAGGGCGTGGCCGAGGCGGCCGTCGGCCAGCGCGGCCAGCGCGCCGTCGAGCACGCGCTGCTGCCACGGGGCGAGCGCGGCGTTCACCCGCGCTCCCGCAGCCACGCCGCGAGGTGCATGCGCACGTCGGCGAGCACCGCGTCGACGGGCCGGCTGGCGTCGATCACCCGGAAGCGTTCCGGCTCGGCGGCGGCACGCGCGAGGTAGGTCGCGCGGACGCGTTCGAAGAACCCGTTCTGTTCGGACTCGATGCGGTCGGGCTCGCCGCCGCGCGCCCGCGCCCGCGCCATGCCCTGGTCGACGCCCACGTCCAGGAGGAAGGTCAGTTCCGGGCGGATGCCGGCCACCCATCGCTCGAGCTCGGCGATGCGCCCCATGTCGAGCCCGCGGCCGCCCCCCTGGTAGGCGAAGCTGGCGTCGGTGAAGCGGTCGGCGACCACCGCCGCGCCACGCGCCAGCGCCGGCACGATCACCCGCCGTACCAGTTGCGCACGGGCGGCGAACATCAGCAGCAGCTCGGCTTCCGGCTCGAGCGTGCGCGCGGGGTCCAGCAGCAGGGCGCGGATGGCTTCGCCTTCCGGGGTGCCGCCGGGTTCGCGTGTCAGCACGACTTCGTGGCTGGCCGCCGCCAGCGCATCGCGCAGCGCCGCGATCACCGTCGACTTGCCGGCGCCCTCGCCGCCCTCGATGCTGACGAACAGGCCTTTCACCGGCAGCGTTTCAGCTGGTGGCAGGCCACCGCGCGGTTGTGTTCGTCGAGCGTCGCGGAGAACACGTGGCTGCCGTCGCCGCGCGAGACGAAATACAGCGCGTCCCCCTCGGCCGGCTGCGCGGCGGCGACCAGGGCGGCGCGGCCCGGCATCGCGATCGGCGTCGGCGGCAGGCCGGCGCGGGTGTAGGTGTTGTACGGCGTGTCGGTGGTCAGGTCGCTGCGGCGGATGTTGCCGTCGTAGGCGCTGCCCATGCCGTAGATCACCGTCGGATCGGTCTGCAGCAGCATGCCCAGCTTCAGCCGGCGGGCGAACACGCCGGCGATCTCCGGGCGCTCGGCGGCCTTGCCCGTCTCCTTCTCGACGATGGACGCCAGCACGAGCAGCTCGTCGGGCGACTTCAGCGGCGAGTCCTTGGCGCGCATCGCCCAGGCATCGGCGAGCGCCTTGTCCATCGCCAGCGCCGCGCGCGCCAGCAGGTCGCGATCGGTCATGCCGCGGGTGTAGTGGTAGGTCTCGGGCAGGAAACGGCCTTCCGGATGCACGTCCTCGCGGCCCAGCGCCTGCATCAGGCCGGCATCGGCGGTATCGGCGAGCGTCTGCCCCAGGCCTTCGTCCTTCGCCAGCGCCGCCCGCAGTTCGCGCAGGTTCCAGCCTTCGACGATCGTGAAGCGGTGCTGGATGACGTCGCCGTTCTCGAGCTTGGCCAGCAGTTCGCGCGGAGTGATGCCGTGACGGATCGTGTAGTCGCCGACCTGCAGGCGCGAGACGACCTGCATCTCGTGCGCGAGCGCCTGCCATTCCAGGTCGTGGCCTTCGGTGACGCCGAGCCCGCGCAGCTTGCCGAGGATGTCGCGGAAGCCGTCGCCGCGCTCGACGGTCAGCATGCGCTCGCTGCCGGCCAGTGCGATGGGCGTGTCGGCGAAGCCCTGGTAACGCAGCCAGGCCCAGCCGCCGAACGTGACGATGGCCAGCAGCGACAGCGCGAACAGCGCCTTGAGCACACGATGCGAGGACTTGGCAGGCACTTCAGCTCCCGGTGGCGAACGCCGGTTCAGCCCGGCCTAGGGTGCGGCGCAGGTGTTCGAGCGCCGGGTGCGGATCCCAGCAGCGATCGCCGAGCTTTCCGGCCGGCAGGATACCGCGCACCGCATTGCACAGGAAAACCGCGTCGGCCGCCTCCAGCTGCGCGCGGTCGAAATCGGCCTCGATCGCGCCGTCGCCATTCGCCAGTACCCAGGCGCGGGCGATGCCGGCGATGCCGCGGCGCTCGACGCGTGGCGTGCACCAGCGGCCGTCGATCCTGGCGAATACATTGGCCGCGGTGGCGCAGGCGACGCGGCCATCGAGGTCCAGCATCAGCCCTTCGTCGATCGCCGGGTCCGACCACTCGCCGCGCGCCAGCACCTGTTCGAGCCGGTTGAGGTGCTTGAGGCCGGCCAGGGCCGGCTGCACCGAAACGGGCGTGTCGCACCAGCGCAGCACCAGCGGGCCCGGCGCGGGCGGCGGCGGCGGATGCAGCGACAGCACCAGGGTCGGTTCGGACGCACCGAGTGGCGAATAGCCCCGGCCACCGGCACCCCGCGTCAGCACGATCTTCAGCACGGCATCGGCAGGCGCGACCGCCAGCAGCTTCGCGGCCTCGGCGGCGAGCCACGCCGGCGCCGGCGCGGCGATGCCCAGACGAGCCGCCCCGGACGCGAGACGCTGCACATGCGCGTCCCACCACACCGCGCGGCGACCGTGCACCCGCAGCGTTTCGAACAGGCCGTCGCCATACGCGAGCCCGCGATCGTCGGCGGGCAACGCAGGCACCGGCCGCAGGCCACGGAAGACCGCCGTCGCCAGCGCGCTCAACCCGCCGCTCCCATCGCCCGCAACCAGCCGCGGGCCTTGGCGCGCGTCTCGTCGAGCTCGCGGCCGGCTTCGGAGTCGACGACGATGCCGGCACCGGTGCGCAGCTGCAGGTCGCGGCCGTCGAGCCACGCGCTGCGGATCAGGATGTTCAGGTCCATGTCGCCGTCGCCGCCGAGCCAGCCGAAGGCGCCGGTGTAGGGACCGCGGCCCTCGCCCTCCAGTTCGGCGATGATCTGCATGCAGCGCACCTTCGGCGCGCCGGTGATCGTGCCGCCGGGAAACACCGCGGCGATCACCGCTCCGGGCGTCGTGCCCGGCTGCAGGTCGCCGGACACGTTGGAAACGATGTGGTGCACGTGCGCGTAGCTCTCCACGATCATCAGTTCGTCGACACGCACGCTGCCGGGAAGGCAGACCCGGCCCAGGTCGTTTCGCTCCAGGTCGATCAGCATCACGTGTTCGGCGCGTTCCTTCGGGTTGCCGACCAGTTCGCGGATGCGCGCGGCGTCGTCGTCGCCGTCGAAGCGGGGCCGCGTGCCGGCGATCGGCCGGGTCTGCGCATGCGCACCGTGCACGGACACCAGCCGCTCGGGTGACGAGCTCAGCAGCGCCGCGCCGCGATGCCGCAGCAGCCCGGCGAACGGCGCCGGATTGGCCTGCCGCAACCGCGCGTAGAGCGCCGCCGGATCGGGCGCCTCGGCGAAGCGGGCGCGCCACGCGCGCGACAGGTTGACCTGGAAGACGTCGCCGGCGCGAAGATAGTCATGGATGCGCGCGACGCCGTCCAGGAACCGTTCCGGGGCATCCTCGGAGAGCGTCGGCGGCGCCATTCCGGTGTCGACCGCCGGCTTGTCCGCGACCGCGGCGATGTCTTCGGCGATGCGTTCCAGCCAGTCCTCTGCGCCCGGCTCGGCGACGGCCAGGCAGCGGCCGTCGCGCCGGTCCACCAGCACGGCGGCCGGGCAGCGCAGCGCCAGTGCGACCGGCAGCGGCCCCGGCGCCGGCGGCAGGCGCAGGGTCGGCTCGATCTGCGCGGCCAGTTCGTAGGCGAGGAACAGGCCCCAGCCGCCACGGAACGGCAGCTGCCCGTCGGCGTCGGCGTCGGTGTGGGCGTCGGCGGGCGGCGGGGCGTCGGTGCGCGCCGCGAGCCAGTCGCGGTCGAGCGCGTCCAGGAAGCCGCCCGCCACCGCGGTGCCGTCCAGGCGGCGGGTGACGCCATCGGCGCCGAGCTCCAGGCCGGTGCCGTCACCGCACAGCAGCATGTCCCAGCGCGACAGCGCGCCGCCGCCGGCGACACTTTCCAGCAGCAGCGGGAAGCGCGACGGATCGGCGGACTGCAGGCGCAGCAGGTCGGTGCCCGACGGCAGCGCGAGGATCGGCATGCGGACGCGGTGCGCGTCGATCAGAGCTTGCGGAACACCAGCGTGCCGTTGGTGCCGCCGAAGCCGAAGCCGTTCGACATCGCCACGTCCAGCTTCGCCTCGCGGGCGATGTTGGGCACGTAGTCGAGGTCGCAGCCTTCGCCCGGTTCGTCGAGGTTGATGGTCGGCGGGATCACGCCGGTGTGGATCGCCATCACGGTGAACACCGCCTCGGCACCGCCGGCGGCGCCGAGCAGGTGGCCGGTCATCGATTTCGTCGAGCTGACCATCGTCTCGAACGCGTGTGCACCGAACGCGCGCTTCACCGCCAGCGTCTCGGCCAGGTCGCCGAGCGGCGTGGACGTGCCGTGCGCGTTGAGGTAGCCGATCTGGTCGGGATTGACGCGTGCGTCGCGCATCGCCATCGCCATGCAGCGCGCCGGGCCTTCGCCGTTCTCGCTGGGTGCGGTCATGTGGTACGCGTCGGAACTGGCGCCGAAACCGGCCAGTTCGCAGTAGATGCGGGCGCCGCGGGCCTTCGCGTGTTCGTATTCCTCGAGCACCAGGATGCCGGCACCGTCGCCGAGAACGAAGCCGTCGCGGTCCTTGTCCCACGGGCGCGAGGCGCGCAGCGGGTCGTCGTTGCGGGTGGACATCGCCTTCATCGAGCAGAAGCCGCCGACCGACGTCGGCGTCGCACCGTGTTCGGCGCCGCCGGCGATCATGATGTCGGCATCGCCGTACTGGATCATGCGCATCGCCATGCCGATCGAATGGTTCGACGTGGCGCAGGCCGACACCGCGGAGAAATTCGGCCCCTTGATGCCCTTCAGGATCGACAGCTGCCCGGGCAGCATGTTGATGATGGTGCTGGGCACGTAGAACGGCGAGATCTTGCGCGGGCCGCCCTCGTGCAGCGCGACCGCGGTTTCCTCGATGCCGCGCACGCCGCCGATGCCGGCGCCGATCAGGGCGCCGATGCGCTCGGCATTCTGCTCGGTCACTTCGAGGCCGGCGTCTTCCATCGCCTGGAAACTGGCGGCCAGGCCGTAGTGGATGAACGTGTCCATCTTCTTGACGTCCTTCGGCGGCAGGAACGACTTCGCATCGAAGTCGCGCACCTCGCCGGCGATTCGCGTGGTGAACGCGGAAGCGTCGAAATGGGTGATCGGGCCGATGCCGCAGCGGCCGGCCTTGATGCTGTCCCAGGCCGCGGCCAGGGAATTGCCGATGGGCGACACGATGCCCATACCGGTGATGACGACACGACGCTGGCTCATCTGCAAACTCCGCTGTCGGATTCGGAAGCACGGCTTCGCCGCGCATGCGCCGGCGTATCGCACCGGCGCCGAAAACGCGCAGGGCCGCGCAAGCGCGGCCCCGGCGTAACTCCCATCAAGCCGATCAGGCCTTGACGTGGGCCTTGATGTAGTCGATCGCCTGCTGCACCGAGGTGATCTTCTCGGCTTCCTCGTCCGGGATCTCGCACTCGAACTCTTCCTCGAGGGCCATGACCAGCTCGACGGTATCCAGCGAGTCGGCGCCGAGGTCGTCCACGAACGAGGCGTTCACGGTGACTTCCTCTTCCTTGACGCCCAACTGCTCGATGACGATTTTCTTGACGCGTTCTTCGATGCTGCTCATGGATCGATCTCCTCCCGGAGGGGTGTTTGCGGGCGCATTGTAATCAAATGCCGGCTGCGGCGGGCGCCGGGGTCGCCGCAGCCTTGATCCGGGGACCGGGATTCTAGCCCAAATCCCGTTGAAGCAACGACTTAGGGCATGTACATGCCGCCGTTGACGTGCAAAGTCTCGCCGGTGATGTACGCCCCGGCCGGTCCGGCCAGGAAGGCCACCGCGTGGGCGATGTCGGACGGCTCGCCGAGGCGGCCGAGGGCGATCTGCGACACCAGCGCCTCGCGGGACGCCTCGGGCAGGTCGCGGGTCATGTCGGTCTGGATGAAGCCGGGCGCGACGACGTTGACGGTGACGCCACGGCTGCCGATTTCCTTGGCCAGCGATTTGCTGAAGGCGATGATGCCGGCCTTGGCGGCGGCGTAGTTGGCCTGGCCGGCGTTGCCGGTGACGCCGACCACCGACGCGATGCTGATGATGCGGCCCTTGCGCGCCTTCATCATGCCGCGCATCACCGCTTTCGACAGGCGGAACACGCTGGTCAGGTTGGTGTCGAGGATCGCCTGCCAGTCCTCTTCCTTCATCCGCATCAGCAGGTTGTCGCGGGTGATGCCGGCGTTGTTGACCAGGATCGTCACCGGGCCGAATTCCTTGCCGATCGCTTCGACCAGCGCGTCGGACGCGGCGGCATCGGTGACGTTCAGCAGGCGGCCGTGGCCGCCGCCGGCGGCGAGGCGCTCGCCGATCGCAGCGGCACCCCCCTCGGTGGTGGCGGTGCCGATCACGGTGGCGCCGAGCGCCGCCAGGCGGTCGGCGATCGCCGCGCCGATGCCGCGGCTGGCGCCGGTGACCAGGGCGATCTCGCCCTTCAGTTCATCGCTCATCTCGGACTCCTCGTATGCGGGTCGTGTGGCTCAGGCGTTCCAGTCGGCGGACGCGGCGTCGAAATCGGCGGGCATGCCGAGCGCGCGCGCATCCAGCGACTTGTCGATGCGCTTGGCCAGGCCGGTGAGGACCTTGCCCGGGCCGCATTCGCCGACGCGGACGATGCCGCGGGCGGCGAGCGCCTGCACGCAGTCGGTCCAGCGCACCGGCAGGTACAGCTGACGCACCAGGGCATCTCGGATCGCCTGCACGCCATCGTGCACTTCGCCGTCGACGTTCTGCACCACCGGGATCGCGGGCTCGCGCCATGCCATCGCCGACATCACTTCCGACAGGCGGTTGGCCGCCTCCCGCATCAGCGGCGTGTGCGACGGCACCGACACGGCCAGCCGCACCGTCTTGCGGACGCCGCGCGCGGCGAGCTCGGCCAGCGCGCGCTCGACGGCGGCCGTGTCGCCGCCGATCACGACCTGGCCGGGCGAATTGAAGTTCGCCGGCACCACCACGTCGTCGCCGGACACGGCATCGCAGACCTCGGCCACCAGCGCATCCTCGGTGCCGAGCACCGCCGCCATCGCGCCGGCACCGGCGGGCACCGCCAGCTGCATCAGGCGGCCGCGTTCGCGCACGAGCCGGGAACCTTCGGCCAGGCCGATCGCCCCGGCGGCCACCAGCGCCGCGTATTCGCCGAGACTGTGGCCGGCAAGCACCGACGGGCGCACGCCGCCGCGCTCGAGCCATGCACGCCAGACGGCGACGCCGGCCGCGAGCAGGGCCGGCTGCGTCAGCTCGGTGCGGTTGAGTTCGTCTTCGGGACCGTCCTGCGACAACGTCCACAGGTCGATGCCGGCGCCTTCGGACGCTTCGGCGAAGGTCGTGCGCACGACCGGATGGACCTGCGCGAGGTCGGCGAGCATGCCCGGCGACTGGGATCCCTGGCCGGGAAATACGAACGCGAGTGGCTGGCTCATCGAGGGTCCGGAGTGCGAAACGGGCGAATGATACGCGAGCGGTGCGCGCGGGCGTCTGTACTGGCGCGTAGGGTCGGCCTGCGGCGGGGCGCCGCGGCCCGTGTCAGGCGGCCGCGTCGCGCAGGCTGCGCAGCGCGTCGCCGACCGCTCGCGAACGCGCGCCGAACGGCCGCACCACCGGCGCCAGCCACGCGAGCCGGCGCGCGGTATGCGCGACGTGCGCACGCACCGTCGGCGATTCGCGGCTCAGGTGCGCGGCGAGCAGTGCCGCATGCGCGCCCGGCATGTCGGCGAGGAAGCGGGCGGTGGAATGGGCGAAGAAAAGCACGTCGCGCGCCTGCGCGGCCGCCGGCGGCATCATCGTCGCCGGATCTTCCTCGAGGTCGATGAAGCCGACGCGGCCGTCGCGCCAGGTCATGTTGCGGGCGAACGCCTGGCTCAACCAGCCGCCGTCGCCATGCAGCGTCGCGAGGGCGTCGAGGCCGGCGGCGACCAGCGCGCGGCGCGCCGCCGGATCCCGCTCGCGGCGGCAGCTGGTCGCGAGCGTCGGGCCGAGGTCGGAAAGCAGCAGCTCGCACGGTCCCGCCGACAGGATCACAGGCACGTTCGCGCCGAGCGCGGCGAGACGACGGATCATCGCCTGTTCGGTGCGGCAGGCGTCCTCGGGGCGTTGCGGATGCGGGGCGAGCAGCGGCGGGGTTCCGAGCAGGCGGGCGACGCCGCGCAGCAGCGCGATGCGCACACCGCGCCCGCCCTCGGAATAGGTCTTGCGCCACGCGATCCGGCCGGACTGATCGACCTTGCTTACGCGGGTGTCGGCCATCGCCCGTCAGTAGCGGATCAGCGCCGAACCCCAGGTGAAACCGCCGCCGAAGGCTTCCAGCAGCAGCAGCTGGCCGCGCTGCACCTTGCCCGAGCGGACCGCCTCGTCCAGCGCCAGCGGCACCGAACCCGACGACGTGTTGCCGTGCTTGTGCACCGTCACGATCACCCGCTCCATCGGCATCTGCAGGCGCTTGGCCGTGGCTTCGATGATGCGCAGGTTGGCCTGGTGCGGGATCAGCCAGTCGATGTCGGTCTTTTCCAGGCCATTGGCGGCCAGCGTCTCGTCGACGACCGAGTCGAGCGCCTTGACCGCATGCTTGAAGACTTCGTTGCCGGTCATCTTGACCAGGCAGCCCGAGTTCTTCTCCTCCGGACGGAACCCGACGGAAACGCCGACCGGGTTGTACAGAAGATCCTTCTTGCCGCCGTCGGCGTGCAGGTGCGTCGACAGGATGCCGGCCTCGGCGTCGGCCTTGAGCACGACGGCGCCGGCGCCGTCGCCGAACAGCACGCAGGTGGAGCGGTCCGACCAGTCCATCATCCGCGTCAGCGTCTCGGCGCCGACGACCAGGATCGTCTTCGCAGTGCCGGCGCGGATGAAGGCGTCGGCGACGCTGAGCGCGTAGATGAAGCCCGAGCAGGCGGCATTGACGTCGAACGCGGCGCAGCCGTTGGCGCCGATGCGGTGCTGCAGCAGGCAGGCGGTCGACGGGAAGATCAGGTCGGGGGTGGTCGTGCCGAGCACGATCATGTCGATCTCGGACGCGACGATGCCGGCCGCCTCCATCGCCGCCAGCGCCGCGCGCTCGGCGAGGTCGCAGGTGGTCTCGCCCTCGGCGACGACATGCCGCGAACGGATCCCGGTGCGGGTGGCGATCCACTCGTCGGTGGTGTCGACGAATTCCTCCAGGTCCTTGTTGGTCAGGATCCTGGCCGGCAGGGCACTGCCGGTGCCGGCGATACGCGAGAACACGGCCATCGTCATCCCCATCATGGGACGGTAGCGCCGGACCACGACCGGGGCCGCGCCGATGCACCGTCGGAAACGCAAGCGGCGGGACCAGGCCCGCCGCGTTTCAGCTCACCGTACTCCACCCCGCGGGGCGGAACGCGGCTCAGTCCTCGTTGACCACCGACGACTTCACGGCGATGACCTTCTTGCCGCGGTAGTAGCCGTCCTTGGTCACGTGGTGGCGCAGGTGGGTCTCGCCCGAGGTCGGGTCGGTCGCCAGCTGCTTCGGGCACAGGGCGTCGTGCGAGCGGCGCTGGCCGCGGCGGGACGGGGAAACGCGGGATTTCTGGACGGCCATGGTGTCTCTCCAACTACTTCTTCTGGGTCTTCAGCGCGGCGAGCGCGGCGAAGGGGTTCGGGGTTTCTTCCGGTTCGACGTCGGCGGGCCATTCGGCCGTGACCTGCGTCGAACGCGGATCGATCGGTACCACCGGAATGGCGAGGATCAGTTCATCCTCCACCAGCCCGGCCGGGTCCAGCTCGCCGGCAGCGTCGAGCAGGATCGGCTCCATGCCCTCCGGCAGCGCGGCTTCCTGCGCCTCGTCGGTGATCAGGCCGAGGCGCTGGTGCACACGGACCGGATGCAGGAAACGTTCCAGCGTCCGCTGGCACTGCAACGGCAGATCGGCTTCGACGCGCACCTCGACGTAAGGCAGGTCGAGGGAATCGCGGCCGAACTCCATCTCGTAGCGACAGTCGCCTTCGGCGTCGACCAGGGAGTCGCGCAGCCGGGTCATCCCCGACAGCGGCAACCGACCCTCGAAACACCGTTTGGCCGCGACCATGCGCCACGCATCGAGCACAGGGGGCAGGTGAGCGGACATAAGCGCGAAATGATAGGCGCGGGCCGCTGCGGTGTCAAACCTAAACGACTGCGCCGGCTGGAGTTTGCCGGCCTCGGGGGGCTGGTGCAGACTGCCGCCGACCTTCCGGAAGCCCCCCATGCCCGAACTGATCGTCCTGGCCGGCCTGATCGCCGTCGTGCTGGCCCTGCCCCTGCTGTGGTGGCTGGGGCGCAGCCGTCGGCGCGACCGCAGCCTGCGGCGCCTGCTGGACCTGGCCGACGAGATGCAGGCCCTGCTGGACCGCAGCCAGGACCGGATGCAGGCCCTGCAGTCGGTCGTGGGCCGGGTTCCGGCCGACATCGCCGCGGTCGCCCGGGCGTCGCTGGACGGCACCGGCCCGATCCGCGACGCCAAGCGCGACGTCCTGCAACACCGCCTGTGGATCCAGCAGCACGGCGCCACGGCTCACCAGCGCGAACTGGACGCCGCCTGCGGCGCGCTGGACCGCGCCCGCACCCGCCTGGCCTCGCAGCTGGACGAGCTGGAACGGGCCGGCGCCGAACTGGCGCAGGCCACCGAGGCCAGCGCCGAAGCCGCCCGGCGCGAGCCGCCGACGCTGCGCCGCGGACCCGGCGCCCCGTGACGCCGCTGGTCCTGGCGTCGACGTCGCGCTACCGGCGCGAGCTGCTCGAACGCCTCGCCCTGCCCTTCACCGTCGCTGCGCCGGCGGTCGACGAGACTCCATTGCCGGCCGAGACCCCGGCCGCGCTCGCCGTGCGGCTGGCCGAAGCCAAGGCGCGGGCGGTGGCGGCGGGCCACCCGGAGGCCTGGGTCATCGGCTCGGACCAGGTCGCCGACCTCGACGGCCAGCCTCTGGGCAAGCCCGGCGACCGCGAGCGGGCCCTCGTCCAGCTGCTGGCCGCCTCCGGGCGCACCGTCGTCTTCCACACCGCGTTCTGCCTGGCCGGGCCGGGCGGCCGCACGCTGGCCCACCTGGATCAGACCCGGGTGCGGTTCCGCAGCCTCGACGCCGAATCGATCCTGCGCTACCTCGATGCCGAGGCGCCCTACGACTGCGCCGGCGCGTTCAAGTGCGAGGGGCTGGGCATCGTGCTGTTCGAGGAGATCCGCAACGACGACCCCACCGCGCTGGTCGGCCTGCCGCTGATCGCGCTGGCGCGCTCGTTGCGCGCCGCCGGCTACCGCCTGCCCTGAGACTCGATGCGCAGCACCTGGGCCGGCCAGGGCTCGACGCTGCCATCGCTTCCGTGGACGGTGAGCCCGAGCCAGGCCGTGCCGGCCGGATGGCCGGCCAGGTCCAGCACCGCCTCGAAGCCGACGCCCGCCTCGGCGGGATCCTTCGCCAGTCCCCAGTAGTCGAGCACGTCCAGGCGCTGCCGGCCGTAGTCGGCGCGTGCTACCACCACGCCGTCGAGCGTGACGTCGACCCGATCGATGCCGGTGCCGGGTTTAAGTGCCCAGCCCTGCACCCGCACGCGGCCCGACACCGTGTCACCCGGCGCCGGCGCGTCGATCCACGCCAGCGCGGGCCGGACGCAGGCGCGCGGCGAAGCGTCCAGCGCGAACAGCAGGAATCGCTTGCGGCCCTGATCGATGTTGACGACCTGTGGCGGCGGCAGGCCGGCGGTGCGCGGGCACAGCTCGTCGTAGCCGCGCAGTCGCTGCTTCAACGGCCGTGCCGTGTCCTCCACGACGAGCAGCACGGGCGCGCCGCCCCAGTGCTCGCGCCCCCCGGACAGCAGGCCCCAGTCGGACAGTTGCACCGCGCGGCCGTGCTTGCGGTTGAGCGGATGGTCCAGCACGAGCACGTCATCGCGGCGCAGTGCCAGCGACAACTGGGCGCCGAGCATGAAGTTGTCGGCGACCAGGATCGTGTCCCGCGGCAGGACCCGCAGCCGGTCCTGGACCCGCGCGGCGATGTCGCCCCAGCCGGAGAAGTTGTCGGCGTAGACCGGCGTCGCCGCCAGCCACGCCCGCCCGCCCGGGCTGGCGACGATCGCGAGGTAGGCGAACGTCGCCGCCAGCCCCAGCGCCGCCGTCGCATGCAGCGCGGTACGCAGCGCCGGCCGCCAGCGCGCCAGCGGCACCGGCGCCGCGATGCACAGCGCCAGCCAGCCGGCGAGGGGCCAGTGGAAACTCACCCGCTCGCTGTCGGCGAAGAATCCGAGCAGGAAATAACCGGGCACGGCCACGCTGGCCAGGCCGGCGAGGAACGGCCAGGCCGGGCCTTCCCCGCGGCGGCGCCACGCCTCCCCCAGCGTCGCCACCAGCAGCACGAACAGCAGCGGCGTCACCACGAGGACCTGCACCGGCAACCACAGCGCGCCGGCGGCCTGCGGCATCCACGGGTGCCGGTCGATCAGCTGGAATTCGACGCCGGCGCCCCGGTGCGCCAGGTTCCAGGCCACGAGCGGCCACCACGCCGCGGCGCCGATCGCCACGGCCAGCCACAGCCGCGGCGAACGCAGAAGCGCACGGCCTTCGGCGGCGCACAGCAGGCCGACGCCACCGGCCAGCACCACCAGCGCGAAGCGGTAATGGGCCAGCGCGCCGATCGCCAGTCCCAGCGCGAGCTGGACCAGCGCCGGCCAGCCGACCCGCCGCATCAGCACCGCGAACGCATCCAGGCAAAGCAGCGCGGCGAACAGCATCGGCACGTCCGGCAGCGCCAGCACACCCATCAGCCCGCCCAGCGGAAGCAGCGTCGCCAGCAGCCCCGCCTGCCAGCCGGCGGTATCGCCGAACCAGCGCCGCGCGATCCGCACGACCTGCCACGGCAGCAGCGCGCCGAGCAGCAGGAACGGGATGCGGGCGGCGACGATGTCGTGCCCGCCGATCGCGGTGCCGACGCGGATCAGCCACGCGGTCAGCCCCGGAAGATCCGAATACGCCCACGCCAGCCGGGTGCTTTCCTGCGCGTAGAACGCCTCGTCGCCGAACGGCTGCAACGCCAGCACGAGCCAGAGCTTGGCGGCCAGCGCCAGCGCCCAGGCCACGAGGAACTTCACGCGCGTGGAGCCCGACCGCTCGTCCATCCGTGCCATCATCCCTGCAACGTTCTGCCGGACGCACTCCATGCACGCCCACGCCGTCGACGCCGCCATCGTAACCGACCGCATGCACCAGTCCCTCGGCGATGCGGTGGACCAGGTCAACGGCCTGGTGCTGGGCAAGCCGCGCGAGGTCAAGCTGGCTTTCACCACGCTGCTGGCCGGCGGCCACCTGCTGATCGAGGACCTGCCCGGCCTGGGCAAGACGACGCTGGCGCGGGCCATGGCGGCCAGCCTCGGGCTCGATTTCCAGCGCCTGCAGTTCACGTCCGACCTGCTGCCGTCCGACATCATCGGCATCTCGATCTTCGACCAGACCTCGCGCGAATTCCGCTTCCACGCCGGGCCGGTGTTCACCCAGCTGCTGCTCGCCGACGAGATCAACCGCGCGCCGCCGCGCACGCAGAGCGCGCTGCTGGAGGCGATGGCCGAACACCAGGTCACGGTCGACGGCGTCTGCCATTCGCTGCCGTCGCCGTTCTTCGTCGTGGCGACGCAGAATCCGGTCGACCTGGCCGGCACGTTCCCGCTGCCCGATTCGCAGATGGACCGGTTCCTGCTGCGGCTGAAACTGGGTTACCCCGATGCCGACGCCGAGCGGGAAATGCTCGCCGGCGAGGACCGCCGCGACCTGATCGCCCAGAGCATGCCGCGCCTGACCGGCGAGGAGGTGCTGGCGCTGCGCGCGGCGGTCGAGAAGGTGCACGCGAGCGAGGCGCTGGTCGCGTACGTGCAGGCGCTGCTGCAGGAGAGCCGCCGGCATCCGGGCGTGCAGGTCGGGCTGTCGCCGCGTGCCGGCCTGGGGCTGCTGCGCGGGGCGCGTGCGCACGCGCTGCTCGACGGCCGCCGGGCGGTGCTGCCGGAGGACGTGCAGGCGCTGTTCGCGCAGGTCGCGGCGCACCGGCTCGTGCCGGAATCGGAGGCCGAGGGTCGCGACGTGCTCGCCGAGCGGATCCTGCGCACGGTGGCGGTGGACTGATCCGCGTGGCGCGGCCGCGCGATCTCGTCGAGCGCTGGAGCGACCGCCTCGCCGGGCTGCCGGTCGTGCGGCCCCGGAAACCCGAACCGCTGCCGATCGCGATCGACCGCCGCCGCGTCTACATCCTGCCGACCGGTTTCGGTCTGTTTCTCGGCGCGATGCTGGTGACGATGGTCCTGGGCGGACTGAACTACAACAACAACCCGGCGCTGCTGCTGGCGTTCCTGATCATCGCCGTCGCCCACAACAGCCTGCTTCAGGCCCACCTCACGCTGTCGGGACTGCGCCTGGCGGCGCTGCATGCCGAGCCCGTGCATGCGGGGCAGCCGCTGGAACTGCGACTGACGTTCGAGGCGACCGGCAACCGCCGCCGCGATGGGCTCGAACTGCGGCGCGGCGACGACACCGTGTATTTCGACCTGGCGCCCGGAGAACGCGGCGAGGTGCGGCTGCCGGTGGCGACGTCGCGGCGCGGCTGGTTCGACCCGGGCCGACTGGGGCTGTCGACGGTGCGGCCGTTCGGACTGGCGCGCGCGTGGTCGTGGCTGCTGCCGGAGCGCGCGCTGCTGGTGTATCCGGCCCCGGAGGCCGAGGCGATACCGCTGCCCGACCTCGGTGGAGACGGCCAGTCCACGCGCACGCGCCAGCAGGGCGACCAGCCGCACCACCTGCGCGAATACCGCCAGGGCGACGCGATGCGCCAGGTCGCCTGGAAGGCGTCGGCACGCGCCGACCGCCTGCTGGTGCGCGAGTACGAAGCCAGCACCAGCCGCGAGGTCGAACTGGACTGGTTCGGGCTCGGCGCGCTGCCGCACGAGGCGCGGATCCGCCGGTTGACCCGCTGGGTGCTGGACGCCGAGCGCCAGGCGATCCGCTATCGCATGCGGCTGCCGGCGCAGACGATCGGACCCGGGCGCGGCGCCGAGCACAAGCATGCCTGCCTGCGTGCCCTGGCGTTGTTGCCGGACGAGCGCCATGGCTGAGCCGCTCGAAGCGCTGCCGCCGGAGGTCCGCCAGTGGTGCATGGCCGCCGCCGCGGCCTGCCTGCTGCCGCTGTTGACGCAGGTGCAGCCGTTGCTGGCCGTGGGCATCGGCGGCGTCGCCCTGCTGAGCATGCTGACGACGCTGCGCTGGTCTGCGACGGCGCGCGTTTCGCTGATGCTGGTGCTGGGTGCCGTCGTCCTGGTGATGCACGATTTCCAGATCGGCCGCGACACTGGCACCGCCGGCCTGGCGGCCCTGCTGGCGATCAAACCGTTCGAGACGCAGAAGCTGCGGGACGCGCACAGCCTGCTCGGCTTCTCGCTGTTCGCGCCGTTCGCCGCGCTGCTGCAGGACCAGGGTCCGATGGTGCTCGGGCTGTCGTTGCCGCCGGTGGTGCTGCTGATGCTGGCGCTGTCGGCGCTGGCGGAGAACCGCCCCACCCTGCCCCGTCGCGACACGGCGGCGGCCACCGGCCGCCTGCGCGGCGTCGCCTTCGCGCTGGCGCTGGCGCTGCCGCTCACGCTCGCCGGATTCTGGCTGTTTCCGCGGCTGGCGACGCCGCTGTGGGGCACGCCGGAAAACGCGCTGGGCCGCGGCGGCCTCGGCGACGACATGCGACCGAACGAATGGGTCGAACTGTTCGCCGACGACGCCCCGGTGCTGCGCGCGCAGTTCATCGGCGCGGAACCGCGGCGCCAGGACATCTACTGGCGTGCCCGCGTGTTGTGGGACTTCGACGGCCAGGGCTGGAGCCGCGGCGGCCTCGAGATCCCGCGCGGCCAGCCGGATGTCGACCGTGCCGGCGACGCCTTCCGCTACGAGGTGACGCTGGAGCCGACCGATCGCCGCTACCTGGTGACGCTCGACCTGCCGCTGACCGCACCGGAGGGCAGCGAACTGCTGGGCGACCTGACGGTGCAGACGGACCTGCCGGTGGCCAGTCTGCGGCGCTATTCGCTCAGCTCCGACCCGGCGGCGCGACACCAGGTGGACCTGCCCGCCGTCCTGGCGAGGCGCGCGCTGTGGCTGCCGGCCGACCGCAACCCGCGCACGCGCGAACTGGCGATGCAGTGGCGCGCCGAGGCCGGCGCCGACGATGCCGCGCTCGTCCGCCGGGGACTGGCGTGGATCGCCGAGGACTTCAGCTACAGCCTCACCGTGCCGCCTGCGGGTCGGCATCCGGTCGACGAATTCCTCTTCGACTCCAGGGTCGGGTTCTGCCAGCACTTCAGCTCGGCATTCGCGAACCTGATGCGGGCGGCGGGCGTGCCGGCACGTGTGGTGATCGGCTACATCGCCGGGTACCGCAATCCCTACGGCGGTTACTGGGTCGTGCGCCGAATGGATGCGCACGCCTGGGTCGAGGTCTGGTTGCGCGGCCGCGGCTGGGTCCGGGTCGACCCCACGGCGGCGGTCGCGCCCGAACGGGTGCTCGACACCGTCGCCGACCTGGCGCGGGAGGAGGCCCTGCTCCCCGAAACGTTCACGCCGATGGTGGATTTCGGCGACTGGTTGCGGCGCAACTGGAACGAGATGGTGGTGGGATTCGATGCCGAGCGGCAGGGCCGCCTGCTCGAACCGTTCGGCGTCAACAAGGCGACGGCCGGCCAGCTCGGTGCCGCCTTCGCGGTCGGCGCCGGATTGGCGCTGGCGCTGACGCTGTGGCTGCAGATGCGCGGCCGGCCGCCGCGGCACGATCCGTTGATCCGCGCGTGGTTCGCCTTCACCCGCCGCGCCGGCCGCGCCGGCTACGCCAAGGCGCCTGCCGAACCCCCCGCCACCTTCGGCGAACGGCTGGCACGCGCCCTGCCCGCGCAGGAGGCGGTGGTGCGCGACCTCAGCAGCCGCTATGTCGAATGGCGGTATGGCGGGTGCGAACTGACAGTCGCCGAGGAAGCGGAACTGGTGAAGGCATTGCGGGGATTCCGGCCGGCCCGCCGGTGACGCCGGCTGTCGCGGACGTTCAGCCCGGCGGCCAGTGCATCGCCCGGCCGGCCAGAAGGTGCAGATGGATGTGGAACACGCTCTGGCCGCCGTCGCGGCCGCAGTTCATCACCACCCGGTAGCCGTCGTCGGCGAAACCCTCGCGCTTCGCGTACGCCGCGGCGGCCATCGCCAGCCGCCCGACCACGACCTCGCCGCCGTCGCCGAGGTCGTTGAGCGTGGCGACCGCCTGCTTCGGGATGAACAGCACGTGCACCGGTGCCTGCGGGTTGATGTCGCGGAAGGCGAGCACGTGCTCGTCCTCGAAGACGATGTCGGCGGGAATCTCGCGGCGGATGATCTTGGCGAACAGCGTGCTCATCGCGGTGCTCCTCAGGACGTGATTTCGGTGCGCGAGCCGAAGGCGTGCGCGAGGGTGCCGCGATCGACGTATTCCAGCTCGCCGCCGAGCGGCACGCCGTGCGCGAGCCGGCTCGGGCGCACCCCGGCCTGGCGCGCCAGTTGCGCCAGGTAATGCGCGGTGGCCTCGCCCTCGACGGTCGGGTTGGTGGCGATGATCAGCTCGCGCACCTCGCCCTCGCCGAGGCGGTCGGCCAGCTTGTCCAGGCCCAGTTCGCGCGGGCCGATGCCGTCCAGCGGCGACAGCCGGCCCTGCAGCACGAAATACAGGCCGCGATAGCCGGTGGCCTGCTCGATCGCGAGCCGGTCGGCCGGCGATTCGATCGCGCACAGCAGCGCACGATCGCGCGAGCCGCTGGCGCAGATCGGGCACATCGGCGCCTCGCTGAAGTCGCGGCACGCGCCGCAGTGCCCGACCCGCTCCATCGCCTCCGCCAGCGCGCCGGCGAGGCGCAGCCCGCCCTCGCGATCGCGCTCGAGCAGCTGGTAGGCCATGCGCTGCGCCGACTTCTGCCCGACGCCCGGCAGGCAGCGCAGGGCCTCGATCAGCTGCTCGAGCAGGGGCGCCGAACTCACGGGCGGTACGCCGCGATCAGAACAGGCCGGGGATCTTCATCCCGGCCGGCATGCCAGCGGTGGCCACCGACATGCGCTTGGTGGCTTCCTCGTTGGCCTTGTTGACGGCGTCGTTGAACGCGGCGGCGATCAGGTCCTCGGCCATTTCCGGGTCGGCGAGCACCGACGGATCGATGCGCACGCTGCGGCATTCCATCTTGCCGGTGATCGTGATCTTCACCATGCCGCCGCCGGACTGGCCGACGACCTCGACCGTGGCGAGTTCTTCCTGCGCGCGCTTCATGTTCTCCTGCATGCGCTGGGCCTGCTGCATCAGTTGGGCGATGTTTCCACGCATGGTGCGGTTCCTCGGGTCAGTGGTCGTCCAGCGGACGGATGGAGTCGGCGACGACGGTACCGCCCTGCTGCACGAGACGGGCGATCACCGGGTCGGCCAGGAAAGCCTGCTCGGCGCCGGCCTGGCGTTCGCCACGCTGGCGCTCGGTGCGCGAATGCAGCGTTTCGGACGCGGCGGCGCGCGCCGATTCGAAGCGGATCTGCGGCGGCGCGCCGAGCTCGGCGGCGAGCGCAGTCGCCAGCTGGCGCACGAGGCCGTCGCTGCGCAGGTGGTCGAAGCTGTCGGGAAGCGACAGCTGCAGCACGCCGCCGGCGTGCCCGCAGAAGGCGCTGTGCGCGGCCAGTTCACGCACCGGGCCCTTGAGGCCGGCACGCGACACCATCGCCAGCCAGTCGTCGGCGCTGGCCAGCGTCACGGTGTCGCGCGGCGCGGCCGGTGCCGCGACGGCGGCGGGCGCGGGCGCGGCCGGAGCCGCGACGGCAACCGGCGCGGACGTTGCGGCGGGCGCGGATCGCGCCTCGGGTGCGGCGCGCACCGCCTGCGGCTCGGGCGCGGCCACCCGCGCCGACGTCGACGCCGCGGTCGTGCCCGGGAAACCGCGCGACGGCGTCGGCGAGGCCGTCGCGACGGCGGGGCCGGCGGAAACCGCCGCGCCCGCCGCGACCGGACGGAACGCCAGCATCCGCAGCAGGCTCATCTCGAAACCGGTGCGCGGGCTCGGCGCCAGGCCGAGGTCGCGCCGGCCGGTCACCGCCATCTGGTACCAGAGCTGGACGACGTCCGGCGACAGCCGCGCAGCCAGGCCGACGACGTCGACGCGGCCACCGGCGGCGGCGAGGCCCGGCACCATCTGCTGCAGCTGCACCTGGTGCAGCGCGGTCGCCAGGTCCTCGAGCACATGGCCGAAATCGGGCGAGAACGACGCCAGCTCCTCGACCCGCGCCATCAGCGCGGCGCCGTCGCCGGCCGCCAGCGCCTCGAGCAGCTCGCCGACCTGCGAACGGTCGACCGTGCCGAGCATCGTCGTCACCGCCGCTTCGCCGAGCTGTCCGCCGGTGTAGGCGATAGCCTGGTCCAGCAGCGAAAGTCCGTCGCGCAGGCTGCCGTCGGCCGCCCGCGCCAGCAGGTCGATCGCCCCGGGTTCCGAGGCAATGCCCTCCGCCTCCAGGATCCGGCCGATCTGCCCGCCGATCTGAGCCTGCTCCAGCCGGCGCAGGTTGAACTGCAGGCAGCGCGACAGCACGGTCACCGGCAGCTTCTGCGGGTCGGTGGTCGCCAGCAGGAATTTCACGTGCCCCGGCGGCTCCTCGAGCGTCTTGAGCAGCGCGTTGAACGCGGGCTTGGACAGCATGTGCACTTCGTCGATCAGGTAGACCTTGGTGCGGCCGCGCGACGGCATGTACTGGGCGTTGTCGATCAGGTCGCGGACGTTGTCGACGCCGGTATGGCTGGCCGCGTCGATTTCCAGCAGGTCGACGTAGCGGCCGGCGTCGATGTCGACGCACGCGGGGCACTCGCCGCACGGCTCGGCGCCGGTGCCGCGCTCGCAGTTGAGCGACTTGGCGAAGATGCGCGCGATCGTGGTCTTGCCGACACCGCGGGTGCCGGTGAACAGGAACGCGTGGTGCACGCGGCCGCTCTCCAGCGCGTTGGTGAGCGCGCGCACGACATGCTCCTGGCCGACCAGTTCGGCGAAGCGCCGGGGGCGCCATTTGCGGGCGAGCACGAGATAGGACATGGGGACTCGGAAACGGGCCGGAACCGACCGGGCCATTGTGCCCACCGCCCGGGTCCCGGGCCAGCGCGGATCGTCCCGCTTGTGGCCCTGCCCCGCGGCCGGTACACTTTCCGGCTCGTTTCAGGCGGTTATCTCTGCGGAGAGATGTCCGAGCGGTTGAAGGAGCACGCCTGGAAAGTGTGTATACGGCTAAACCCCGTATCGAGGGTTCGAATCCCTCTCTCTCCGCCATTCTTCAAGCGGTGCGCGACGCGGCGCCGTCAGTTCCAGCAGTTCAATGGTGGCCCCGTCGGCCCCCCGCGACGCTAGTCCGAAAACTCCGCCAGGGCCGGAAGGCAGCAACGGTATTGGATGATGCGGGTGCCGGGGCAAGCCGGCGGGGCTACCGCCCCGCCCTTTCGGGCTGCGCCCGAATGGGCGCCCACGATTCGCTGCGCGAACCGCGGGTCCCGGTCTGCCCTCCCGATTATTTCTGCGCCTGCGTCTGCGGGTCGGGGTGGAGCCAGCTCACGTCGCCATCGAGATAGCGCTCGTGTTTCCAGATCGGGACGCGGGACTTCACCTCGTCGATGATCCAGCGGCAGGCGTCGAACGCGGGGCCCCGGTGCGCGGCGCTGACACCGACCCACACCGCCAGGTCGCCCAGCGCAAGCTCGCCGGTGCGGTGCACGCAGGCGGCATCGACGATCGCGAACCGCGCGCGCGCCTCGTCGAGGATCCGGGCGCCTTCGGCTTCCGCGAGCACCGTGTACGCCTCGTAACGCAGGCCTCCCACCGGGCGGCCATCGTTGTGGTCGCGCACCCAACCTTCGAAACAGGCGAACGCGCCGGCCCCCGATGCCAGCAGCGCCTGCCGCAGCGGCGCCGGGTCGAACGGTTCCGGGCTGATCGCGAACCGGCTCATCCGCCCGACACCGGCGGGATGAAGGCGACCTCGGCGCCGTCGCGGGGAACGCAGTCCCATGCGGCGAACTCGCCGTCGAGCGCCACCCGCAGCCGCTCGCGCGGCAACGGGAAACCGTGCCGCGCGCGCAGTTCGTCGTACAGCGCGGCCAGCGACGCCGGCGCCGGCATCTGCTCGCGCTCGCAGCCGGCGGCGTCGCGCAGGCTGGCGAAATAAAGGACCGTCACGCTCATGCGCGCGCCGTGCCGATGTCGCGGCGACCGCCGCGCTTGGCCAGAAGTTTCGCCGGACCGAGCACGATCGCATGCGACAGCGCCTTGCACATGTCGTACACCGTCAGCGCCGCGACGGTGGCGCCGGTCAGCGCCTCCATCTCGACCCCGGTGCGGTGCGTCGTCTTGACCCCGCATTCGATGCGCAGCACCGACTCGCCGACCCAGCCGACATCGAATCGGCACCCGTCGATCGGCAGCGGATGGCAGAACGGGATCAGTTCGTGCGTGCGCTTGACCGCCATCGTCCCGGCGATGATGGCGGTGTCCACCACCGCACCCTTCGCCGTCGCCATGCGCTGGGCGCGCAGCACCCCGGCCACCGCGGCAGGGAAACGCACCCGGCATTCGGCCACCGCCTCGCGCGCGCCGGCCTGTTTGCCGGAAACGTCGACCATCGCCGGCCGGCCGGCCGCGTCCACATGCGTCAACTTCTTCGCCATCGGGTCGATCCTGGGGTGCGGGCGGCGGTCAGCCGCCGATGTAGTACATCTCGATCTTGCGCCGGTCCGGCGCCGCGGTCGCGCGCTGTTCGCTGTAGCGGTCCGCGCGCGCCCGCCAAAGCGTCGACAGGTGCGCGGCCAATGCTTCCTCGCCATCGGCGATGCGGTCGCGAAGCGGATGCCCGCGCCCGGCGAACAGGCAGGTGAACAGCTGGCCATCGGCCGACAGCCGGGCGCGATGGCAGTCGCCGCAGAACGGCGCGCTGACCGAGCTGACAAAACCGACCTCGCCGGCCCCGTCGGCGTAGGCGTGCCGCGAGGCCACCTCGCCGCGATAGCTCGGCGTCAGCGCGCGCAACGGCCAGCGGGCGTCGATGCGGTCGCGCAGCTCCGCCGAAGGCACGACCCGTTCGCGCCGCCAGCCGTTGCACGTGCCGACATCCATGTATTCGATGAAGCGCGGCACGTGCGGGGTGCCGCGGAAGTGCCCGGCCAGCGCCAGCACTTCGTCGTCGTTGACGCCGCGCTGCACGACGCAGTTGATCTTGATCGAGCGGAAACCAGCCCGTTCGGCGGCGGCAATGCCCGCGAGCACGTCGGCGAGGTCGCCGCGATCACCGGACAGGGTACGGAACAGGCCCGGGTCCAGCGCGTCGACACTGACGGTGAGCCTTCGCAGGCCGGCCTCGCGCAGCGGCCGCGCCTGCGCCGCCAGCAACGAGCCGTTGGTGGTCAGCGCGAGGTCGTCGATGCCCGGTATCTTCGCCAGCCGCGCCACCAGCTCCGGCAGGCCCTTGCGCAGCAGCGGCTCGCCGCCGGTCAGCCGCACCTTGCCGACGCCGAGGCGCACGAACGCGCGCACCGCGGTCTCGATCTCGTCGAAACCCAGGCGCGATGCCCGGTCCAGGCCGTCGTCGGCCGGGAAACGGTCGGCCGGCATGCAGTACGGGCAGCGGTAATTGCAGGTCTCGATCACCGACACGCGCAGGTCGTGCATCGGCCGGCCGAGACGGTCCACCGGCAGCACGCCGCCGCCCGGCGCCACCGCGTTCACGCGGGCCCCGGCAACGGATCGGCCAGCGCCAGCACGTCGCCGGCGCGGGCGACCCGGTGGCCGCGCGCGCGCAGCGCCTCGCCATCGGCCAGCGACGCGTAGTGGTAGAGCACGCAGCGCGCCAGCAGCTCGCCGGGGTATTCGCGCTCCAGGTCGTCCACGCCGCTGTGCGACGGATTGCCGTGCAGCGCGCAGTCGTGCGCGACCGGTTCGCCGGCATCGGCGTGGCGTGCCAGCATTTCGGGGATCGGACGCGTGTCCCCGGTCCAGACGACGCTGCCGCGCAGGCGCAGGCCGAACGCGGTGTCGGGCAGATGGTGGCGAACCGGGAACACGTCGTACCACTGCCCGCGATGCCAGAAACCCCGGGTCACCGGCACCAGCTGCCAGGCATCCCACCAGTTGGCGTCGCCTTCGGCCACCACGCCGGGGTAATCGGCGAGCCGCGCCTGCAGGTGCGGCAGAACGCCGACCGGAACGTACAGCCGCACCTTGCCTCGTCGTGCCGGATCGAAATAGGTCGCGAAGAACAGCCGCTCCAGTCCCGCCACGTGGTCCATGTGCACATGCGTGACGAATACGGCGTCGGGCAGCGCCCCGTAGTGGTGCTGGAATGCCGTCAACGCTTCCTGCCCGCAGTCGATCATCAGTTCCGCCTGCCCGTCGCGCTCGATGACCGCCGACGCGGCGCCGAGCGACACCGCCGCCTGCGCGTTGCCGACACCGAGGAAGCGCAGCGACCAGCTCATGCCCCGTCTCCGGCGAGCGTGGCGGCGTGGGTGGCGAGCAGTCGCGAATAGCCGGGGCGCCAGCGGTCGTCGTCCGGCGAAAGCTTGGCCAGCGAACGCTGGAGGCGCGCGAGGTTGCCGCGCACCCAGGCTTCGCCGGGGGCGCGTCGGCGGCTGCGGTCCAGGTCGATCAGCCAGGGGCGTTCGTCCGCGTCGACCAGGATGTTGTGGGCGTTGAGGTCGGCGTGGTCGAGGCCGTTCCGGTGGAACCGCGCGATCGTCGCGCCGATCGACTCCCACGGCGCCGCATCCGCCGACGGTCCCAGCCAGCCCGCCAACGCGCGTGCACCGGCGATGCGCTCGACGAGGATCGCCGCGCGGTAGGTCGCGCCCCGCCGCCACCAGCCCGCCAGCAGCGGCGCCGGCACCGGCAACCCCAGCGCACGCAGGCCTGCGAGCAGGCGGAATTCGGCGACGCTGCGCACGCGTTCGGCGCCGAGCCACAGATAGCGGTCCTGGCTGAATCGCGCGGCGGCACCGCCGCGACGGTAGCGGCGCAACACGCCCTCGCCGAACGGGCCGCGCACGAACCACGCGGCGCCGCGGCCGCCGGACACCACCGGCGTGGCGGCGTCGCCCCACCACTCGGCTTCCAGCATCCCGGGCGCGGCTTGCCGCATGCGCGCCGCGTCGAACACAATCGCTCCGTCCCCGCGGGGGTCGCGGAACGTCTGCTGGCGCTCTTCGGCGGCGTATTCCACTTCCATGGCCGAGCAGTCTAACCAATGACCGTGCACCCCGTGCCGCGCTCGATCTGCCTGCTGCGCCTGTCGGCGCTCGGCGATGCCACCCATGTGCTGCCGCTGGTCCGGGCGCTTCAGCGCGGCTACCCGGAGGCGGCGCTGACCTGGGTGATCGGCAAGGGCGAGGCGAAGATGCTCGAGGGCCTGGACGGCGTCGAGCTTGTCGTGTTCGAGAAGTCCGCCGGGCTGGCCGCGTGGCGGCGCCTGCGCGAGCAGCTGGCGGGGCGCCGGTTCGACGTCCTGCTGCACCTGCAGCTCTCGCTGCGGGCGGCGCTGGCGTCGACGGCGATCCGCGCGGAACGCCGCATCGGCTACGACCGCGCCCGCAGCAAGGAAGGCCATTCGCTGTTCATCAACGAGCGCATCCCGCCCGGCGGGCATCACGTGCTCGACGCGTTCCAGCAGTTCCTGCGGCCGCTGGGCCTGCGGCCGGGCGCGATCGAGTGGCGCATGCCAGTGCCGGAGGCGGCGCGCGCCTGGGCCGCCGAACAGCTGCCGGGACCCCAGCCGACGCTGCTGGTGTCGCCGTGTTCCAGCCATCCGCTGCGCAACTGGCGTCCGGAACGCTACGCCGCGGTCGCCGACCACGCCGCCGCGCAAGGGTGGCGCGTCGCCATCTGCGGCGGCCGCAGCGAGCTGGAGCGGCAAACGACCGACGCGATCGTCGCGGCGATGCAGGCGCCGGCGCTCGACCTCGTCGGCAAGGACACCCTGAAGCAGCTGCTGGCACTGCTGGAACGGGCGACGCTGGTGCTGACCCCGGATTCGGGACCGGCGCAGATGGCCAACGCGATGGGCACGGCCGTGCTGGGTCTGTACGCCTGCACCGACGGCACCCGATCGGGGCCCTATTCGGACCTGCGCTGGACGATCAACCGCTACCCGCAGGCCGCCGCAGCGTTCCTGAACCGGCCGGTGGACCAGGTGGCGTGGGGACGCCGGATCGAGTTCCCCGGCGTCATGGACCTGGTGACGGTGGACGATGCGATCGGCCGCTTCGAGGCCTTCCGCGCCGCCCGGACCGGTGCGCCTCAGGCGCCGGCGCGGTA
The DNA here is from genome assembly GCA_036676665.1 of Arenimonas sp. Lineage (GTDB taxonomy): Bacteria > Pseudomonadota > Gammaproteobacteria > Xanthomonadales > Xanthomonadaceae > Arenimonas. The sequence goes on along the minus strand of JAKFCL010000092.1, from coordinate 52,144 downwards.
GTCCTGGTAGCTCTTTTCCTCGACGTAGGCCGAGCCCAGCGCCAGGTTGATGTCCTTCTTGATCCGCGCCCGCTCGTCGTTCTCGAAATAGACCGCCCGTGCCAGCCGGATGAACTCGTCGTCGAAGGCCTGCGCCTTTTCCTTCAGGCGGATGTCGTCCTCGATGTCCCACAGGCGCGCGTTGACGGCCTTGAGGTCGGCGCGCAGGCGGGCGATGTCGGCCGAAGCCACCGGGTGCGCCATCCACGTCGATTCGAGCGCCGACAGCTCGTTGCGGACATTGGCCAGCTTGGCCGGGTCGGTCATGCGCTCGGACTTGATCTGCAGGATTGCGATCTTGTCGAGCAGTTCGCCGAAGGAGACGGGGGCCAGGATCTCGGACATGGGGCGGTGCTCGTGGAGTGAGTCCGCGATTCTATCGCGGCGGCGAGGCCGCGACGGCCCGGATCCTCCGGACGCCCGGCCGCCCGCACCGGCCGACCCGTGAAAGCAAATGGGGCCCCTTTCCAGGGGCCCCAATCGACTTCAAATGGCGGAGAGGGTGGGATTCGAACCCACGGTAGGCTCACACCTACGCCTGATTTCGAGTCAGGTACATTCGACCACTCTGCCACCTCTCCGGGACCCGGCGCAGCGGTCGCAACCGCCGGGGCCGCGAATTATAGGCGGCCCGCGACGACGGCGCCAGCCTCAGGGACCCGCGGCGGCGGCGCCCCCACGGGGCATGAAGAAGAAGCCGCCGCTCTCGTGGCCGGCGAAGCGGATCGGCGCGTATTCCGGATTCTGCGGCACCGGGGAGCTGGCCGAGCCCAGCGCCAGCGACGTGCTGACCTCCTGGTACAGGCGCTGCGCTTCGAGCAGCTTGTTGTTGTCCTGCAGGACGTTCAGGAACGCGCGGGCGAAATAGCTGTGCCGGCCGCTGCCGGTGTCCGGCACCGGCGACACGCCGCCGGACGTCATCGCCGTGCGCGAGCGGCCGTTGTTCATCGCCTTGACCCAGCCGGCCCACTTCTCCGCCGGCATCGATCCGGCGTCGAACGTCGGCGCCGACGCGCGCGTCATCGTGCCCGAATAGCACGAGTCGGCGACCACCAGCACGTGCTTGGCGGCGACGGTGTTGAGGATGTCGCTGATCTGCGCATTCGATATCCAGGTCTTGCTGGCCCCGGACGCGCCGTCGGTCGGGACCCAGTAGCCCTTTCCGGACGCGTCGATCTCGCCGTGGCCGGCGTAATAGATCAGCAGATTGTCCTCGGGCTTGAGCTTCTCGCGCATCTCGTTGAGCGCGGTGAGGATTTCCAGGCGGCTGCCGTTGAGCACCAGCGTGGTCTGGTAGCCATAGCGCGAACGCAGCAGCGACGCGACCGCGTTGGCGTCGTTGGCGGCGCTCTGCAGCGCCGCGTAACCCGGATCGCGGTAGGCGTTGTTGCCGATCACGACGGCGTGGTAACGGCCCAGCTTCACGTCGCCGGGAAGCGCGCCGCTCGCGGCCGGTGTCGCGGCCGCCGCCGAGCTGCCGCCGGCCTGCGGCAGCAGCGTGAAGTCCAGCTGCGCGCGGGCGCCCTTCTTGTCGATCGCGGCCACCTGCACCTGGGCGCCGGCGGCGGGAACGTCGACCTTCGCGGAGAACGACCCGTTCGCCGCGATCGGCGCCGGTTTGCCGTTGACGGTCACCGACTGCACCAGCTGCGGCGAGGTGATGCGGCCGACCACCTGGCGTTCGCCCGGGCCGCCGCGATAGACCGCGGTGTTGCGCCCACGGGTGGCGACGAACACCGGGTCGAGGATTTCGAGCATCGGCGCCGCCGCATACATGCCGCCGCCGGTGGATGCCGCGCCGGCGCGCTGCTCGAGCGAGGCGAGCTGGGTGCGCTGGCTGTTGATCTGCTCTTCCTGCGACAGCAGCTGGTTCTCCAGCAGCCGGGTCAGGTCGTCGTCCTGCTGCTGGCGCGCCTGCGCCAGTTTTTCGCGGGTGGACGCCAGCTCCGAGTTCGCCGCCTGCAATGCGCTGCGCCGCTGCGCGACCTCGCGCTGCAGCTGCTGCACCTGTTCGCGCAGCGCCGCCGATTCGGCCTCGCCTTCGCGGACCTCCTGCTGCAATCCGGAGATCTGCTCGTCCTTGGCCTTGATCTGCACCTGCACCACCGACGCGTACAGCAGCTCGTCCTGGATGCCGGACGCCTCGCGGTAGAGGTTCAGGGCCATGGCCTGGTCCTGCGCGACGCCCAGGCCCTGTTCGTACAGGTAACCGAGGTTGATCTTGGCGCGCCCGTAGCCCTGGTCCGCCGCCTTCTTGAACCACTGGAACGCCATGCCGTAGTCGGGGGCGGTACCCAGGCCCTTGGAGTAGATCTCGCCGACGTTGTTCTGCGCTTCCGGATCGCCGGACATCGCACCGTCCAGCCAGACCTTCAATGCGGTCTGGTAGTTGGCACGATCATAGGCAACGTACTCGCCACCGCGGATCTCGCAATCGGCCTGGGTCGTGCGGATCGGGCGACGCGCGCTCATGAAGGTCGCCTGCCGGCCGAGCTTGCGAAGCTGCCCGGGCAACAGGCAGTCGACGATGAGCAGGTCCTCGGCATTCCGCACGGCCGCGTTGGCGGGACTGACGGGCCATCCGGCCATCGTCGCCAGCAACGCGGAAGACAGACAAACGAAGAGTCGGGTACGAACCGGACAGGCGGGTTGCGCGTTCATTTTTGGCATGGCTCCGAAGGAAGCAATGCGACCCGCGCCGAGGCCCTTGCAGCGGCGCGTCAGCCGCTATACTCGGGCCGAGTTATATCCGCAATCCAGGGGAAAAGCGATGGAGAATTCCAGCGGCGCGACGGGCGGCCGACGGGCGGTTTCCGCATTTTCCCCGACGGTGTTGCGAAGCGCGGCGATCGCGCTGCTGACGCTGCTGGGCATGACCTGGAGCGCCGCGTCGCTCGCGCAGACCTGCGACTTCGTTTCGCTGACTCCTGTCCAGCAGAGCGGCCCTGCCAACAGCACGGTCAGCTTCACCCTGGAAGCCCAGACCGCCTGCAACACGACGGTCGACATCAGCATCGCCATCGGCACCGACAGCACCGGCGGCGCCGCGGTGGTCCCGCCCACCACCCCGACGATCGCGCTCGATACGCCGTACACGTTCCAGGTGACGCTCGGCGGCACGGCGGCCGGCACCGGCACCGCCGTCGCGACCTGCCTCAACGGCGGTTGCGCCGGCGACCAGCTGACCTTCAACTTCGCCACCCACAGCACGTTCGTCTACACGGCGTCCGGACCCTCGGCGGTCACGACGACGCAGGGCACGGCATTCACGCTGGCCTCGGCGCTGACCGTCGACAGCTCGCCCGGGACCGTCAGCAGCATCTTCAGCACCGGGCCGACGACCGTGGCACCCAACGGTTCGGGCATCGCCAGTGTCACCACCAGCCGGACGGCCGCCGCCACCTACAACTTCACCGCGACGCTGGACTGCGTGGCCGGTTCTCCACTCGGCTGCTCCTCGGTCCCGGCGATTCCGTACACCGTGACCGTCGAACCGACGTCGATGACGAACGACACGCCGCTGACGGTGACGATGTTCACCGGCGATTCGACGACGATGACGGTCGACTACGGCGGCCCGACGGTCGACGCGCCCGATGGCACGACCATCTTCTGGAGCATCAACCCGACGGGCGGCGGCACCTTTTCCAGCACGAACCTCCTCGCCGGCAAGGCGAACGCGACATTCACGCCGACGCTGCCGGGCACCTACAGCGTCAGCGCCGGCAGCGGCTGCACCTTCTGCACCGGTGCGCAGTCCGCGACGTTCGCCATCACGGTGATCGACCGCACGCTGGCGTACGAGTTCGGCGACAGCCAGACCAGCCAGGTCGGCACGCCGTACGTCGATGCGCTGATCGTCACCGCCTACGACGACGACGGCACCGGCATCGTCGGCGCGCCGGGCGTGCAGATCGACTGGCTGGTGACCAGCGGCGCGGCGACGCTGAGCAGCGCCACCACGACGACCGACGCCATCGGCGAGTCGTCGATCACGGTCACGCCGACGGCCGCGGGGCCGATCACGATTTCGGCCACCCGCAACGACGAGCCGTCGGCGACGTTCACGTTCAACCTGACGGCGACGCCGGCCCCGGTGACGATGACCGCGGTCACTGCCGACCCGGCCAACGCCGTCGACGGCGTCGGCCAGGTCTTCACGGTCGACGTGGAGCAGCTGGCCGCGCCGGTCGTCGGCACGACGGTCACCTGGACGACCACCGGCACGTTCACCGCCAGTGCGCCCACCAGCAATACCGGCGCCAATGGCGAGGCCAGCGTCACGATCACGCCATCGGCACCCGGCACCTACACCAACGCGGTGACCGCCAGCGTCGATGTCGACGGCACGCCGGCGACCGGCGACGAAGCCAGTTATTCGTTCGACGTCACCGTCGCCGCCACCCCGACGCTGATCATCGATGCCGGCGACGGCAACAGCGCGCCGCAGGGTTCGGCGTTCCCGACCCTGCAGGTACTCGCCGAGGACAGCGGCGTGCCCGCGCCGGGCGTCACGATCAACTGGGTCCTGGTGAGCGGTGCCGCGACGATCGTCCCCGGACCGGCCACCAACGGCGCCGGCATCGCCACGGCCACCGTCACCGCCGGCGCGCCGGGCCCCATCGTCATCACCGCCGAGCGCGGCGACGCGCCGGGCGTGCTGGTCACGTTCAACCTGACGGCGACGCCGGCGCCGACGACGACGACGGCGGTCACCCCCGACCCGGCCACGATGGATGTCGGCGTGCCGCAGGTGTTCACGGTGGACGTGCAGCAGGCGGGCGGGCCGCTGGCGGGCACGACCGTCCTCTGGACCGCCGCTCCCGGCTTCACCCTCAGCACCGGCGCAAGCGGCACCGACGCCAATGGCGATGCCAGCGTGACCGTCACCGCCACGGCGGCCGGATCGTTTGTCGGTGCGGTGACCGCGTCCGTCGACCCCGACGCGGTCGGAGCCAGCGGCGACGAATCCAGCCATGCCTTCGGCGCGAATGTCTCGACGGTGCCGACACTGACGATCAATGGCGGCAATGGCCAGACCGGCACGGTCGGCACCAACTTCGCGCAGGTGCTGTCGGTGATCGCCGAGGACAGCGGCACGCCGACGGCGAACCTGGCGATCGTCTGGACCGTCACCGGTGGCGCCGCGAACATCACGCCCAGCGGCCCGACCGACCCGGTCGGCGAAGCGCATCTGAGCGTGACCCCGACCGCGCCGGGCACCATCACGATCCGCGCCGAACGCAGCGACGCGCCGTCGGTCTTCGTCACCTTCACCCTGACCGCGGTGGCCGCCAAGACATTGACCGCCGTGACTCCGAATCCGGCGGCGGGCGATGTCGGCACGCCGATGACGTTCACCGTCGTCCTCGAGCAGGGCGGCGTGCCGCAGGCCGGGCAGAGCATCGTCTGGTCCGCGGCGGACCCGCCGTTCCCGGCCGGCCCACTGCCCCCGGTGCTGACGGACGCCAATGGCGAGGCGTCCGTGACGCTGACGCCGAATGCCGCCGGCACGTTCCCGGCCTCGGTGGCGGCGGTATACGACCCCGACGGCATCCCCGCCAACGGCGACGAGCTCGACGTCCATTTCGACGTCACGGTGTCCATCGTGCGGACGCTGACGCTGGTGTCGGGAGACAACCAGACGGCGAATGCCGGAACGGCGTTCGCGCTTCCGCTGGACGTGTTGGCCGAGGACAGCGGCACCCCGGTCGCCGGCCTGCTGATCAACTGGACCCTCGTGTCGGGCAGCGCGATCGTCGATGACGCGCCGCTGACCGATCCCACCGGCCATTCGACCGCCGCGATTACCGCGAGCGCGCCCGGCCCGATCCAGATCCGCGCCGAACGCAGCGACGACCCGGCCCAGTTCGTTGTCTTCAACCTCAACGCGGTCGCGGCGCCCTACCTCCTGACCGCGGTCTCCCCCAACCCGGCCACCGGCACCGTCGGCACGGCGATGCCGGTGACGGTGGAACTGACCCAGGGCGGCGCGCCGGTGCCCGGTGCGACGATCCAGTGGGCCGCGGGGACGCCGTTCGCCCCGGCGTCGAGCAGCGGCGCGACCGACGCCGGCGGCCAGGCGACCGCCTCGTTCACGCCATCGGCTCCCGGCTCGTTCACGGCCGCCATCGTCGCGACGTACGATCCGGACGGCATTCCCGCCAATGGCGACGAGGTCGAGGTCAACTTCGATGCCACGGTGGGCACGGTGGCGACGCTGGCGATCACCGGCGGCAACGGCCAATCGGCCCTGGCCGGATCCGCGTTCGCCCTCCCGTTGCAGGTGCTGGCCGAAGACAGCGGCAACCCCGCGGCCGGCATCGGCATCACCTGGACGGTGACCGGCGATGCGACGGTCACGGCGTCCGGCGCCACCGATGCGTCGGGCAACGCCAGTGCGACGGCCACCGCCGGCAGCACCGCCGGTCCCGTCGCCGTCACCGCCACCCGGCAGGACGACCCCGGCGTCAGCGTCACGTTCAACCTCAACGTGACCGCGCTCGGCACGCTGACGATCGCCGCGGGCGACGGCCAGACGCTGCAGTCCGGCGTCGCCTCCGCCCCGCTGCAGGTGGAACTGACCGACGCGGGCGGCCTGCCGGTCGCCGGCGCGACGATCGACTGGACGACGTCGACGGGCACGCTTGCCAGCGCCACCAGCGTCACCGATGCCGCCGGCATCGCCAGCAATTCGGTCACGACGACGACCGCCGGCAAGGTCACCGTCACGGCGTCCTCGCCGCTGGCGGCGGCCCCCGCCGTGTTCGCGCTCAACGGCGGTCTGGCCAACCTGGCGGGACTGGATCCGGTGCAGACCGAGGTCGCCGAAGCGATCGACGCGCTGTGCCCGGCGCTGGCGGCGATGGCCACGCTGACTCCCGAGCAGGCCGACCTGCTGGCGCGTTGCCGCGAGCTGACCGAAGCCGGCGGCATCGACCCCGCCGCGGCGATCGATGCGATCGACGAGCTGATGACCGATGTCGCCCGCGCGCAGGGCAACGCGGCGATGCTGGCGATGCAGGCGCAGTTCCAGAACCTGAAGACGCGCATCGCCGCGCTGCGCAGCGGCACCCAGGGCACCAGCTTCGGCGGCCTGGCGATCAACACGTCGACGGGCCCGATCTCGCTGGAAACGCTGTCGAGCGCCTTCGCGGCCGAAGAGGAAACCGGCCCGGCCACCTCCGCCGCGGCGGAGGCGGAGATCGGCGCCGACTTCAGCCGCTGGGGTTTCTTCGCGTCGGGCACGATCGGCCGCGGCGAAGCGGACGAAGGCCGGATCGACCCGGCGTTCGACTACGACATCAACGGGATCACCGCCGGCGTCGACTACCGCAAGGGCGACAACCTGATCTTCGGCGGCGCCTTCGGCTACACCCGCCAGGACACCGACCTGCCCGACGGAAGGGGCGGCATCGAGACGAGCGGCTGGTCGCTGTCGGCGTACGGCACGTACTACACCGCCAACAGCTGGTATGCCGACGCCGTGCTGACGATGGGGCGGAACGACTACGACATGGTCCGCCACATCGAATACACCGTGCCGCTGTCCGGCGGCGGGACCAGCACGATCGCCCAGACCGCCCGAGCGAACGCCGGCGGCGACCTGCTCTCGGCCGCATTCACGGCCGGCCGTGATTTCAATCGCGGCGCCCTCGGCATCGGCCCGTACGCGCGCCTGCTGTACACGCGCCTGGGCTTCGACGCGATCGAGGAGGAGCTGATGGCCGGGACGCCGGGCAGCGGCCTGGGCCTGCGGGTGGAGGAACGCGAGCTGACGTCGCTGGCGACGCAGATCGGCGGCAAGCTCACGTACACCCACAGCACCGACTGGGGCGTGCTGATGCCGCACCTGCAGCTGGAATGGGAGCACGAGTTCAAGGACGACCCGCAGGCGATCGAGGCGCGGTTCCTCAACGATCCGACCGGAACCGGCATCTTCGTCCGCGGCGACGAGATGGACACCGACTACTTCCGCATCGGCCTCGGCCTGTCGATGGTGCTCACGAAGGGGCGGTCCGGGTTCGTGTACTACGAGCACCTGCTGGGTCGCGACGGCTATTCCCAGTGGAACCTGGCGCTCGGATTGCGCCTGGAGTTCTGACCCTGCGCCCGCCCTGCCCCGGCCGGCATCCCGGCGCGCTCTTCGCGCCGGCGCCGGCTTGCGGCCCGGGCGACGGCCCCCGCATGATGCGGGGCATTGACGACCGCCGGTATCCGTACCGACCTTCCAGGCCGAGCGATGATTGAATTCGGGCATCTCAGCCACGTCGGCCTGCGCCGCGAGCTGAACGAGGACACCTACTTCGGCGATGCCGAACTCGGCCTTTGGCTCGTCGCCGACGGCATGGGCGGCCACGAGTTCGGCGAGGTCGCCAGCGCGCTGGCCCGGGACGCGGTCGTGCGCGAGGTGCGCGCCGGGCGTACGTTGAGCGAGGCGATCCGGCGCGCCGACGAGGACATCATCAAGCACAGCCGCCAGCGCGCCGAGAGCCTGCCGATGGGCACGACGATGGTGGCCCTGCGGCTGCACGACAACCGGTTCGAACTGGCGTGGGTCGGCGACAGCCGGGCGTACCTGTGGAACAACCAGCTGCGCCAGCTGTCGTCGGACCACAGCTACGTGCAGGAACTGATCGACCAGGGCGCGATCACCGCCGAGCAGGCCCGCGCGCACCCGCACCGCAACGTGGTGACGCAGGCGCTGGGGGTCACCGATCCGCAGAACCTCAAGGTCGAGACGCTGGCCGGCGACCTCAAGCCGGGCCACCAGCTGCTGCTGTGCAGCGACGGCCTCACCGAGGAAGTGGACGATGCCAGCATCGGGACGCTGCTGGGGCGCACGGACCTTTCGGCGCAGGAATGCGTGGACCACCTGGTGTCGGCCGCACTCGATGGCGGCGGCTCCGACAACGTCACGGTGCTGCTGCTGCGCCGGACCTGACCCGCGTCAGCCGGGAGGGGGCGCGGCCGGCAGCGTCGGCGAACCGCCGCCCTCGCCCGCCACCGCCGCGTCGCGCAGCTGCAGCAGGTATTCGTCGCCGGCATCGACCGCCAGCCCCTTGCGCACCAGGAAGCCGCAGGGCACCCAGCTGCCGCGCTCGCACGCCTGGTAGGCATTGCGGCGGTAGAACGCGACGATGTCGGCGATGCCGGCCTTGGCCCGGGCATTGTCCGGGTCCAGCGCGAGCGCGCGGCGGTAATACCCCAGCGCACTGTCGTCGTCGGGATAATCGAGCTTGCGGCCGTAGTCGGGACCGTCGGCGAGCGCGTATTCAAGCAGCTGGTCGCCGGCGTTGAGGGCACGCTCGACCTCGTCCGACACCGAGGCGTCGATCGGCTTGGGCACCTCGAAACCTTCCGGCACCGGCGCATCGTCCGCGCCGGTCGAGCCCGCCGGCGGGGCGACCGTGATCGGCGCCGCGGCCGGTTCGCTGGTTTCGGCCGGTGGCGGATCCGGCGACATCAGGCTCCAGGCCACCAGCGCCACGCCGAACAGCCCCGCCGCGCCGACCGCGGGCCACAGCCAGGCCGGTCGCCCGCCGCGGCGCTTGTCGCGCTCGCTGATGCGGGTGCGCTGCTGCGTGGCCGAGCCGGTGGAAATGCGCCCGCCGCCCTTGCGCTGGCTGGTCTCCTGCATCACGGCGCCCTGGGGCGCGCTGGCGACCAGCTTGTTGAGCGCATCGATGAAGGCCGCGCCGTTGTTGTAGCGTTCCGCCGCCTGCTTGGCCATCAGGCCGCCGATCAGCGGCTGCAGCCACGCGTACTGCTCGGACAGTTCGGGCACCGGGTGCGTCACATGCATCAGTGCGACGGTGAACGGGTCACCGGACTGGTACGGCGGATGCCCCTCGAGCATCTCGAACAGCACCGTGCCGAGGCTGTAGAGGTCGGAGCGGCCATCCACCGGCTCGCCGCGGGCCTGCTCGGGGCTCATGTAGTCGGGCGTACCGATCGAGGCGCCGGCGACGGTGGAACTGTTGCTGCCGTCCATCGCCTTGGCGATGCCGAAGTCGGCCAGCACCACGCGGCCGTCGTTGCGGAACAGCACGTTGCCGGGCTTGACGTCGCGGTGCACGAACCCCTTCTCGTGGGCGAAGTCCAGGCCCTGGGCGATGTCGGTGACGATGTCGAGGATGTGGCCGACGCTCAGGCCGCCCTCGGCGATGCGTTCCTTCAGCGTGCCGCCCGGGATGTATTCGGCCGCCAGGTAATAGACGCCGGCGTGGCTGCCGATGTCGTACACCGTCACCAGGTTCGGGTGCTGCAGCTTCGCGGTGATCTTGCCCTCGACCAGGAAGCGGCTGGCGAATTCGCTGTTGGCCGCCAGCATCGGCGACATCACCTTCAACGCGACCTCGCGCTCCAACGATTCCTGCACGGCCAGGAACACCGACGCCATGCCGCCCTCGCCGATCGGCTTGAGGATCTTGTAGCCGGGGATGTTGATGTCGACCGAAGTCAGCAGGACGGTGGCGTTCAAGTCGGCCTCGGTACCGGGGGTCGAGACGGATTATCCACCACGGCGGGCCCGCGCGGCGGCCTCAGCCGGCCGGTTCGGGCACGGCGGCGTCTTCCGGCCACAGGCGGGTGCCGGCACGGGCGGCGATGCGCTGCATGCGCGCTTCGTGCGCGGCCCGTTCGCCGGCGTCGGCGCGCAGCACCCGGCGGATGCCGTGCACCGGCGCGATGTCCAGCCGCACGGCGGCGGCGGTCTCGCCCAGCGGTGCCAGCCCGAGGTCGCCCTGGCCCGACGTCATTCCCAGGTACACCTCGGCCAGCAGTTCGGCGTCCAGAAGGGCGCCGTGCAGCTTGCGGTGCCCGTTGTCGACACCCAGGCGCTTGCACAGCGCGTCGAGCGAGTTGCGCTGGCCCGGCCAGCGCTCGCGCGCCATCGCCAGCGTGTCGAGCACGCTCGCGTGGTCCTCGATGCGGCCGTGAGCGGCCCCGGCCAGCGACAGTTCGTAGTTAAGGAACCCGACGTCGAAGCTGGCGTTGTGGATGATCAGCTCGGCGCCGGCGATGAATTCCAGCAGTTCGTCGACGGCGCTCGCGAACAGAGGCTTGTCCTGCAGGAAATCCAGGGTCAGCCCGGTCACTTCCTGCGCCCCCGGTTCCATCTCCCGGCCCGGGTTGAAGTAGCGGTGGAAGTGCCGGCCGGTCGGACGCCGCGCCACGAGTTCCAGGCAGCCGACCTCGACGATCCGATTGCCCTTCTCCCACGACAGGCCGGTGGTCTCGGTGTCGAGGATGACCTGGCGGATCACGCGCGCAACCTTTCGGCTTCCGCCCGGGCGAGCTTGTCGACGCGCTCGTTCTCGACATGGCCGGCGTGGCCCTTGACCCATTTCCACTGCACGCGGTGCGGGGCGGCGGCGGCCTGCAGGCGCTGCCACAGGTCCTGGTTCTTCACCGGTTCGCCGGCGGCGGTCTTCCAGCCGCGGCGGATCCAGTTGGGCAGCCATTCGCCGATGCCCTTCTGCACGTATTGCGAGTCGGTCGAGAGCACGACCTGGCAGGGGGACTTGAGCGCCTCGAGCGCCATGATCGCCGCCAGCAGTTCCATGCGGTTGTTGGTGGTCTGCGCTTCGCCGCCTGCCAGTTCGCGTTCGGTGCCGCCGTGCACGAGCAGGGCGGCCCAGCCTCCCGGGCCCGGATTGCCCAGGCAGGCGCCGTCGGTATGTATGTGCACCATCTTCAGATTCGCTTCCATGCCGTGTGTGCTCATCCGGCACTCATGCCGGGTCGGAAATTCAGCGCCGGCGAGCCGACGCGCAAAGGGGTGACGCCGGGGTCGCGCCGGCGCGCGACGATCAGGTTCGCCATGCGCAGCTGCGCGCCCGGGCCGTCGCCCGGACGCAGGGCGAGGTCCACCGCGTCCGGCGGCGACCATACCGGGCCCACGTACCGGCTGCGCTGGACTTCCAGCCCGGCCTCGCGCACCTGCTTCGCGAACTCGGCCGGATCGGCGCAGGACAGCCCGCGAAAGGCCCAGCGCAGCCGCGCCAGCCCCCAGGGATTGAGGGTCAGGAACAACGCGATGCCCTCGGGCTTGAGCACCCGCACCACTTCCGCCAGCAGGGCCGCCGGCGCCGGCGACGTCTCGAACACGAACAGCGCATAGACCAGCGACAGGCTGCCGCTGGCGATCGGCAGGCCATCGTCGCGACAGGTGAGGTCGCCGACGAACAGGTCTCCCTCGCGGGCGAGGCTGACGACACCCGCCAGCAGGTTGCCCGACAGCACGGCCGGCACCGCGGCGCAGGGACGCAGGTACAGCCCGCTGTGGCCGAAGACCCGCGTGAGCTCGGGCACGGCCTGGCGCTGGACCTCGTGCACCATCCGCAAGGTGGTTTCGCGGCGGAACCAGGCGTCGGCGGAGCGGTCGGGTTGACGTCGGGGGGAAGCCGGGGGCATGGTCGCGATTCTGCGTCATAAGCGCGCCCCAGGTCATCCCGTGCTGCGTGCGATTCCCCTGCCCGCCTTCCAGGACAACTACATCTGGCTGCTGGCCACGGCCTCGGGCGCGTCGGTCGTCGTCGACCCCGGCGAATCCGGACCGGTGCTGAAGGCGGCGGCCGAAGGTCTCGACCCTGTCGCGATCCTGCTGACCCACCACCACCCCGACCACGTGGGTGGCGCCCGCCAGCTGGCGGACCATTTCGGCATTCCCTGCCATGGGCCGGACGATGAGCGCATCGATGCGCCGGTGCGGGCGGTCGGCGAAGGCGACCACGTGGCGATCGAGCCGCTGGGGCTGGTGCTTTCGGTGATGGCGATCCCCGGCCATACGAGGTCGCATATCGCCTTCCACGGGGATGGCCACCTGTTCTGCGGCGACACGCTTTTCAGTCTCGGCTGCGGGCGCCTGTTCGAGGGTTCGCCGGCGCAGATGCTCGCCTCGCTGGACCGGCTGGCGGCGTTGCCGGGCGACACCGGTGTGTACTGCGGCCACGAATACACCCAGGCCAACGGCCGCTTCGCCTGCGCCGCCGAGCCCGACAATCCGGCCCGCGACCGCCGCCTGCAGGAGGTCGCGGCATTGCGCGCGGAAGGCAGGCCGAGCCTGCCCAGCACCCTCGCCAGCGAACGCGACTGCAATCCGTTCCTGCGCATCGATCAACCCGCGCTGCGACGGCGGCTCGACGAGCGGCTGGGCCGACCCGCCCGCGACCGCGTCGAGGCGTTCGCGACGCTGCGCCAATGGAAGGACGACTTCAGGTGACGACCCCCACCCGCGCCACCCTGCCGCTGACGGCGCTGCTCGTGCTGCTGCTGGCGGCCTGCCAGGCGCCGGTGCGCCCCGATCGCGACGATCCGCCCGAGCCGGCGACCGTGGTGACCATCACCCCGGCTCCCGTGGTGCCGCCGATCGACGCGGTTCCGGAACCGCCGCCGCCGGCGGCCCCCGATCCGGTGGATACCGGTGCGGAAGTCTTCGACCGGATGACGGCGCGCTTCTCGTCGCCAATCTGCGTCAAGGGCGACAAGAACCGCGCCTGGCGCCGTCGTTATGCCGGCCACCCGGCGAGTTTCGCGCGGCATGTCGAGGGCATCCTGCCGCTGATGGCGTACGTGCTCGAGGAGGTCGAACGCAAGGACCTGCCGGGCGAATTCGTGCTGATCCCGATCGTCGAGAGCTGGTACCGGCCCGCGGCGATCGGCCCGGGCGGCCCGGCGGGCATGTGGCAGATGATCGCCAGCACGGCGCGCAACCACGGCATCCGGATCCAGGACGGTTACGACGGCCGGTTGTCGCCGGTGGAGTCGACCGAAGCCGCGCTGAGTTACCTGCAGACGGTGGCGGCCATGTTCGACAAGGAATGGCGTGCGACGGCGATGGGCTACAACGCCGGCGAATACCGCATCATCCGTGCGTTCGCCGGCAGCGACGACCGCCGCGTGTCGGGTGAACACCGGCTGCCGCGCGGACTGTCGAACGTGTCCTACGACTACGTCGCGAAGCTGCATGCGCTGGCCTGCCTGTTCGCCAAACCCGGGCGGCACGGACTGACGCTGCCGCGCGACGTGCACTTCCTGCCGCTGGTGCGCATCGAGGTGCCGGCCGGCCTGCAGAGCCTCGACCAGGCGGCCGCGGCGCTGGGTACCGACGCCACGCGCCTGCGCGAGCTCAACCCGGCCTACCGGCAGGGCCGCATCGTCGCCGGCGCGCCCCGCCACGTGCTGGCGCCGATGACGTCGCTGACGGCGTTGTCGATCGTGCGGCAGACGCCGGCGCCGGCCGGGGTTCCGGCTCCCGACGGGGACAGCGCCGACGGCCGCACGCACCGGGTCGTCCCTGGCGACACGCTGTCGCGGATCGCACACCGCTATGGCGTGCCGCTGGCCGACCTGTTCCGGATCAACCGCCTCGACCGCCGCGCGGTCCTGCGCATCGGCCAGACGATCCGCCTGGACCCGTGAGCGCGCCCATGCTTGGCGGTATGGGCCCCTGCGGGTCAAACTAGCGTCCTTTCGCCGCCGATGGCGGCTTCGGGAGAATGGCAATGGGATTCCTTTCCGGCAAGCGCGCGCTGATCGTCGGCGTCGCCAGCCAGCGCTCGATCGCCACCGGCATCGCCGAGGCGATGCATCGCGAGGGCGCGGAACTCGCGTTCACGTACCAGACCGAGAAGCTGAAGTCGCGCGTCGAGGACGAGGCGAAATCGTGCAACTCGGACATCGTGCTGCCGCTGGACGTGGCCGACGACGCGCAGATCGACAACGTGTTTGCCGAACTGGGCAAGCGCTGGGACGGTTTCGACATCCTGGTGCACTCGGTGGGCTTCGCGCCCCGCGAGGCGATCGAGGGCGAGTACCTGCAGGGCCTGACCCGGGAAAACTTCCGCATCGCCCATGACATCTCCAGCTACTCGCTGGCGGCGCTGGCGAAGGCGGCGCGGCCGATGATGAAGGGCCGCAACGGCAGCATCCTGACGCTCAGCTACCTGGGCGCCGAACGCGCGCTGGTGAACTACAACGTCATGGGCGTGGCCAAGGCCAGCCTCGAGGCCAACGTGCGCTACCTGGCGTTGAACCTCGGACCGGAGGGGACGCGCGTCAACGCGATCTCGGCCGGCCCGATCAAGACGCTGGCTGCCGCCGGCATCGCCAATTTCCGCAAGATGCTCGGCCATGTCGAGGAATACGCGCCGCTGCGTCGCAGCGTCACGATCGAGGACGTCGGCAACGTCGCCGCCTTCCTGTGTTCCGACCTGGCGGCCGGCGTCACCGGCGAGATCACCTACGTCGACGCCGGTTACAACATCCTGGGCATGACGGGGATCGAGGGCGTCTGAACCCCGGCGCGTGCGGCACGAAAGAAAAAGGCCCGGGAATCTCCCGGGCCTTTTCCGTTTCGGGCCGTGCGCGGCTTACAGGCGGTCTTCGGCGATCGTGATGGTGTAGCCGGACCGCAGGGACTTCATGTAGTCCTCGAACTCGACCATGCCGCGTGCGCGCGCCAGTTGTTCGACGAGGGTGTCGCGGGTGGCGTCGTCGAGTGCCGACAGGTCGCCGGCGTTCACCGCGGTGACCTGGAACAGCACATGGCGGTCCGGTCCGACACGGGCGATGCCGACGGCCGGCGCGCCCTCGCTGGCCGCCGGGGTGGCGAACACCGCCTGCACCAGGGCCGGAGGCAGCTGCGCCTGGCGGCCGATCGCCGGCAGCGTGGCGACGGTGCGGCCGACTTCGGTCGCCAGCGCATCCAGCGTTTCGCCCTTCTGCACACGCGCCAGCAGCGCTTCGGCCTGGGCCTGGGACGCCTTCGACAGCCGGTCGGCGCTGACGTCGGCGAGTACGCGGTCGCGCACCTTTTCGAACGGCTGCACCGCCTCGGGCTGGTGCTCGATCACGTGGATGGCCACCACGTGGCCCGGACCGATCTCCAGGGTATCGCTGACCTGGCGTTCGAGGCGCTGGTTGTCGCTGAACGCGGCGCGGCGGACGTCGTCGATCGCCGCGATGCCGTCGCCACCGTTGCGGGTGAACAGGCCCGTCTTCTGCACGGGCAGGTCGAGCGCCTTCGCGGCCGGCTCCAGCGCCGTCGGCGTGCGGTAGATGAGCTCGAGCAGCTTGCCGGCGCGTTCGCTGAACACACGTTCGCGTTCGGTGTCCAGGTACTGGGTTTCGAGCTCGGCGCGCACTTCCTCGAACGAGCGCCCGCTGCCGGCGACGAGCTCGCGCAGCTGGATCACATGCCAGCCCGCCGCGGTCCGCACCGGGTCGCTGACCTGGCCTGCCTGCGTCATCGCGAACAGCGCCTTCTCGAACGCCGGATCCAGCGCGCCCGCTTCGACGAGGCCCAGGTCGCCGCCATCGGCGCGGGAGCCCAGGTCCTCGGACTTCTCGCGGGCGATCGCCGCGAAATCCGCACCCGGCGCGCGCGCCTCCGTGGCGAGGACCATCGCGCGGGCGCGGGCCGCTTCTTCGGCGGCCGCGTCGGCATCGGCCGGCAGCGCCACCAGGATGTGCGCCGCGGAACGCTTGGGCTCGGTGACGAAACGCGCCCGCTGTTCGGCATAACGCTCGCGCAGCGTCGCCTCGTCCGGCGCCGTCGGCGGCGGCAGCGTCGACGCGTCGATCTCGACGTATTCGATCGCGACCTGCTCCGGCGTGCGGTACGAGGCGGTGTTCTCGTCGTACCACTTCTTGAGCTCGGCCTCCGTCGGCGCATCGCCGGAAACGGACGGCACCGGCAGGTCGATCAGCTGCACGTCGCGCGTCTGCTGGCTCAGCGCCAGGAACGACTCCAGTTCCGCCTTGCCGGCGATCGCGGTTTCGATGATTTCCGTCGGCAGCGCACGGCTGGCCATGTCGGCGCGCATGTTCGCCATGAACTGGGCGTGCGTCAGCCGCTGGGTCGCCAGGTGCAGGCGGTACTGGTCGGCGTCGTAAACGCCATTGACCTGGAACTGCGTCATCGACTTCAGCTGTTCGGCCACTTCGGCTTCGCTGACGGTGATGCCGTCGCGTTCGGCGACCAGGGCGAGGATCTCCTCGTCCACCAGCCCTTCCAGGACCAGGCGCTTGTTGTCGACGGACTCGAAGGCGGCGCTGTCGAACGCGTCGCCCTGGCGCTGCCGTTCCTGCATGCGCACCTGCTCGAAGCGGGCACTGAACTGGTTCTGCGAGATGTCGACCTTCTGGCCGCCCCAGCCGAGGAACTTCGCCGGACCCTCGATGCGGGCCGAGAAGGTTTCCACCTTCTGCTGGAAATACGACTCGATGCCGAAGAAGGCCATCGCGATGATGACCAGGCCGAGGATGACGAAGGCAACCCAGCCGGAAGACTTGTCACGGATTTGCTGGAGCATGTGGGCGTCGCCGTACGGTGCGTGGCACCGGACATCGGTGCCGGAAAAAACGAGGGCGCCCTTGCGGGGCGCCCTCGGGGACATGGCGGAGTGGACGGGACTCGAACCCGCGACCTCCGGCGTGACAGGCCAGCATTCTAACCGACTGAACTACCACTCCGCTGCATCTCTTACTTGGTGGGTGCTGAGGGTTTCGAACCCCCGACCCTCGCCTTGTAAGGGCGACGCTCTACCGCTGAGCTAAGCACCCTCCACAAGGAAGACCGTCAGTTTACTGCATCCTTGAGGGCTTTGCCAGCCTTGAACGCCGGATTTTTCGAGGCCTTGATCTTGATCGTGTCGCCGGTCTGCGGATTGCGACCCTGGCGGGCGGCGCGCTTGCGCACCGAGAAGGTACCGAAGCCCACCAGCGTGATCGTGTCGCCCTTCTTCAGCGCCTTCTTGACCACTTCGATCATTGCATCGACCGCGCGGCCGGCGTCGGCTTTCGACATCTCGGCGTCGTCGGCGACGGCACTCGTAAATTCGGCTTTGTTCATTATGGACTCCCTGGGCGGGCTGGACCCGCGTGTTTTGAAACCGGATCGGCCCGGCGTCGCCTGGGCCTTGAATCCGATCCACCTGTACCACCGCGCACGAGACGTAGCCGGCGCGGCGGGTGGGAGATTTATACCAGCGCCCCCTGACCCGTGCAAGCCGGAGAGCCTGATAAATCGCGGCTTCCAGCCCTATCGGCATGCACGCGATCAGTGCGTGAGCGACGCGCCTCCGACGTCCTTTCCGCCCTGGTCCCCGGGCGTGCCCGGCGACGGCTCGCCGGCCGATTCGGGCGAGAGGGGACGGACCAGCGCGACATCGAGGACCTCGTCGATCCACTTCACCGGGATGATCTTCATGCCCTGCGTGACGTTCTTCGGGATGTCCGCCATGTCCTTGCGGTTTTCCTCCGGGATCACGACGGTACGGATGCCGCCGCGCAGCGCCGCCAGCAGCTTTTCCTTCAGCCCGCCGATCGGCAGCACGCGGCCGCGCAGCGTGATCTCGCCGGTCATCGCCACGTCGGCGCGCACCGGCACGCCGGACAGCGCCGACACCAGCGCGGTGACCATCGCGATGCCGGCACTGGGGCCGTCCTTCGGCGTGGCGCCCTCGGGCACGTGCACGTGGGTGTCGAACTTCTGGTGGAACTCGGTGTCCAGGCCGAGCCGGTCGCTGCGCGAACGGACGACGCTGTAGGCAGCCTTCACCGACTCCTGCATCACGTCGCCCAACTGGCCGGTCAGGATCAGCTGGCCCTTGCCCGGCAGCAGCGAGGCCTCGATCTGCAGCAGGTCGCCGCCGACCTCCGTCCATGCCAGGCCGGTCACCAGACCCACCTCGGCCTCGAGCTCGGCGCGGCCGAAATCGTACTTCTGCACGCCCAGGTACTTGTCGAGGTTCTTCGGCGTCACCGACACGGTGTGCGGCTTGCCGGACTTGCGCGGGCCCGCCAGCGCGATCTCGCGCACCACCTTGCGGCAGATCTTGGAAATCTCGCGCTCGAGGTTGCGCACACCGGATTCGCGCGTGTAATAGCGCACGATGTCGCGCACGGCGCCTTCGCTGATCTTCACCTCGCCGGGCCTCAGGCCGTTGGCCTTCACCTGCTTCGGAATGAGGTAGTTCTCGGCGATGTGCAGCTTCTCCTCCTCGGTGTAGCCGGGGATGCGGATGACCTCCATGCGGTCGAGAAGCGGTCCCGGGATGTTCAGCGAGTTCGAGGTCGCCACGAACATGACCTCGGAAAGGTCCAGGTCGACCTCCAGGTAGTGGTCGTTGAACGCGTGGTTCTGCTCGGGATCCAGGACCTCGAGCAGCGCCGACGACGGATCGCCGCGGAAGTCCATGCTCATCTTGTCGATCTCGTCGAGCATGAACAGCGGATTGCGGCTGCCGACCTTGCTCAGGTTCTGGACGATCCGGCCGGGCATCGAGCCGATGTAGGTGCGGCGATGACCACGGATCTCCGCCTCGTCGCGCACGCCGCCGAGCGACATGCGCACGAACTTGCGGTTGGTGGCCTTGGCGATCGACTGCCCCAGCGAGGTCTTGCCGACGCCCGGCGGGCCCACCAGGCACAGGATCGCGCCCTTCATCTGCTTCACGCGCTGCTGCACCGCCAGGTACTCGAGGATGCGCTCCTTGACCTTCTCCAGGCCGTAGTGGTCGGCGTCGAGCACGTCGAGCGCGGCCTTGAGGTCCTTGCGGATCTTGGTGCGCTTCTTCCACGGCACGCCGACCAGCCAGTCGATGTAGTTGCGCACGACGGTGGCCTCGGCCGACATCGGCGACATCTGCTTGAGCTTGTTGAGCTCCACGCGCGCCTTGGCCTCGACGACCTTGGGCATGCCGGCGGCGGCGACCTTCTTGGCCAGCTCTTCCAGTTCGTTCGGCGCCTCGTCGAGCTCGCCCAACTCCTTCTGGATCGCCTTCATCTGTTCGTTGAGGTAGTACTCGCGCTGGCTCTTCTCCATCTGCGACTTCACGCGGCCGCGGATGCGCTTCTCGATCTGCTGCACGTCGATCTCGCCGTCGACGAGGCCGATCAGCATTTCCATGCGCTGGCCGACTTCGAGCGTCTCCAGCAGCTGCTGCTTGTCCGACAGGCGCGCGCCCAGATGCGCCGAGATGGTGTCGGCCAGGCGGCTGGCGTCGTCGATGCCCGACAGGGTCGTCAGCAGTTCAGGCGGCAGCTTGCGGTTGGTCTTCACGTACTGCTCGAACAGGCTCATCAGCGAACGCAGCGTCACCTCGAGCTCGCGTTCGTCGCGCTCGTAGGCCGACGGGACCTCCACGCCGGTCGCGGTCAGCGCGCCCTCGCGGTCGCCGTAGCCGTCGATGGCCACGCGCGCGGAACCCTCGACAAGCACCTTGATCGTGCCGTCGGGAAGCTTGAGCAGCTGCAACACCTGTGCCAGCGTGCCGACGCGATACAGGTCGTCGGCGCCCGGGTCGTCGGTGTCCGGGCTCTTCTGGGCGATCAGGAGGATCTGCTTGTCGGCGGCCATCGCCAGGTCGAGCGCCTTGATCGAGCGGTCGCGACCGACGAACAGCGGAATGACCATGTGCGGGTAGACCACCACGTCGCGCAGGGGCAGCACGGGCAGGTCCAGGCGGATCGGGGAGGAGGGTTCGTTCATGGGGACTCCATCCGGGGCGTGGGGCCCCTCTGGCTTCAGGTTATGGGGTTCCGGGCCGGCGCTTGCAAGCGGATTTCGCGGCAAAGAAAAGGGCCGGTAAGACCGGCCCGTTCTTTCAA
The DNA here is from genome assembly GCA_036676665.1 of Arenimonas sp. Classification (GTDB taxonomy): domain Bacteria; phylum Pseudomonadota; class Gammaproteobacteria; order Xanthomonadales; family Xanthomonadaceae; genus Arenimonas. The sequence continues at coordinate 31,489 of JAKFCL010000092.1, read as the reverse complement.
CGACTTGCGTGTGACGGATCAGTCGCCGGACGCGGCCTTGGGGGGCGTCTGGGCGCTGCTGTAGATCAGGTACGGCTCGGTCTGGTGGTTGATCACCGACTCGTCGACGACCACCTTGCTGACGTTCTCGAGCGACGGCAGGTCGTACATCGTGTCCAGCAGCACCGACTCCATGATCGTGCGCAGGCCGCGTGCACCGGTCTTGCGCTTCAGCGCGCGGCGGGCGATCGCCATCAGCGCGTCGGTCCGCACCTCCAGCTCCACGCCCTCCATCTCGAACAGGCGCTTGAACTGCTTCGTGATCGCGTTCTTCGGCTCGGTCAGGATCTTCACCAGCGCCGCCTCGTCGAGTTCCTCGAGCGTGGCGACCACCGGCAGGCGGCCGACGAACTCGGGGATCAGGCCGAACTTGATCAGGTCCTCGGGCTCGACCTCGGCCAGCAGCTTGCCGACCTCGACCTTGCGCTCGGAGCTCTTGACCTTGGCGCCGAAGCCGATGCCGCCGGCGTCGGTGCTGCGCGCCTGGATGATCTTGTCCAGGCCCGCGAACGCGCCGCCGACGATGAACAGGATGTTTCGGGTGTCGACCTGCAGGAATTCCTGCTGCGGATGCTTGCGGCCGCCCTGCGGCGGCACCGAGGCCACGGTGCCCTCGATCAGCTTCAGCAGGGCCTGCTGCACGCCCTCGCCCGAGACGTCGCGGGTGATCGACGGGTTCTCGGACTTGCGCGAGATCTTGTCGATCTCGTCGATGTACACGATGCCCGACTGCGCCTTCTCGACGTCGTAGTCGCACTTCTGCAGCAGCTTCTGGATGATGTTCTCGACGTCCTCGCCGACGTAGCCGGCTTCGGTCAGCGTCGTCGCATCGGCGATGGTGAACGGCACGTTGAGCAGGCGCGCCAGCGTTTCCGCCAGCAGCGTCTTGCCCGATCCGGTCGGCCCGATCAGAAGGATGTTGGACTTCGACAGTTCGATGTCGTCGTTCTTGATCCGGCTCTCGATGCGCTTGTAGTGGTTGTACACCGCCACCGAAAGCGTCTTCTTCGCCCGCTGCTGGCCGATGACGTACTGGTCCAGCACCTCGAGGATCTCGCGCGGCTTCGGCAGGTGGCTGCGGGCGGCGTGCGCCTTCTCCTCCAGCTCCTCGCGGATGATGTCGTTGCACAGCTCGACGCATTCATCGCAGATGAACACGCTCGGGCCCGCGATCAGCTTGCGCACCTCGTGCTGGCTCTTTCCGCAGAAGGAGCAGTACAGGATCTTGCTGCTGTCGCCGGTACGGCCCTGGCGGTCTTCGGTCATGCTTACGGTGCCCTGATGGAATGGGTCGGAATCGAGAATATCACAGGCCGGCAGGCGCCAGACCCCGCCCGGGGCGGGCCCGGCCGGGGTGTGACGGCGTCCGCGGAAACGGGATCAGGAAGCCTGGATCGATTCGTCCGGACGGCGGTCCAGGACGGCATCGACCAGTCCGTAGGCCTTCGCGGCCTCGGCATCCATGAAGTTGTCGCGGTCGGTGTCCTTGGCGATGCGCTCCACCGGCTGGCCGGTGTGGTTGGACAGGATGGTGTTCAGCCTGTCGCGCATCGTCAGGATCTCGCGCGTGTGGATCTCGATGTCGCTGGCCTGGCCCTGGTAGCCGCCCAGCGGCTGGTGGATCATCACCCGCGAGCTCGGCAGCACGTAACGCTTGTTCTTCGCGCCGGCCGCCAGCAGCAGCGAACCCATGCTGGCCGCCTGGCCCACGCAGATCGTGCTCACGTCGGGGCGGATGAACTGCATCGTGTCGTAGATCGCCATGCCCGAGGTGACGATGCCGCCCGGGGAATTGATGTACAGGCTGATGTCCTTCTCGGGGTTTTCCGCCTCGAGGAACAGCAGCTGCGCGACGATCACGTTCGCCATGTAGTCGTCGATCGGACCGACCAGGAAGATCACGCGCTCCTTGAGCAGGCGCGAGTAGATGTCGTACGCCCGCTCGCCGCGGCTGGTCTGTTCGACCACCATCGGCACCAGGTTCAAGCCCTTGATCGGTTCCATGCCGGCGTTCCTCCGTAGCGGCCGCGTCACGCGGCCGGGCGCATCAGTTCGGAAAAGCTCAGAGCCTTCTCGGTCGCGTCGGCGCGTTCGGCGATCCAGTCGATCACCTGCTCTTCCATCACGCGGTTCCGGAGGCTGGACATCAGGTTGGGGTCGTTGCGATAGAGTTCAATGACCTGCGCCGGGTCCTCGTAGGTCGAGGCGATCAGCTGCAGCGTCTCGTTCAGCCGCTTGGTGTCGAGCTTCAGGTCGTTCTGGCGCGCCACCTCGCCGACCAGCAGGCCGGCGGCGACGCGGTTGCGGGCCGCGGCCATGAAGGTTTCCGGGGCGAACTTGGCACCGGCCTGGCCCTGCTGACGGGCCTGCTGCTCGGCGGTGGCGGCCATCTGCCGCGCCTCGGCCTCGATCAGGCGTGGCGGCAGTTCCACCGACGCATGGCTGGCGACCAGCTTTTCGGCGACTTCGGCGCGCAGGCGCTGCATCAGGTTGCCCTTCAGCTCGCGCTCGAGGTTGGCCCGAACTTCCTTGCGGAACTGCTCGAGCTTGCCGCCCTTGATGCCGAAGCTCTTCACGAAGGCCTCGTCGACCTCCGGCAGGTTCGGCGCCGACACCTTGCTGACGGCCAGCGTGACCTTGGCCGGCTTGCCGGAAAGCTCGGCGATGCGCCAGCCGGCGGGGAACGTGACCTCGACTTCGCGCTCGTCGCCGGCCTTCATGCCGGCCAGGGCCGACTCCAGTTCCGGGAACATGACGCCCGAGCCGAGCACCGTCGCGCCGCGGTCGGCGCCCTCGGCCGGCACGCGGCCGTCGGCGGTCACGGCGAACATGTCCAGGTTGACGAGGTCGCCCGGCTGCGCCGCGCGGACCACCGGCTCCCAGGTGCGGCGCTGCTGGCGCAGCGTCTCGATCATCGTGTCGATGTCCTCCTCGGCGATCGAGGCGGTCGCGCGGGTGATCTTCAACTGCGCGGGGTCGATCTTGCCGAAGTCGGGGACGACCTCGAAAGTGGCGGTGTAGCGGATCTCGCCGCCGTCGCCGGCCGGCTCGGCCTTGATGTCCGGGTTGCCGGCGATCTGCAGGTTCTGCTGGCGCACGGCCTCGCCGAAGCTGTTGCGGATCAGCTCGCCGTAGGCCTCGTTGCGGATCTGCGGGCCGAAGCGCTGCTCGATGACCTTGGTGGGCACCTTGCCGCGGCGGAAACCCTTGATGTTGGCGGTGCGCGCCATTTCGCGCAGGCGCTCGCCGACCACGCCATCAAGGCGTTCGGCCGGCAGGCTGACGGTGAGGCGGCGTTCCAGATTTGCGGTGTTCTCGAGCGAGACTTGCATGTCAACTCCTGCGACCGCGCCCGGCCAGGGCGCGAAAATGAAAAAACCCGCGGAGCTTCGGCTCGTCCCCGCGCCTCCGTTGCCGGATGGTGCGAAAGGAGAGACTCGAACTCTCACGGGTTGCCCCACTGGAACCTAAATCCAGCGCGTCTACCAGTTCCGCCACTTTCGCAACGCCGCGCGGGATCGATTCATACCGGGAAGATGGTGGGCCGTGAAGGATTCGAACCTTCGACCTATTGATTAAGAGTCAACTGCTCTACCAACTGAGCTAACGGCCCGTAATCTTCCCGCCGAAGCGGCTGCGACGCGACATTATGCCGCATCCTGGAACTGGGGTGGAAGACGGGATTCGAACCCGCGACCCTCGGAATCACAATCCGATGCTCTAACCGACTGAGCTACATCCACCGCTGTGACGCCTAAAGTACACCCTGCCTGGCGCGCCCGGCAGGAATCGAACCTGCAACCGCCGGCTTAGAAGGCCGGTGCTCTATCCGATTGAGCTACGGGCGCCTGCCGGGATGATACCGGCCGGGACCCGTTCGCTTCCATGCGGCGGTCGCTGAAATCAGGGGTTTCGCACGTCCTGGTCGGGGCAGAGGGATTCGAACCCACGACATCCAGCTCCCAAAGCTGGCGCTCTACCAGGCTGAGCTATACCCCGGCGATGAAGCCCGGCGCCCTTCCCGGCTCGCCGCTGGGTTGATTTTCCGGTGGTCCCGGACCGGCGGCGACGCCGACGGCCCGGTACCTCCGAACAAAAAGGGTGCCGAAGCACCCTGTCTGCATTAGTGGCGCGCCCGGAGAGATTCGAACTCCCGACCACCAAGTTCGTAGCCTGGTGCTCTATCCAGCTGAGCTACGGGCGCGCAGAAGCGAAATTATGTAGGACGACGGCGGAACCGTCAACAACCGGTGTTGCATCCATCTCTGGCCACGTCCGCGCGAAGCGTCGGTGGTTGCAGAAAATCGCCGCCTTTCGGCGGCGTTTTCCACGACTGGCGGAGTGAGAGGGATTCGAACCCTCGATGGAGCTTTTGACCCCATACTCCCTTAGCAGGGGAGCCCCTTCGGCCTCTCGGGCATCACTCCGGAAACTGTCCCGGCACCGCCCTCGCAGGCGAAACCGGTCGCATAGGATAACGGGTCAGTCGACCTTCGGTAAACCCGGCGGCGCGTCGGCCGTGGCGACCTCGTCCTTCTGGATGCGCTGGAAGATCTCTTCGCGATGCACCGCGACATCCTTCGGCGCGGTGATGCCGATGCGGACCTGGTTGCCCTTGACGCCGAGCACGGTCACGGTGACCGAGTCACCGATCATCAGGGTCTCTCCCACCCTTCGCGTCAGAATCAGCATGGCTCCCTCCGGATACGTCCTTGCACCGGCCCGCGCACCGAAGCGGCGACGCGGTTCCCGGCCGTCGGGGGACGGCCTGGCCCGATGGTAGAACGCGCCTGACCGGCGCGCAAACGAATGCTGCGGCTCAACCCAGGCGCTGCGCGACCCAGTCCCTGACCCCCGCCAGCGCCGACACCAGCGCCGGACCATCGCTGCCGCCGCCCTGCGCCATGTCCGGCCGGCCGCCGCCCTTGCCGCCGATCTGCGCCGCGACGTGCGACAGCAGTTCGCCCGCCTTGACGCGACCCAGCGCAGAACCCTGCACGCCCGCCACCAGCGACGCCTTGCCGTCCCCGGCGGACGCCAGCACGATCACCGCGTCGCCCAGCCGGCTCTTGAGCTGGTCGACGGCGTCGCGCAGCGATTTCGCATCGAGGCCTTCCAGGCGTGCGGCGACGATCTTCACCCCACCCACCTCGGGCGCCGCGGCGGCGAGGTCCGCCGTCGCGCCGGCGGCGGCCCGCGCCTTCAGCGATTCGAGTTCGCGTTCGAGCCGGCGCTGGCGATCGAGCAGCTGCCGGAGTTTCTCGGTGACGTCCGCGGCGCTGCCGCCGAGCATGCCGGCGACCTCGTCCAGGCGCCGTTCTTCCTCGGCGACGTACGCCAGCGCACCCTCGCCCGTCACCGCCTCGATGCGACGGACACCGGCGGCGACGCCGCTCTCGGACACGATCTTGAACAGGCCGATATCGCCCGTGTGGTGCACATGCGTGCCGCCGCACAGCTCGGTTGAGAACTCGCCCATGCGCAGCACGCGGACGCGGTCGCCGTATTTCTCGCCGAACAGGGCCATCGCGCCGAAATCCAGCGCTTCCTGCATGCCCATGTGGTGCACCTCGGCCTCGGCGTTGCGGCGGATCTCCGCGTTCACCATCGCCTCGATGCGCGCGAGCTCGTCGGTCGTGATCGCCTGGAAATGCGAAAAATCGAAACGCAGGCGGTCCGGCGCGACCAGCGAACCCTTCTGGGTGACGTGGTCGCCGAGCACGGTGCGCAGCGCGGCGTGCAGCAGGTGGGTGGCCGAATGGTTCAGCACGGTGGCCTGTCGCCGCGCCTCGTCAACGCGCGCGGACACACGCTCGCCGACGCTGAGCGTGCCGGCCGCGACGCGGCCCACATGCGCATGGAAGGTGCCGGACACCTTGAGCGTGTCGCCGACTTCCATGCGCCCGCCGCGCACGTCCACCAGCAGGCCGGCATCGCCGACCTGGCCGCCGGACTCGGCATAGAACGGGGTGTGGTCGAGCAGCACCATCGCCTCGTCGCCGGCGGTCACCGAATCCACCGGCTTGCCGTCGCGAAGCAGCGCCACGATGCGGCAGTCATCGGCATCCAGCGCCTCGTACCCGAGGAATTCGGTGGGACGCAGTTTCGCGACAAGGTCCGCCGGCAGCGCCGTGGCGCCGGCGAAACGGCTGGCGGCGCGGGCCCGGCCGCGCTGCTGCTGCATCAGGCCGTCGTATTCGGCCAACGCCGTGTCGTCGAGCTGCCAGCCCTTGTCGGCGTTTTCGCGCAGCAGGTCGGCGATCAGGTCCGGCGGGCAGCCGTAGGTGTCGTGGAGCTGGAAAAGCTGGTCGCCGCGGATCCGGTTGCCGGACGCCGCCAGGTAGTCCTGCAGGCGCGCCATGCCGGCGTCGAGCGTCTGCGCGAACGCGGCTTCCTCGGCCTTCAGCGCCTGCTCGACCAGCGGCCGGCGAGCAACCAGCTCCGGATAGGCTTCGCCCATCACCTCGACCAGCGGCTGGACCATCCGCCAGAACATGCCGTCCGGCTTGAGTCCGTCGAGTTTCCAGAAATGGCGGATGGCGCGGCGGATGATCCGGCGCAGCACGTAACCGCGGCCTTCGTTCGACGGCAGCACGCCGTCGACGATCAGGAAGCTGCAGGCACGGATGTGGTCGGCGATCACGCGCAGCGACTTGTGTTCCAGGTCGGTGGTGCCAGTGAGCGACGCCGCCGCCTTGATCAGGTGCTGGAACAGGTCGATCTCGTAGTTGCTGTGCACGTGCTGGAGCACGGCGGCGACCCGCTCCAGGCCCATGCCGGTGTCCACGCACGGCGCCGGCAGCGGCACGAGCGTGCCGTCCGGCTGGCGGTCGTACTGCATGAACACGTTGTTCCAGATCTCGATGAAGCGGTCGCCGTCCTCGTCCGGGCTGCCCGGCGGGCCGCCGGCGATGTGGGCGCCGTGGTCGTAGAAGATCTCTGTGCACGGACCGCAGGGCCCGGTGTCGGCCATCTGCCAGAAATTGTCCGACGCGTACGGCGCGCCCTTGTTGTCGCCGATCCGGATGATGCGGTCGGCGGGCAGGCCGACCATCGTGTGCCACAGGTCGAAGGCCTCGTCGTCGGTGTGGTAGATCGTGACGAGCAGGCGGTCCTTCGGAAGCTGCCAGACGCCGGTCAGCAGTTCCCACGCGTATGCGATCGCGTCGCGCTTGAAGTAGTCGCCGAAACTGAAGTTGCCGAGCATCTCGAAGAAGGTGTGGTGGCGCGCGGTATAGCCCACCTGGTCGAGGTCGTTGTGCTTGCCGCCGGCGCGCACGCAGCGCTGCGAGCTGGCCGCGCGCGTGTAGCTGCGCTTGTCGGCGCCCAGGAAGACATCCTTGAACTGCACCATGCCGGCATTGGTGAACAGCAGGGTCGGGTCGTTGCCTGGCACCAGTGGGCTGGAGGGAACGATCTCGTGGCCCTTGGAGCGGAAGAATTCGAGGAAATCCCGGCGGATCTGGTGGCTGGTCTTGGTCATGGAGGCGGTGGTCGGGTCCAGGGAGCCGACGACGCGACGCCCGCGGACTTCCCGCGACGTGGCGGGACCGGGGTTTCGCGACGACTCGGCGAGACCCCAAGATTACCAGCCCGCGTGCCGCCGGGCCCGCTCAACCGGCCGGATTGCCGTGCCTGCGGGCATGGATCGCGGCGTGGGCGTGGCCAGGCTCGAACCCGCGCCGCAGCAGGAAGTCCAACGCCTTGCGGCGCCGCGCCGGATCGGCGAGTTCCGTCGGCGAAAAGCGCCGGGCGACCAGGCCGGCCGCCCGCTCCGCCCAGTCGGCCTCGCAGGCGGTCAGCGCCGCCTCGCACTGTTCGCTGTCCAGACCGTGGCCGGCCAGTTCCTGACGGATCCGGACCGGCCCATAGCCGGCGGCGGCCCGGTCCCGGGCAAACGAAGCGCCGAATCGGTCGTCGTCCTGGTAACCCTGCCCGGCGAGGCGCTCCACGGCCACCTCGGCGTCATCGGCCTCCACGCCCCGGACCGCCAGCTTTCGCTTGAGGTCGCGGCGCGACTGTTCCCGCCGGACCAGGAGGCCGAGGCCCTTCCGGTAGGCCTCGGCGACCTGCTTGCGCCGCAGGTCCTCGTCCTGCTCGGTGGGCATCGGGACGCCGTCGACCTTATTCGACTTCGGCCGCGGTCTCGTCGCCGATCACCAGGCCGGGCACGAACTTCTCGCGCAGCTTCGCCTCCAGGTCCTTGGCGACCGCCGGATTTTCCTTCAGCCACTGCCGGGCGTTTTCCTTGCCCTGGCCGATACGCTCGCCGTTGTACCCGTACCAGGCGCCCGACTTCTCGACGAGCTTGGCATCCACGCCCATGTCGATCAGCTCGCCTTCGCGGCTGATACCCTGGCCGTAGAGGATCTCGGTGACGATCGTCTTGAACGGCGGCGCCATCTTGTTCTTGACCACCTTGATCTTGGTCTGGTTGCCGATCACTTCCTCGCCCTTCTTGACTGAACCAATGCGGCGAATGTCGAGGCGCACGGAGGCATAGAACTTGAGGGCATTGCCGCCGGTCGTCGTCTCCGGGCTCTGGCCGGGCATCATGATGCCGATCTTCATGCGCAGCTGGTTGATGAAGATGACCATGCAATTGCTGCGCTTGATGTTGCCGGTGAGCTTGCGGAGCGCCTGGCTCATCAGGCGCGCCTGCAGGCCCGGAAGCTGGTCGCCCATCTCGCCCTCGATCTCGGCGCGCGGGGTCAGCGCGGCGACGGAATCGATGACCACCATGTCGACCGAATTGGAGCGCACAAGCATGTCGGCGATCTCGAGCGCCTGCTCGCCGGTGTCGGGCTGGCTGACCAGCAGGTCGTCGATGTTGACGCCCAGCTTCACGGCATAGGTCGGGTCGAGCGCGTGCTCGGCGTCGATGAACGCAGCGGTGCCGCCGGCCTTCTGGCATTCGGCAATGACCTGCAGCGTCAGCGTGGTCTTGCCGGACGATTCCGGCCCGTAGATCTCGACCACACGACCCTTCGGGAGACCGCCGATGCCAAGCGCGATGTCGAGCATCAGCGACCCCGTGCCGATCACTTCGGCCGGCTCGCTGGACTTGTCGCCCATGCGCATCACGGCCCCCTTGCCGAACTGCTTCTCGATCTGGCTCAGGGCGGCGGTGAGCGCCCGCTTCTTGTTCTCGTCCATCGTGATGCTCCTCGAGGGTCTGTTTACGATTGGTGCCAGGTTAGCCGGGGCAGGTCTCACGGGCTGAGAACGTTCCGGCGGACCTGAATCTGGCCCTTTCGGCACTTCGGCGGCAGCCGATTCGGCTTCGGTACGCTGTAGGGAAAGCGACTTCTTCGGCGGCGACTTCTTCCGTCCGAAGCTCATCGGTTCGGCCTCACGAGGCCGCAGTACAGGCCCTCGATGGCGAAGTCCTGGTCGGGGCGGACGACGATCGGCGCGTAATCGGGATTGCGTGGCAGAAGACGGATGCCGTCCTTGCCGATCTTGAGCAGCTTCACGGTGATTTCCTCATCGATGCGAGCGACGACGATCTGGCCGCTGCGCGCATCGCTGGTGCGGTGCACGCCGATCAGATCGCCGGAAAGAATGCCTTCGTCGCGCATCGAATCGCCCTTCACCCGGAGCAGGTAGTCGGGCGACGGCGAGAAGAAGACGCGGTCGAGCAAGACCATGTCGTGCAGGCCGGCGTCGGCGCCGATCGGCAGCCCGGCCGCGACCTGCCCGAGCACGGGCAGGCGCAGGGGCTCGTCCCCGGCCGCCGGGACGAGGTCGGCGGCCGGGGACTGCACCAGTCGGATGCCCCGGGCCTGGCCCGGCACGCGCCGGATGGCGCCCGCCTGCTCGAGGGCCTCGAGGTGATATTGGGCCGCGCGCACGCCCTTGAAGCCGAAGGCGTGGGCGATCTCGACCTGGGACGGCGGCACGCCCTCGCGGTCGATGCGCTCGCTGATCATCGCGAGGATGGCTTGCTGGGTGTCGGTGATGTCCATTAGTAGTAATACTACTAACGACACCCCCGGGGCTGTCAAGCGCCGCGTCGGGCGATCAGCCGGCCAGTGCCGCCAGGCCGCGCAGGGACGCTTCCACGGTCTGCCGGCGCACCGCCTCGCGATCACCGTCGAAGTGGAACAGCCGCGCTTCGGGATAACCCCCTCGGCGCTTCCAGCCGATCCAGACCGTGCCCACCGGCTTGCCGGGCAGGCCACCGGTCGGACCGGCGATGCCGGTCACGGCGACGGCGATCGACGCGCCGGAGGTGACCAGCGCGCCCGACACCATCTCCAGCACCGTTTCCCGGCTCACCGCGCCGTGTTCGGTCAGCGTCTCCGGGCGCACGCCCAGCAGCGCCTGCTTGGCTTCGTAACTGTAGGCGGCCATGCCGCAGTCGAACCAGGCCGAGCAGCCGGGAATGTCGGTGATCATCTTGGCGATCCAGCCGCCGGTACAGCTCTCGGCGGTCGCCAGCATCAGGTGCTGGGCCAGCAGGCGGGCGCCGACCTGCTCGGCCAGCGCATGCAGGGAATCGTCATCGGGCACGGCCGCGGTATCCATCGGGCAAGGGTACGGCCTGCCCGCCCCCGGCCGCCATCCTCGCCGGCTTGACCGGGGTCAACGCGGCGGCGCCGGGATGCGGTTCAATCGGTGCAATCCGGTTCGGAGGAGTGCACGGCGTGGTGCCTGGCGAGGCCGAAGCAGACCCGCAGCATGCCGACCCCGGCGCGACGGAACGCCGCGATACGGTGTTCCGCGCCCGTGGCCTCGGCAAGACGTACCGGATGGGGGATATCGAGGTGCACGCGTTGCGTGGGGTCGACCTGGACATCGCCGATGGCGAGTTCGTCACCCTGCTCGGCCCGTCGGGCAGCGGCAAGTCGACGCTGCTCAACATCCTCGGTGGGCTCGACGTGCCCAGCACCGGCCAGGTGAGCTACCGCGACCACCGCCTCGACGGTGCCGACGAGGCGGCACTGACCCGCTACCGCCGCGAACACGTCGGCTTCGTCTTCCAGTTCTACAACCTGATTCCGAGCCTGACCGCGCTCGAGAACGTCGCGCTCGTGACCGACATCAGCGCCGATCCGATGCCGCCGATGGAAGCGCTCGACCGCGTCGGCCTGGCCGCGCGCGCGCAGCATTTCCCCTCGCAGCTGTCGGGCGGCGAACAGCAGCGCGTGGCGATCGCCCGCGCGATCGCCAAGCGCCCCGACGTGCTGCTGTGCGACGAACCGACCGGCGCGCTGGACGCCGCCACCGGCGTGCGCGTTCTCGATGCGCTCGAACGGGTCAATCGCGACACCGGCACGACGACGCTGGTGATCACCCACAACGCCGACATCGCCCGGCTCGCGCACCGGGTGCTGCACCTGGGCGACGGCCGCATCGTCCGGGAGTTCCGCAACACGACCCGCACGCGAGCGCTGGACCTGAGCTGGTGACCGCCCTGGGCCGCAAGCTCTGGCGAGACCTCTGGCGCATCCGCGGCCAGGTGCTGGCGGTGTCGCTGGTGGCCGCGGTCGGCGTCGCCAACCTGGTGATGTCGCGGGCCGCGCTGGAATCGCTGGAAGCGAGCCGCGACCGCTACTACCGCGAGTACGCCTTCGCGGACGTGTTCGCCAGCCTGACCCGAGCGCCCGAACAGGTGGTGCGCCGGCTGCGGGCACTGCCCGGCGTCGCCACCGCGCAGTCGCGGGTGGTGGCGTTCGGGCGGGCGGAGCTGCCGCACTTCCACGAGCCGGTGCAGGTTCAGGCCGTGAGCCTGCCGGGCGATCGCGCGGGCGACCTGAACCGGCTGCACGTGCGCGCGGGCCGGGCGCCACGACCCGGCGAGCGCGACACGCTGCTGGTCAGCGACCTTTTCGCCGAGGCGCACGGCCTGCGCCCGGGGGACTCGCTGACGCTGGTGCTGCACGGGCGCCGCGGCCGCTTCCGCATCGTCGGCATCGGCGGCTCGCCGGAATTCGTCGCGCAGCTGCCGCCCCAGGCGATTTTCCCCGACGCGCGCCGGTTCGCGATCGTCTGGATGCCGCGGCCGGCACTGGCGGCGGCGGCCGATCTGCGCGACGCATTCAACAGCGTCACCCTCGCCCTGCACCCGGGCACGCGGGTGGAGGCGGCCGTGGCGGCGGTCGACAGCGAACTGGCGCGGTACGGCGGCACCGGCGCGATCGCCCGCGCCGACCAGCAGTCGTTCCGCTACCTGTCGGAGGAACTGCGGCAGTTGCGGACGCTGGCGCTGCTGTTCCCGTTCGTCTTCCTCGGCGTCTCGGCGTTCGTGCTGCATGTCGTGCTGGCGCGCCTGGTGGCCGTGCAGCGCGAACAGATCGGCACGCTGAAGGCGTTCGGCTACGGCAACTCGGAAATCCTGCGCCATTTCGCCGTGCTGGCGCTGGTGGTGGGGCTGCTCGGCGCGCTGCTCGGGATCGCGCTGGGCGCCTGGCTCGGGCGGGCGATCGCCGCGCTCTATCGCGACTTCTACCGGTTCCCGTTCCTCGACATCACGGTCTCGCCGGAAGCGGTCGGGCTCGGGATCGGCGTATGCATCGGCAGCGCGCTGGTCGGCGCGCTGGCGCCGGTGCTGCAGGCGGCGCGGCTGCCGCCCGCCGAGGCGATGCGTCCGGAGGCGCCGTCGTCCGGCGCCCGGGTACGGCTGGCGCTGCCGGTGCACTGGCGGCAGGCGCACCGGCTGATCGCCAACGGCATCGCTCGGCGTCCGCTTCGCAGTCTGCTGACCTGGATCGGGCTGGCGCTGGGTACGGCGGTGATGATGATGGGCCGCTTCCAGTCGGACGCGATCGAACGGATGGTCGAAGTGCAGTTCGAGCAGAGCCAGCGCGAGGACCTGACGGTGGCGTTCGTCGAACCGCAGTCGCCCCGGGCGCTGGCGGAACTGGCGTCGATCCCCGGCGTGTTGCGCGTCGAGCCGCAACGCGCGGTCGCCGTGCGGGTGCGGCATGGCCACGCCGCGCATCGAACCGCACTGGTGGCGCTGGGCGGCGATGCGCGCCTGCAGCGCACGCTGGATGCCGATGGACAACCGGTGCATGCGCCGCCGCGCGGCCTGCTGCTCACCGATTTCCTGGCCGGCATGCTCGACGCGGCGCCGGGCGACCTGATCGAGCTGGAGGTGTTGGACGGCCGCCGGCGCACGCTGCGGCTGCCGCTGGTGGGGCTCGTGCGGGAATCGTTCGGCGTGCAGGCCTATGTCACCGGCGAGACGCTCGACCGCCTGCTCGGCGACGGCCCGCGCGTGACCGCCGCCATGCTGGCCGTGGATCCCGCGCGCCTGCCGGCGGTCGTCGCCGCACTCGGTCGGCGGCCGGCGATCGCCGCCGTCAGCCAGCGTTCCGTCGGCATCCGCAACTTCTACGACTCGATGGCGCAGACGATCCTGACATTCACCGTGATCGCGACCGGTTTCGGCGTCGTGATCACGGCCGGGGTGGTGTTCGCCAGCGCCAGGGTGGCGCTGTCTGAACGCGCCCGCGACCTCGCGAGCCTGCGCGTGCTCGGGTTCACCCGCGACGAGGTCGGCTACCTGCTGCTGGGCGAACTGGCGCTGCTGACCGCGCTGGCGATCCCGCTCGGTTTCGTGCTCGGCAACGCGCTGGTGGCGATGATGGTGTCGGGCTTCGAGTCGGACCTGTTCCGCGTGCCGCACCATGTCGACCCGGCCACGTACGGCATCGCCGCGCTGACCACGCTGGGGGCGGCGCTGCCGGCCGGGTGGCTGGTGTGGCGGCGGCTCGCGACCCTGGACCTGATCGGCGTGCTGAAGGCACGCGACTGAGGAGAAGACGATGACCGGACCGCCACGCGAATCGTTCCCGGCACGTCTGCGCCGCCGGCCCCTGTACGCCCTGCTGGCGCTGGCCGCGCTGGCCGTGGCGGCCTGGGGTTTCTGGCCACGGGCCGTGCCGGTGGAGACGGCGACGATCGCCCGCGCCGCCGTGTCGTCGAGCTTCCGCGAGGACGGCCGCACGCGCCTGCGCGAACGATACGTGGTCAGCGCACCGTTCGACGGCATCGTCGAACGGTTGCTGCTGGCGCCGGGCACGCGGGTCGCCGCCGGCGAAACGCTGGCGGTGCTTCGGGCGGCCAGTTCGGCGCTCGCCGATCCGGCGAGCCGTGCCGAAACCCAGTCGCGGCTGGCGGCGATCCGCAGCGAACGGGCCGCCGCCGCGGCGAATGTCGCGTCCGCCGACGCCCAGCGCACGAGCAGCGCCGCCGCCCTGCGCCGCGGCGAGAACCTGGCCGGCGAGCGGTTGATCGCCCGAGAGGCGCTCGACGACCTGCGTGCGCAGGCAATCGCCGACGAGGCCGCATGGCGCTCGGCCCGGGCACGCGAGGAGACGATGGCGCTGCTCGCCGACGGCATGCGGGAGGCGCTTCGCCTGCAGGGGGCACCGTCCGGCCACGACCGCGAGCTGCCGCTGCGCTCGCCGGTCGCCGGCGTCGTCATCCGCCGCCACGTCGAGAGCGAAACGACCGTGCGCATCGGCCAGCCGGTTATCGAGGTCGGCGACCCGGACGAGCTGGAGGTAGTCGTCGAAGTGCTGACGGCCGACGCCGTGCGCATCGGCGCGGGCACGCCGGTGCGCCTGCTCGGCTGGGGTGGCGAGCGCGAGCTGCAGGGCCGCGTGCGGATGATCGAACCGGGCGGTTTCAGCCGGGTGTCGGCGCTCGGTGTCGAGGAACAGCGGGTGCTGGCCATCGTCGACCTGGTGGATCCGCCGGAAACACGCCCGGGCCTGGGCGACCAGTTCCGGGTCGAGGCGGAGTTCCTGGCGTGGCGCGCCGACGACGCGCTGGCCGTGCCGCTGGCTGCCCTGTTCCGCGACGGCGAACGCTGGGCGTGTTTCGTCGTCGAGGGCGGCCGCGCGCGCCGGCGCCATGTCGACATCGGCCGCATCGGCGACGAGGCGGCCGAGGTCCGCGACGGCCTCGCCGCCGGCGAACGGGTCGTGCTCTACCCCGCGGACGGACTGAGCGACGGCGACCGCGTGCGGACCGCGGGATCGCGATGACCGCGCCGGCGCCGCGCCCGCCGGTTCGCGGCCTGGACTCGGCGGAAGCGGCCGCGCGCCTGCGCCGCGACGGGCCCAACCTGCTGCCGCAGGCCGACCGGCGCCAGTGGCCGGCGCTGGTGTGGGGCGTTCTGCGCGAGCCGATGCTGCTGCTCCTGCTGGCCGCCTCGGGCCTTTACGTGCTGCTGGGCGACCCGCGCGAGGCGGCGCTGCTCGGACTGTCCGTGCTGCTGGTCGTGGCGATGACGGTGCATCAGGAATACAAGTCCGAACGCGCGCTGCAGGCGCTGCGCGAACTCGGCAGCCCGCGCGCGCACGTCCTTCGCGACGGCGCGCTGCAGGTGCTGCCGGCCGGCGAACTGGTCGTCGGCGACGTGGTGTCGCTCGAGGAGGGCGACCGCGTCCCCGCCGATGCGCGGCTGCTGGAGGACGTGGACCTGCACGTCGACGAATCGATGCTGACCGGCGAATCGATCCCGGTCCGGCGCAGCGCCGCCGCCCGCGAGCCGGCCGAACGCACGGTGTACGCCGGCACGCTGCTGGTGCGCGGCCGCGGGCTGGCGGAAGTGCAGTCCACCGGCCGCGCGACCGAGATGGGCCGGATCGGCGCCTCGCTCGCCGGCATCGGCGGCGAACCCACGGGCATCCAGCGCGAGATGCGCCGGGTGGTGCTGCAGTTCGCCACGCTGGGCCTGGCGTCGGCCGTGGGGGTCGTGCTGCTGTACGGCTGGCGAAGCGGCGAATGGCTCAACGCGCTGCTGGCCGGCGTCGCGCTGGCGATGGCCAACATCCCCGAGGAATTCCCGGTGGTGCTGACCATCTTCCTGGCGCTCGGCGCGTGGCGGATGGCGAAGCACAACGCGCTGGTGCGGCGGGCCGCGGCGATCGAGGCGCTCGGCGCGGTGACCGTGCTGTGCACCGACAAGACCGGCACGCTGACGCAGAACCGGATGGCCGTCGCCGAACTGGTCGCCGGCGACGAACACGCCGCGCCCTCCCCCGGCCTGTCGCCGCGACTGCGGGAATTGCTCGAACACGCTGACCTCGCCAGCCAGGACATCGCGCACGACCCGATGGAGCACGCGCTGCGCGCATCGGCCAGCCAGGCGGGCTGCGCGCGCGGCGAGCGCCGTGCCGTGCACGATTACGCGCTGACCGACGACCTGCTGGCCATCACCCGGGTGTGGTCGGTGCCGGGCCGCGACCGCCTGGCCGTGGCGAGCAAGGGCGCGCCCGAGGCGATCGCCGCGCTGTGCGGGCTGCCGGACGCCATCCGCGATTCGATCCTCGCCGAGGTCGCGGCGATGGCGGGCCGCGGGCTGCGCGTCATCGCCGTGGCCCGCGGCGACTTCCCCGGCGATGCCGGCGCGCTGCCGTTGTCGCCGAGGAGTTTCGCGATGCAGTGGCTCGGCCTGGTCGGCCTGGCCGATCCCCTCCGCGCGGGCGTCGCCGGCGCGGTCGCCGAGGCACGCGGTGCCGGCGTCCGCGTGCTGATGCTGACCGGCGACCACCCGCAGACGGCGCGGGAGATCGCCCGCCAGGCGGGTATCGGCGACGGCGCCGACCCCCTGCCCGGCCGCGAGCTGGAGACGCTGGAGGGCGAAGCGCTGCTGGCCCGCGCCCGCGCCACCGACGTCTACGCCCGCGTGCGACCCGAGCAGAAGCTGCGCCTCGTGCGCGCGCTCCGGCAGGGTGGCGACGTGGTGGCGATGACCGGCGACGGCGTCAACGACGCCCCGGCGCTGCGCGCGGCCCATGTCGGCATCGCGATGGGCCAGCGCGGCAGCGACGTCGCCCGCGAGTCGGCGGCGATCGTGCTGCTGGACGACGACTTCGTCACCGTCGTCGGTGCGATCCGGCTGGGTCGCGCGATCTACGCCAACATCCGCCGCGCGGTGCGCTACATCGTCGCGGTGCACGTGCCGATCACCGGGCTGGCGCTGCTGCCGCTGCTTCTCGGGGAACCGCTGGTGCTGCTGCCGCTGCACCTGGTGTTCATGGAACTGATCATCGACCCGTCGAGCTCGATCGTGTTCGAGCGCGAGGCGCCCGATGCCGACCTGATGCGGCGGCCGCCGCGTCCGGCGTCGCAGCGGCTGCTGGACCTGCGCACGTTGTCGGCCGGCCTGGGCCAGGGCGCGCTGTCGTTCCTCGCCGTGCTGGCGGTCTACCTGCACGCGCGCGGCCTCGGGCTGCCGCCGGCGCAGCTGGGCGCGCTCGCGTTCACCGCGCTGGTGGTCGGAAACCTGGCGCTGATCGCGCTCAACCGCCCGGGTGACCGGCTGTGGACGACGCTGCGGCGGCGCAACCGGGCCTTCTGGATCGTCGTGGCTTCCGCGGCGGCGGTGCTTTTCGTCGTGACCCGGTTCGAGGGGCCGGCGTCGTGGTTCCGTTTCGCGCCGGCGCCGGCCGGCCTGGTGGTCCTGGCGGTGCTGGCACCGGTGGCGGCGATCGCCGCGTGGGACCTGTTCGGACGCCGCCGGCGTCAGGACTGACGCGGCGCGCGCACGAGCTCGTCGTCGTCGACCTGGTCGAAGCGCAGGGAGTCAATGCCCGGCTAACGCCCGCCGGTCCCGGGCACCACAACGCTCCCCTGCCTCGGCAGCGCCAGCGAGATCGCCGCCGCCGATGCCACCAGCGCCGCCGACGCCACCAGGCAGGCCGCCAGCCCGTGCCGCTGGTAGATCCAGCCCGACAGCACGGTGCCGAGCAGCCGGCCCGCCGCATTGGCCATGTAGTAGAAACCGACGTCGAGCGACACGCCGTCGGCGCTGGCATGGCGCACGATCAGGTAGCTGTGCAGCGACGAGTTGATCGCGAACAGCACGCCGAACACCGCCAGTCCCCAGACCAGCACCGGCTGCGCCGGCATGCCCTGCACCAGTGCCAGCGCCATCGCCGCCGGCACCACCGCCAGCAGGGCCGCCCAGGCGAATGCGGCGCCGCCGCCGGGCAGGGTACCGCCGCGCTGGGTGACCCAGGGGGCCGCCGCCTGCACGAAACCGTAGCCGATCACCCAGGCGGCCATGAAGCCGCCGATCTTCCAGAAATCCCAGTCCAGGGTTTCGGAAAGGAATACCGGCAGCGCGACGACGAACCAGACGTCGCGCGCGCCGAACAGGAACATCCGCGCCGCCGACAACCGGTTGATCGTGCGGCTCTTGGAGAGAATGTCGCGGAACTTCGGCCTCGCTTCGGCCCGGCCCAGGTCACGGCCCGACATCGCCAGTCCGGCGACCCACACCACCGCCAGCGCCAGCGCCATGATCGCCACCGCGGCCTGGAAGCCGACCCCGGCCAGCAGCGCGCCGCCGAGGAAGAACCCGGCGCCCTTCAGCGCGTTCTTCGAGCCGGTCAGTGCCGCCACCCAACGGTAGAGCGTGCCCTGCGCCTCGTGCGGCACCAGCCGCTTGATGCTGCTCTTGGCGCTCATCTTGTTCAGGTCCTTGGCGATGCCCGACAGGGCCTGCGCCGCCATCACCCAGCCGACCAGCAGCCAGCGCTCCGGCACCAGCAGCATCGCCAGCGCCACCACCTGCAGCGCAAGACCGATGTTCATCGTCCGGTATAGGCCGATGCGCGCCCCCAGCCAGCCACCGACGAGGTTGGTGACGACGCCGAACACTTCGTAGAACAGGAACAGCATCGCCACCTGCAGCGGGCTGTAGCCGAGCTGGTGGAAATGCAGCACCACCAGCATCCGCAACGCGCCGTCGGTAAGGGTGAACGCCCAGTAGTTGCCGGTGATCAGCAGGTACTGGCGGACCTCCGGCGACAGGCGCGAAAACATCGGCTCAACCGCCCGCGGCGCCGACGAGGCGGACGAGTTCGGCCGTGCGGTTCACGTAACCCCATTCGTTGTCGTACCAGGCGTAGATCTTCACCTGCGTGCCGTTGACGACCCGCGTCGACAGCGCATCGACGATCGCCGAGCGCGGGTCGTGCAGGAAGTCGATCGACACCAGCGGCCGCGGCTCGTAACCAAGGATGCCGTGCAGCGGGCCATCGGCGGCCGCCTGCAGCAGCGCGTTCACCTCGTCCACCGTGGTGGCGCGCTCGACCTCGAACACGCAATCGGTCAGCGAGGCGTTGGTCAGCGGCACGCGCACCGCCAGGCCATCAAGGCGGCCGCGCAGCTCCGGGAAGATCTCGGCGATCGCGGTGGCCGAACCGGTCGACGTCGGGATCAGGCTGGAGCCGCAGGCGCGCGCCCGGCGCAGGTCCTTGTGCGGCGCGTCGACGATCACCTGGGTGTTGGTGAGGCTGTGGATCGTCGTCAGGCTGCCGTGACGGATGCCGATGCCCTCGTGGATGACCTTGACCACCGGGGCCAGGCAGTTGGTGGTGCACGACGCCGCGGACACGATGCGGTGCATGGCCGGGTCGAAGCGGTGGTGGTTGACGCCCATGACGATGTCGAGCGCGCCGGCGGACTTCACCGGCGCGGTCACCACGACACGCCCGACGCCCTGGTCGAGGTACGGCTGCAGCACGTCGGGCTTGCGGAACTTCCCGGATGCCTCGATCACCACGTCGCAGCCGGACCAGTCGGTCGCCGCCAGCTCCTTGTTGCGGGTGACCGGAATCCGCCGCCCGTCGATCACCAGGGCATCGGCGTCGGCGCGGATGTCGCGATCCCAGCGGCCGTGCACCGAATCGAACCGCAGCAGGTGCGCCAGCGTCGCCGGGTCGCCGGCGGGATCGTTCACGTGCACGAATTCGATCGCCGGGTCTTCCCAGGCGGCGCGCAGGGTCAGGCGTCCCATGCGGCCGAAGCCGTTGATGCCGGTGCGGATGCTCATCGGGTCTTTCTCGCTTGAAGGGAGGATGCTTTCGGCGCGCAGCGCGACGGATCGCCGCCGCAGCAGGTGTCGGTGAGGAAGCCGACCAGCGCCTGCATCGCGTCGGTATTCGCGCGGTAGCGGATATGGCGGCCAGAGGGTTCGGCATCGACCAGGCCGGCGTTCGCCAGCGCCTTGAGGTGGAACGACAAGGTGTTGGGCGGGATCGCGAGCGCCTCGGCGATCGCGGTCGGATGCGCGCCGTCGGGCGCCATCCCGACCAGGTGCCGGAACACGGCCAGGCGCGAGGCCTGGGCAAGCGCGGCGAGGGCGGGCACGGCGGTTTTCATGTCCATGATTCCAGCATCATGGAATTACAGGCACATGACAACGCCCGCGGTCAGTGCGCGATGTCCACCACCAGCCGCGACGGGTCGGCCAGCACACGCGGCGTATAACCCTTCGGAGTGCGCACGGCGGCCACCCAGGTCACTTCCGCCTCGAAATCGCAGATCCGCGCCAGCGCGATCAGGTTCGGGTGGTCCAGCGTGCGCAGCTTCGGGCCGGTCGTGCCCTGCCCGGCATCGTCGTGGGCGCGGGCCCCGGAAAACCGCACCATCAACCAGGCATCGCCCGGCAGCCGGATCGCCTCGCCGGCGCCGCAGTCGTACACCGGCCGGTCGACATATTCGATATGCCACTTCGGCAGCCCCCGGCCCTCGAACTCGAACACGAGGCGGTCCGCCCCGGGCTGCACGCCCGTGCGCACGGCCCGCAGGATCGGCGAATCGACATCGGCGCCGCGGGTGGATTCCGCCGACGAGTTGCCGACGGTGAGCGACGGCAGGTCGGCGCCCGTCGGGGGCGGCGGGAGCGTCGGCTCGGCCGGGTCGGCCGCCGGCAGATCGACGGGCACGCCGGGCGAAGGCGGCGGCGAGGGTTCGGACGGCGCCGGCGTGCGGTCGATCGGAACCGCCGCGGGCGTCTCGGCGGCGTCACCCGGGGCGGCAGCCGGTGCCGTCGGCGCCGGGCCGCACGCGGCCAGCAGGCAGGCGAACGACAGGGCCAGCGGCCAGCCGGCGTGCGAAACGGGCCGCGATGCGTCGGGCAGCGATTCGGAGGGCATGGCGGATCCTTCGATGGGCGCGATCGATGCTCCGCCGGCGCGCGTGCAACCGACGTGACCGGGCCGGCGTGCGCCAATCGCGTTCGGTCGTGCCATCGACTAAGCTTCCGGCCTGCATCCGGCGTTCAATCCCCCACGCATGTCCAGCGGCATCAAGCACTTATGAGCGGCGACAACACGCCGTCGCATTCCCCGGTGATGCGCCAGTTCTTCGCCGCGAAGGCGGAGAACCCGGACATCCTGCTGTTCTTCCGGATGGGCGATTTCTACGAGCTGTTCTACGACGACGCCCGCAAGGCGGCGCGTCTGCTCGACATCACGCTGACCCAGCGCGGCAGCTCCGGCGGCGCGCCGATCCCGATGGCCGGCGTGCCGGCGCATGCGTACGAGGGTTACCTGGCGCGGCTGGTGGCGCTGGGCGAGTCGGTGGCGATCTGCGAGCAGATCGGCGATCCGGCGACGTCGAAGGGCCCGGTCGAACGCAAGGTCGTGCGCATCGTCACCCCGGGCACGGTCACCGACGAGGCGCTGCTGCAGGAACGCCGCGACACGCTGCTGCTGGCCGTGTCGCGCGGTCGCGGCGGGTACGGCCTGGCCTGGGCCGACCTCGCCGGCGGCCGCTTCCTCGTCTCGGAGATCGCCGGCGAGGACCTGCTGGCCGCCGAACTGGCGCGGCTGGATCCGGCCGAGATCCTGCTCGCGGACGAGGACGGCTGGCCGGCCTTCTTCGCCGGCCTGCCGGGCCTGCGCCGACGGCCGCCGTGGGGCTTCGAGGCCGAGGCGTGTCGCCGGCAGCTGCTGCGTTTCTTCGGCCTGCACGACCTGACCGGCTTCGGGCTCGAAGACAAGCCGCTGGCGACCGCCGCCGCCGGCGCGCTGCTGGCGTACGTGGAAGAAACGCAGAAGCAGCGCCTGCCGCACCTGACGGCGATCGCACTGGAATCGGCCGACGACGGCATCGCGCTCAACGCCGCCACGCGCCGCCATCTGGAACTCGACAGCCGCACCGACGGCCGGCTGGAACACACGCTGCTGGGCGTGCTCGACGCCAGCGTCAGCCCGATGGGCGGGCGGCTGCTGCGGCGCTGGCTGAACCGGCCGCTGCGCGACCGCCGCGTGCTCGGCGAACGCCACCACGCGGTGGCGACGCTGCTCGATTCGCGCGCGCACGAAGCGCTGCGCGAGTCCTTCCGCGGCCTCGGCGACCTCGAACGCATCCTGTCGCGGGTGGCGCTGCGTTCGGCGCGGCCGCGCGACCTGTCGACGCTGCGCGACGGGCTGGCGATGCTGCCGGCGCTGCGCGCGCTGCTGGCGCCGCTGGATTCGCCGCGGCTCGCCGCGCTGGCGGCGGAACTGGGCGAGCACGGCGACGACGCCGCGCTGCTCGCCCGCGCGGTGATGCCGCAGCCGCCGGTGCTGCTGCGCGACGGCGGCGTCATCGCGCCCGGCTTCGACGCCGAACTCGACGAACTGCGCCTGCTGTCGACGAACGCCGACCAGTTCCTGGTGGACCTGGAGGCGCGCGAGAAGGCCGCCACCGGCATCCCGACGCTGAAGGTCGGCTACAACCGCGTGCACGGCTATTTCATCGAGATCAGCAAGGGCCAGTCCGAACGCGCGCCGGTGCACTACACCCGCCGGCAGACGCTGACCGGTGCCGAGCGTTACATCACCGAGGAACTCAAGGCGTTCGAGGACAAGGTGCTCAGCGCGCGCGAGCGTTCGCTGGCGCGCGAGAAGGGCCTGTACGACGAGCTGCTCGATGCGCTGAACCGGCACCTGGAAGCACTCAAGCGCTGCGCCGGCGCGCTGTCCGAGCTCGACGTGCTGGCGGCGTTCGCCGACCGCGCGCTGGCGCTGGACTGGTCGCGGCCCGAACTCACCGACACGCCGTGCCTGCGCATCGAACGCGGTCGCCACCCGGTCGTGGAGGCGGTGCGCAGCGAACCGTTCGAGCCCAACGACCTGGTGCTGGACGAGGACCGGCGCATGCTGGTCATCACCGGCCCGAACATGGGCGGCAAGTCGACCTACATGCGGCAGAACGCCCTGATCGTGCTGCTGGCGCACATCGGCAGCTTCGTGCCGGCGGCGCGCGCGCTGATCGGGCCGATCGACCGCATCCTGACCCGCATCGGCGCCGGCGACGACCTCGCGCGCGGGCAGTCGACCTTCATGGTCGAGATGGCGGAAACCAGTTACATCCTCCACCACGCGACGGCGCGGTCGCTGGTGCTGATGGACGAGATCGGCCGCGGCACGTCGACGTACGACGGCCTCGCGCTGGCCGAGGCGTGCGCCCGCCACCTCGCCCAGTCGAACCGGGCGTGGACGCTGTTCGCGACGCACTACTTCGAGCTGACCGCACTCGCCGAGCCGGGCAGCGGCATCGCCAACGTACACCTGGACGCGGTCGAGCACGGCGACAAGCTCGTTTTCATGCACGCGGTGAAGGACGGGCCCGCCAACCGCAGCTTCGGCCTGCAGGTGGCGGCGCTCGCGGGCCTGCCGCGCACGGTGGTCGAACAGGCGCGGCGCACCCTGGTGGAGCTCGAGCAGCGCGGCGCGCCCGTCGCGGTCGCGGCGACGTCGCCGGCGGCGCTGGATTCGCCGCTGCAGTTCGGCCTGTTCGCGCCGCAGCCGTCGCCGGCGCTCGAGGCGCTGGCGGCGATCGATCCGGACGACCTGACCCCGAAGCAGGCGCTCGAGGCGCTGTACCGGCTCAAGCTGCTGCGTTGAGCGTGCGGTCGCGGCGGCGTCGAGCGCACTGTGGCGATCGCATCCGGTGGGCCGGGGGTGGTGCTCAGAGCGCGTCGAGGTCGCCCAGGGCCTGGATCAGCCGGCGCGCGCGCTTGTCGGGCTTGGTTTTCGGCGCCTGGTAGCCGGTGGCCGCGGCGCGGCGTTCGGCGGCGGCCTTCTGGCGCGCCTCGCGCGACGCGTCGGTCTCGCGATACAGCGTCTGCGCGACCGGCGCCGAACCGCGACGGTCGCTGACGGCGAGCACGTCGACGACGAACGTGTCGTCGCCGCGCCGGATCGTCAGCCGGTCGCCGGCACGCACGGCACGCGACGGCTTCGCGTCCTGCCCGCCGATCCCGATGCGATGGCCCTCGATGGCCGCCTTGGCGACCGCACGCGTCTTGTGGAAACGCGCCGCCCACAACCACAGGTCGAGGCGGACGGTCGGCAGCAGTTCGTCAGTGGTCATGCGGTGGATATGGTTGCCGACGGTGGCGCGTTCAATCCGTGACGGCCGGCCCGGCGCGCCGGGCGAGCAGGCGCCGCGCAAGCTCCACGGAGGCGGGCGCGGCGAGCCCGCCCCAGCGGTCGTCGATCGCCAGCAGCCGCGCCGTGGCCTCGGCGTCGCGGCCGGCATCGGCATCGGCGGCGGCCTGGGCGAGTTCGCCGTCGATCTGCGCCTGCAGCCGGGCTTCGCACGCGGCGTCGGGCGCGGCGGCCGGGGCCTCCAGCCGGTCCAGCGCCTTCGCCAGCACGCGTCCGTCGGGCACCCAGTGGTCCAGCCGCGCCGGCACGATCGTCTGCACGTTCGTCGCGCACAGGCTCTGCAACGTGTCGCGGGCGAGCGCATCGTTGCGGCGGTTGGCCATGTCGATCGCGCCGCTGACCATCACCACCCGCGTCTGCCGGCGGAAGCGCTGCATCAGTTCCGACGGCGGCGGCGGCAGCCGGCTCTGCCCGACGATCACGCTGCCGGCGAACTGCAGGCTGCCGCCGAACACGTCCGGCCAGCCCATCGCCACCCGCTGCGCCAGGCGCGCACCGCCCGAAAACCCGGACACATGGATGCGCGCCGGATCGAGCCGGTAGCGGTCGGCGACGAACTTGTGCGCATGCAGCACCAGCGGGATGCGCCGGCCGATCACGTCGGCGTCGTTGCCGGCATCGCGGAGCGACACGAAGATCAGCCCGCGTTCGTCCAGCGGCCGCTTCCAGTCCGCCGGCAGCGCGAAGGCCGGCGAGGCCGGCACGAAGATGATGAGCCCGTACCCGCCCGGCGGCTCGATCGCCGGCACGCGCAGGTCGATGCGCTCGGCGCCGGCGGCGAACGGTTCGGGCGCGAGGTCGCGGCGCTGCGACTGCAGGAAGCGCGACAGGTCGTCGGCGGCGATCGGGCTGAGCAGGCGGCGGGAAAATTCGCCGCCGTCGACGAGCGGGGACGGCGCGAGCAGGGCTTCCCCCGGCGTCGTGTGCTGGACCACCGGCGTCAGCGCCGACGGCATGCCGACGCGTGCGACGGCGGGCGACACGTCGAAGGCGGCGAGCAGCAGGAACGCGGCGAGGTTCGCGAACGGGCGCACGCCGGCAGCGTAGGCGCGGGTCGGCGTGGATCGCAACTGCCGAACCGCACGGATCGACCCGCCCGCAAAAGCAAACGGCCGCCCCGAGGGCGGCCGTTCGTGGCATCGCGACCGGTGGGTCGCGGCGCGCGACGGATCAGTCGCGGTTGGCCAGGTCTTCCTTGATGCGGGCCTTCTTGCCTTCCAGGTCGCGCAGGTAATACAGCTTGCCCTGGCGGACCTTGCCGCGGCGCTTCACGGTGACCGAATCGATGATCGCGCTGTGGGTCTGGAAGACGCGCTCGACGCCGAAGCCGTGCGAGATCTTGCGGACGGTGAACGCGGAGTTCAGGCCGGCGTTCTTGATCGCGATGACGACGCCTTCGTAGGCCTGGAGGCGTTCGCGATTGCCTTCCTTGACCTTGACGTTGACGACGACGGTGTCGCCGGGACCGAACGAGGGGAGCTCGCGCTTGATCTGCTCGGCTTCGAACTGCTGCAGGAGTTTGTTGATCATGATTCGTACGCCTCTGATATTTGTTTTGTGTGCGCGCCAGAGGCCCGGAACCGTGCTTGGCTGAATCCGTCGCCTGACTTCGGCGGGGAGCCCGGCATTATAGCCAGCCAACTCATTGAAAGGGAAGAGGTTCAGCGGCCCGGCGGGTTGACGGCCTGCCATTCGGCGATGAAGGTCGCCAGCAGTTCCCGGTCCTTGCGGTCCAGCACGACCCGCGCCAGCAGGTCCGGCCGCCGCAGCCAGGTCCGGCCCAGGCCCTGCTGCCGCCGCCAGCGGGCGATCGCCGCGTGGTCGCCGGAAAGCAGCACCGGGGGCACCCCGTCGGTGCCCTGCGCCTCGGACCGGGTGAAATGCGGGCAGTCCAGCAGCCCGTCCTCGAAGCTGTCCTGGACCGCGGACTCGGCATGGTTCAGCGCCCCCTCCTGCAGCCGGCCGACGGCGTCGATGACCACCGCCGCGGCCAGCTCGCCGCCGGACAGCACGTAGTCGCCGATCGACAGCTCCTCGTCGACCTCGCGCTCGACGAACCGCTCGTCCAGCCCCTCATACCGGCCGCACAGCAGGATCAACCGCGGCCGGGCCGCGAGTTCGCGCACGCCGGCCTGGGTCAGCCGACGGCCCTGCGGGCTGAGGTAGATGACATTCGCGGGGGCCGGATCGGCGGCGCGCGCCGCCGCCAGGCAGGCCGACAGCGGCTCGGCCAGCATCACCATGCCGGGACCGCCGCCGAACGGCCGGTCGTCGACGCGGCGATAGCTGTCGGTGGCGTAATCGCGCGGGTTCCAGCCATGGACGGCCAGCAGGCCACGTTCCTGCGCGCGGCCGACCACGCCGAGCGCGGCGCTGTCGCGGATGAAATCGGGAAAGAGCGTGACGACGTCGATGCGCACGGAGAGGGCGCCGGTCAGAAGTCCGGGTCCCAGTCGACCACGATCCGGCCGGCCTGGAAATCCACCGATTTGACGTACTGGTCGCTGATGAACGGGATCAGCCGTTCGCGTTCGCCGCCGACCACCATCACCGGGTTGGCGCCGGTGTCGAACAGGTGCGAGACGGTGCCGAGCGCGACGCCGTCGACGGTCTGGACCGCCAGCCCCTCGAGGTCGACCCAGTAATACTCGCCGGGGCCGGGGGGCGGCAGGCGGTCGCGCGGCACCCAGATCTCGAGGCCGTGCATCGCCTCGGCCTGCTCGCGGGATTCGACGCCGGGGAACGTGGCGATCACCAGCTTGCCGGTGTCGCGGCCACGCACGCCCGAGACCTCGCGCTCGCCGTCGGCGGAACGCAGGATCCAGGGCTGGTAGCGGAACAGGGCGTCGCGGGGATCGGTCCAGGAGAGCAGCTTGAGCTCGCCCCGGACGCCGAAAGCGCCGGCGACCCTGCCCAGCAGGATGCGGCGCCCGGTGGTCATCGCGTGCGGCCTCGCGCGGGGCGAGGCCGGAGGCTCAGGCCGCGGCCTGGGCCGAGGTTTCCTTGACCAGCATGCGGACCTTGTCGGTCAGCTGCGCGCCCTTGGAAACCCAATGGTCGACGCGCGCGGTGTCGAGCTCCACGCGCTTCTCGTTGCCGGTCGCGATGGGGTTGTAGAAACCCACGCGCTCGATCGAGCGGCCGTCGCGCTTGTTGCGCGAGTCGGTGACGATGATGTGGTAGAAGGGGCGCTTCTTGGCGCCGCCGCGGGTCAGACGGATCTTGACCATTTGAATTTGCTCTAAGTCTGGGGCAGGAAACCCGGGCCGGACCGGCTCGGGGAATCGCGGATTCTAGCCCTATCGGGCGTTCGAGGGAAGGCCCGGGGTCGAATCCCTGCCCCGCGCCCGGCCGGCGAAGCCGCTCAGCGGCCCGGGAAGCGCCCGCCCATGCCGCCGCCCATCATGCCCTTCATGCCCCGCATCAGGCCCTTCATGCCGCCCTGCGAGAGCTTGGACATCATCTTCTCCATCTGCTGGAACTGCTTGAGCAGCTTGTTCACGTCGGCCGGGGTCGTGCCCGAGCCGCGGGCGACGCGGGCGCGGCGCGAGCCGTTGAGCAGGCCCGGGTTGCGCCGCTCCTTCTTGGTCATCGAGTTGATGATCGCGACCATGCGCGGCACTTCCTTGCCGGTGACCTGGCTCTTCACGTGGTCCGGGATCTGGCCCATGCCCGGCAGCTTGTCCATGAGCCCGTGCAGGCCGCCCATGTTCTGCATCTGCTCGAACTGGTCCTTCATGTCGTTGAGGTCGAACTTCTTGCCCTTGCCGATCTTCTCGGCGAGCTTCTGCGCCTTGTCCTTGTCGACCTGCTGCTCGACCTGCTCGACCAGGCTCAGCACGTCGCCCATGTCGAGGATGCGGCTGGCGGCGCGATCCGGGTGGAACACGTCCAGGCCGTCGGGCTTCTCGCCGGTGCCGATGAACTTGATGGGCTTGCCGGTGATGTAGCGCACGCTCAGCGCGGCGCCACCGCGGGCATCGCCGTCGGTCTTGGTCAGCACGACGCCGGTCAGCGGCAGCGCCTCGGCGAACGCCTTAGCGGTGTTGGCGGCGTCCTGGCCGGTCATCGAATCGACGACGAACAGGGTTTCGACCGGGTTCACCGCGGCGTGCAGCGCCTGGATCTCGGCCATCATCGCCTCGTCGATCGACAGGCGGCCGGCGGTGTCGACGATCAGCACGTCGGCGAACGACTTGCGCGCATCGGCGATCGCCGCGCGCACGATGTCGACCGGCTTCTGGCTCGCGTCGGACGCGAAGAACAGCACGTCGACCTGCTGCGCCAGCGTGCGCAGCTGCTCGATCGCGGCCGGGCGGTAGACGTCGGCGGAGACGACCATCACCTTCTTCTTCCTGCGCTCCTTCAGGTGCTTGGCGAGCTTGGCCACCGTGGTGGTCTTGCCGGCGCCCTGCAGGCCCGCCATCAGGATCACCGCCGGCGCCGGCACGTTGAGGTTGAGCTCGGTCGCGGCCGAACCCATCACGGCGGCCATTTCGTCGCGCACGACCTTCACCAGCGCCTGGCCCGGGGTCAGGCTGGTCAGCACTTCCTGGCCGACGGCACGCGCCTTGATGCGCTCGATCAGCGCCGAAACGACCGGCAGCGCCACGTCCGCCTCGAGCAGCGCGATGCGCACCTCGCGGGTGGCCTCGCGGATGTTTTCCTCGGTCAGGCGGCCGCGGCCGCGCAGGCGCTGGAGGGTGCCGGACAGGCGCTGGGTCAGCGACTCGAACATGGGTCTGGGGCTTTGCGGGAGGGGCGCGAAGTATAGCGCGCGGGCCTGGACCGGCTGTCGGCACTGCCCCGCCCCGCGTTGCGCGGGTCGCCGCGGTGTCGAGAACGGTTCGCAAACATGACAGACTTCGGCCGATGCCCGCCCTCGTCCTCGGCCTGATCGCCATCGTCCTTTACGCCGTCGCCAGCCAGCTGCTGGCGACCCGGGCCGGCACGGCCGACCCCGGCCGCCGGCGCTGGCTGCTGCCGGCCGTGCCGGCGGTGCTGCTGCACGCGGCGGTGCACCTGCTGGCGTGGCGCACGCTGGGCGGACCGGACCTGCACTTCTTCGCGGCGCTGTCGCTGGTCGGGCTGGGCATGGCGGCGCTGACGACCTCGCTCGGACCGACCCAGCGCATCGAGGCGCTGGGCATCATCGTCTTCCCGCTGGCCGCGGCGATGCTGGCGCTGTACGCCACGCTCGGCGGCGGTCGCCCGCGCGAGGACCTGGGCTGGCAGCTGCAGATGCACGCGCTGCTGGCGCTGCTGGCCTACGCCACGCTGGCGGTGGCGGCACTGCTGGCGCTGATGCTGTGGTTCCAGGAACGCGCGTTGCGGCAGCGCCACCTCGGCGGCGCGCTGCGCTTCCTGCCGCCGCTGACTCAGACCGAGACCCTGCTGTTCCGCAGCCTCGGCGCCGGTTTCGGCCTGCTGAGCCTGACGCTGCTGACCGGCGTGGTGTTCGTCGACGACCTGTTCGCGCAGGACCTCGGCCACAAGACCGTGCTGTCGATGCTGTCGTGGGGCGTGCTGGCGGTGCTGCTGTTCGGCCGCTGGCGCTGGGGCTGGCGCGGCCCGCGGGCGATCAAGCTGACGCTGGTGGCGATGGGGCTGCTGCTGCTGGCGTTTTTCGGGTCGAAGTTCGTCTACGAACTCGTCCTGCACCGCGTCTGAGCGACTCCCGCCGGCACCGCCGGCCCTAGAGGACCCGCCGATGAAACTGCCTCCACGGTCGTTGTTGTCCGCCCTCGCCCTGCTCGTCGTCGCCAGCGGCTGTGCTTCCGTGCCGGAGCAGGCCGCAGTCTTCGACGCGCACCTGCACGGTGCGCTCGATCCCGCGGCGCAGCGGGCATCCGTTCGCGCCGCGGGCATTCAAACCGTCGCGATCAGCACGTCGTGGGACGCGCAACAGCGATATGTGGATGGCGAAGGGCTGACGGTCCTGCGTGGGTTGATGTTCCCCTGCCCGCGCGGCAAGGTGCCGTACAGCCTGCAGCCGTGCTTCGCCGACGGCCGTGAATGGCCTGGCGTCGCGTGGGTCGAAGAACAGATCGCCGCCGGTCGGATCCACTTCCTCGGCGAAGTACTGACCCAGTACTACGGCATCGCACCGGACGACCCTCGCATGGAGCCCTACTGGGCGCTCGCGGTCGAACACGACCTGCCGGTCGGCATCCACACCGGGTCCGCGGGCCCGGACCACGGCAGCCCGGACTTCCGCGAGGACCTCGGCAATCCGGCGCTGCTGCGGCCCGTGCTCGGACGGCATCCGGCACTGCGGCTCTGGGTGATGCATGCGGGTGGTCCGTTCTTCGAAGAAACCATGGCCCTGATGCGCGATTTCCCCGGCGTGTACGTCGACATCTCGGTGATCAACAACCCGGACATCGTCCCGCCGCCGGCATTCGCGGCGATGATGAAGGCGATGCTCGACGCGGGATTCGGCGACCGCATGCTGTTCGGCAGCGACAACGCCGACCCCGCCACGGTACGTGCCTCGCTCGACGCGCTCGATCTCAGCGAGGCGCAGGAGCGCGCGATCCTGCACGCAAACGCCGCCCGCTTCTTCGCACGGCGGCCCTAACCCGCCGGCAGCCGCGCCGGATCGACAAGCCCGAATGCGACGTGGTCGTGCGCGACGCCGTCGCGGATGGCCCGGGCCCGGATCAGGCCTTCGCGGACGAAGCCGGCGCCTTCGAGCACGTGGATCGAACCGAGGTTGCGCGGATTCGCGTAGGACGTGAGCCGCGCGAGGCCGTAGCGCGCCATCACGAACGGCACCGCCACCCGCACGGCCGCGCCGACGATGCCGCGCCGCCAGTGGGCTTCGCCGAGCCAGTAGCCGAGGTCGCCGGTGTGCGCGAACTCCGCCTCGCCGAGCCGCACGCCGATGCCGCCGACCGCTTCGCCATCGACATCGATCGCCCACGCGGGCGGATCTTCCTGCGCGTCCAGGAATGCGAACCACGCGTCGGCATCCGCCGGCGTGTAGGGATTCGGGAAACGCAGCGAGAGGTAGCGCGCGACGTTCGGATTGTCGGCATGGCGCAGCAGCGACGCACGATCGGCGCGCCGCCACGGCCGGACGACGCCGGCGCCGCCGACGAATTCGAACGGCAGCCGCACGTCCGCGGCCGCGACATGGGCCGCGGCACCCGCGGCAAGGTCGTCCCCGGGCATCGTTTCGGCATTCATTGCGCCGCCGCCTCCATCGCCTCCGACAGCCGCTCGACGCCGATCACTTCCATGTCCTTGAACGT
>JAKFCL010000091.1:0-6031 GCA_036676665.1 Arenimonas sp. | reverse complement strand
GCCGACACGCGGCCGAATTCTTCCGACAGCGTCGCCAGGATCGCGATCTCCTCGGGTGTGCCCGGCGCGAAGCTGACGTGGCCGCCTTCGGTCTGCAGCGCGTGGAAACGGCCGTCGCGGCGCAGCAGGCCGCCGACGCCCAGGCCGGTGCCCGGGCCGATCACCGCGTACGTGCGCTCCGGGGCCGCCAGGTCGGACGGGTTCCAGCCGACGCCGCCGAGCGGAACCACGTCGTTCGGGCCGAGCAGCGACACCGCCATCGCCTGCGCGGCGAAATCGTTGACGAGCCGGAGGTCCTGCAGGTTCAGCGCATCGCGGGTGCGCTGGCCGGAAATCACCCACGGGTGGTTGGTGATGCGCGCCTCGTCGCCGTCGACGCGGCCGGCGACCGCGATCACCGCGTGTGCCGGGCGTGCCTCGGTGGCTGCCAGGTAATGGCGGCCGGCTTCGGGCAGCGAAGGGAAGTCGGCGACGGCGAATTCGCGCACGCTGCCGTCGCGCAATGACGTGCGCTCGCCGACGTCGGCCAGCGCGAAGCGGGCGTTGGTGCCGCCGATGTCGGCGAGCAGGACGGGGGCGTCGCTCATTCGGTCGCCCCGAACGTCGACAGCAGACTGGCCGGCAGCAGCCGGCTGGCCTCGGCCGGGCCCCAGGAGCCGGCCGGGTAGGCGTGCACCGGCGTGCCGGCGGCGTCCCAGGCGCCGGTGATGCTGTCGATCCAGCGCCAGGCGGCCTCGACCTCGTCGTCGCGCACGAACAGCGTCTGGTTGCCCTTGAGCGCGTCCACCAGCAGGCGCTCGTAGGCGATGCGGCGGCTCGGCGACGGCATCGACAGGTCCAGCGACATCGGCTGCAGCTCGATCGCGCCCCATTCGGGCGCGGCCAGGCTGCCCATCAGCGTCATCTCGACCGCCTCCTCGGGCTGCAGCTGCACGCGCAGGCGGTTGGGGGTGGCGTGTTTCGCGTCGGGGCGGTCGAACAGCCAGTGCGACACCGGGCGGAACGTGACGTGCACTTCGCTGGTCCGCTCCGCCAGCCGCTTGCCGGTGACCAGGCGGAACGGCACGCCGGCCCAGCGCCAGTTGTCGATATGCGCCTCGAGCGCGACGAACGTCTCCACCGGCGATTCGTGCCGGAAGCCGCCGACCGCCTTGCCGGCGACCACGCCGTCGCCGTAGCGGCCGCGCACGGTGCGCTGGCCGACGTCGTCGGCGCTCATCGGCCGCAGCGCCCGCAGCACCTTGCGCTTCTCGTCGCGGATGCTGTCGGCGTCCAGCGCCGCCGGCGGTTCCATCGCGATCAGCGCCAGCAGCTGCAGCATGTGGTTCTGGACCATGTCGCGCAGCGCGCCATAACCGGCGTAATAGCCCTCGCGGCCGTCGACGCCGGCCGTCTCGGCGACCAGGATGTCGACCGACTCGATCCAGCGGTGGTGCCACACGGCCTCGAGCAGCGTGTTGCCCAGCCGCAACGCCAGCAGGTTCTGCACCGGCGCCTTGCCCAGGTAATGGTCGATGCGGAAGATCCGCGACTCGTCGACGCACTCGGCCAGCGCGCGGTTGATCGCCTGGGCGGTCTCGAGGTTGCGGCCGATCGGTTTTTCCAGCACCAGCCGCGACGGCGCGTCCAGCAGCCCGGCCGAGGCCAGGCCCAGGCAGGCCGGCACGAACAGGTCGGGCGGGGTCGACAGGTAGCTGACCGCCGGCTTGCCGGCATGCGGCGCCAGCATGCCGGCGAGCGCTTCCGGGTCGGACAGGTCGGCGGCCTGGTAGCGGGTGCGCCGCATCAGCTCGTCGAAGACCGCGGGGTTGTCGCTGGCGTCGCGGCCGAGGCGCTCGCGCATCCAGGCGCGGAAGGTCTCGTCGGTGAACTCGTGCCGGCCGATCGCCAGCAGCGAGAAGTCCGCCGGCAGCAGGCGGTCGCGCCAGAGGTGCAGCAGCGACGGGAACAGGTAACGGCGGGCCAGGTCGCCGGTGGCGCCGAACAGTAGCAGCCGATCGAGCATGGGCACGCGCGCGGCGTCCTCTGGGGGGTTCAACGTCGAAGCGTAACGCGTCACGTCGTCGTCGGCGCGCTGAATTCGTATGCGTGGCGCGGGCGGGTCACGGTCGGCGTCCGCGCGCCGCCCGGGATCAGGGCAGGGGCTCGGCCAGCGTGGCGCCATGGCTGGCGATGACGCGGGAATACCAGCGTGCACTGTCCTTGGGCGTGCGCTCCTGGGTCGCGTAGTTCACGTGCACGATGCCGAAGCGCTTGGAATAGCCCAGCGACCATTCCAGGTTGTCCAGCAGCGACCAGACCATGTAGCCGCGGATGTCGACCCCGGCGCCGATCGCGTCGTGGATCGCCGACAGGTGCTTTTGCAGGTAGTCCATGCGCAGCGGGTCGCGGACGCGGCCGCCCTCGGCGGTCGGCGGGTCGAAGAAGGCGGCGCCGTTCTCGGTGATGTACAGCGGGATGTCGCCGTAGCGTTGCTTCACCCAGGTCAGCGTGTCGAACAGGCCCTTCGGGAAGACTTCCCAGCCGGTCTCGGTGTAGGTGGCCGAAGTCTGCTTCACCGGGCCGGCCTTCAGCGGGTAGCTGTCGGTGGCTTCGGTGACGTTGCGGGTGTAGTAGTTCACCCCGAGGAAATCCAGCGGCTGCTTGATCAACGCGTAGTCCTCGGCCGGCCATTCGGGCCAGGCGTCGCCGAAGATCTCCTTCAGTTCTTCCGGGTAGCTGCCCAGCATCGCCGGGTCGAGGTATTGCCGGTTCATGTAGGCGTCGGCGCGCCGCATCGCCGCCTGGTCCTCGGGCGACTCCGAGGCCGCGTACTTGGGCTCCAGGTTCACGACCAGGCCGATCTGGTGCTTGCCCTCGGCGCGGTAGGCCTGCACCGCGGCGCCGTGCGAGCGCATCAGGTGGTGGCTGGCGATCGGCGCCTCGTAGCGGTTGCGGTGGCCCGGCGCGAGCGCGCCGTGCAGGTAGCCGCCGTCGGTGATCACCCACGGCTCGTTGAGGGTCACCCACTTCTTCACCCGGCCGTCCAGCGCCCGGTACATCGTCGTGGCGTAGTCGGCGAACCAGCCGGCGATGTCGGGGTTCAGCCAGCCGCCACGGTCGTCCAGCGCCGCCGGCAGGTCCCAGTGGTAGAGGGTCAGCAGCGGCTCGATGCCGTTTTCCAGCAGTTCGTCGACCAGGCGCGAATAGAAATCCAGGCCCCTGGCATTCACCCGGCCACGCCCTTCGGGGTGGATGCGCGACCACGACACGCTGAAACGATAGGCTTGCAGGCCCAGCGATTTCATCAGCGCCACGTCGTCCTTCCAGCGCCGGTAGTGGTCGCAGGCGATGTCGCCGGTGTCACCGTTGAGCATCCAGTTGGGCGTGTGCGCGAACCGGGTCCAGATGCTGGGCCCGGCCCCGTCGGCGAGCGGCGATCCTTCGATCTGGTGGGCGGCCGTGGCGGCGCCCCAGAGGAAACCGTCGGGAAAGACGCGGGACTGGCTCATCGCGGGCTCCGGGTGGACATCAGGGGTATGAAAACGGTTACATTTCGAGCATAGCCTACCGCTCCGGACTTTGCATTCACTGCCGGGCCGGTCGCAGATTCGGCACATCACCGCAGGGAGAATCCATGGCCGGCTTGATCCTGGACCGGGTCCGCAAGGTCTATCCGAACGGCC
The DNA here is from genome assembly GCA_036676665.1 of Arenimonas sp. Lineage (GTDB taxonomy): Bacteria > Pseudomonadota > Gammaproteobacteria > Xanthomonadales > Xanthomonadaceae > Arenimonas. Next base: position 2,366 of record JAKFCL010000091.1, on the reverse strand, counting down.
AGGTCGCCGTGCATGGCGCCAGCGTGGACGTCGCCGACGGCGAGCTGCTGGTGCTGGTCGGGCCGTCGGGCTGCGGCAAGTCGACGCTGCTGCGGATGATCGCCGGCCTCGAGGAGATCAGCGACGGCACGCTGAGCATCGGCGGCCGGGTGGTGAACGCGCTGGCGCCGAAGGACCGCGACATCGCGATGGTGTTCCAGAGCTACGCGCTGTACCCGCACATGACCGTCGCCGAGAACCTCGGCTTCGGGTTGAAGCTGCGCGGCCTGCCGAAGGCCGAGGTCGCCGACAAGGTGGAGGCCGCCGCCGGCCTGCTGGAACTGGGCGAACTGCTGCAGCGCAAGCCGGCGGCGCTGTCGGGCGGCCAGCGCCAGCGGGTCGCGCTCGGCCGGGCGCTGGTGCGCGATCCGCAGGTGTTCCTGCTCGACGAGCCGCTGTCGAACCTCGACGCCAAGCTGCGCGGGGCGATGCGGCTGGAGATCGCCCGCCTGCATCGCCGGCTCGGCGCGACGATGGTCTACGTGACGCACGATCAGATCGAAGCGATGACGCTCGGCCAGCGCATCGTCGTCATGAAGGACGGCCACGTGCAGCAGATCGACACGCCGATGGCGCTGTACGACCGGCCGGCCAACCTCTTCGTCGCGACGTTCCTGGGCAGCCCCGGCATGAACGTGCTGCGCGGCGTCCTGGCGCGCGGCGACGGGCTGGCGCTGGTGCTCGACGATGGCACGCTGCCGCTGGCGGATTCGGTGGTCGTGCCGGACGCGTGGCTCGGCCGCGATGTCGCGCTGGGCATCCGCCCCGAGGCGCTTCGCCACGCGACCGCGGAGGAGCGGGGGTTCGAGGCGCGGGTCGAGGTCGTCGAACCGGTCGGCAACGAATGTTTCGTCAACCTGTCGCTGGGCGGGCAGGCGCTGGTGCTGCGCTGCCCGCCGCAGGCGATGCCCGAGGTCGGCCAGGCCTGGCGGCTCGCCGCGCCGGGACCGGCGCTGCATTTCTTCGATCCGGCCAGCGGCGCGCGGCTCGAGCCGGCCACGCGGGCCTGAAGCCGGCTGCGACACCCTGCCGGAGGGCGTTTATACTGGCCGTCCAGTGCGACCGGGTGGTCGCCAGGCGCCTTTCCAAATCAACGGGTTAGGCGTCGTTCCTGATCCAATTCCTAATTCTGGCGGTGCCCCTCGCGGGTGCCGCGGGGGCAGCGCCGCCGCATGCGTCTTTCCACGATCAAGCTCTCGGGCTTCAAATCCTTCGTCGATCCCACGGTGCTGCACCTGCCGACCAACATGACCGGCGTGGTCGGTCCCAATGGCTGCGGCAAGTCGAACATCATCGACGCGGTGCGCTGGGTGATGGGCGAAAGCTCCGCCAGCCGCCTGCGCGGCGATTCGCTGACCGACGTGATCTTCTCGGGCTCGTCGTCGCGCAAGCCGGTCAGCCAGGCCACGGTCGAGCTGATCTTCGACAACTCCGAGGGCACGGTCGGCGGCGAGTACGCGCGTTATGCCGAGATCTCGGTCAAGCGCATGGTCAGCCGCGACGGCCAGTCCAACTACTACCTCAACGGCGCCCGCTGCCGGCGCCGCGACATCACCGACCTGTTCCTGGGTACCGGCCTGGGCGCGCGCAGCTACTCGATCATCGAGCAGGGGATGATTTCGCAGATCATCGAGGCCCGGCCCGAGGACCTGCGCGTGTACCTGGAGGAAGCCGCCGGCATCTCCAAGTACAAGGAGCGCCGCAAGGAAACCGAGTCGCGCATCAAGGCGACCCGCGAGAACCTCGACCGCCTGAACGACCTGCGCGAGGAAGTCGACAAGCAGCTCGAGCACCTCAAGCGCCAGGCGCGCGCCGCCGAGCAGTACCAGACGCTGCAGGCCGAGCGCCTGAACAAGGACGCCCAGCTCAAGGCGCTGGAATTCCGCCGCTACGACGCCGACCTCAAGACCCTGCACGACTCGCTGACCCAGGACGAGATCCGCCTGCAGTCGCTGCTGGCCGACCAGCGCGGCGCCGAGGCGCAGATCGAGGCCTGTCGCAGCCAGCATGGCGAGGCCAGCGAGGCGCTCGGCCGCGCCCAGGCCGAGGTCTACCGCGTCGGCGGCGAACTGGCCCGCATCGAGCAGCAGATCCAGCACCAGAAGGAACTGCGCCAGCGCCTGGAAACCGCCCGCGCCGAAGCCGACGCGGCGTTCGCCCAGGTCGGCGAGCACATCAGCGGCGACGAGCGCCAGCTGGCCGAGCTGCACAACGCGATCGCCGCCGCCGACCCGCAGCTGGCGACGCTGCAGGCCGAGGACGGCGGCCGCCAGGACGCGCTGAAGGCCGCCGAGACGGCACTGCAGGACTGGCAGCAGCGCTGGGAC
>JAKFCL010000090.1:0-4144 GCA_036676665.1 Arenimonas sp. | reverse complement strand
GAAGATGTGGGTGAACGAATGCGGGCCGCGATGCCAGTCCGGCGGGCGGATGACGGCCACTTCGTCGCGCACCTCCGCCAGCGTCTGCAGCGCGCGCGCGCCGCGTTCCGGGTCGAATTCCAGGTGCAGGCGGAAGTCGAACAGCGCGAACTCCAGCTGCCGCATCAGGAACAGGCCGGCGTGGAAATGCCGTGCCTTGAGCATCTTGTCGTACAGCGCGTCCGGCAGCCGCTCGCCGGTCTTCCAGTGTTTCGCGAACAGGTCCAGCGCCTCGCGCTGCCACGCGAAGTTCTCCATGAACTGGCTCGGCAGCTCCACCGCGTCCCATTCGACGCCGCTGATGCCGCCGACGCTCGGCCAGTCGACCTCGGTCAGCAGGTGGTGCAGGCCGTGGCCGAATTCGTGGAACAGCGTGACGACGTCGTCGTGCGTCAGCAGCGCCGGGTCGTCGCCCGTGGGCGGCGGGAAGTTGCAGGTGAGGTAGGCGACGGGCGCGAACAGCGACTCGCCGTCGCTGAGCCGCGAGCGGCAGACATCCATCCAGGCGCCGCCGCGCTTGCCGGCGCGGGCGTAATGATCGAGATACACGCCGGCGCGCACGCTGCCGTCGGCGGCCGCTCCTGCGCTTCCTGCGCCCGCGGCATTCGGACGTCCCTGTCCAGCATCGAGCACGTCGAAGAAATGCACGTCCGGATGCCAGGTGTCGACGTCGTGCCGCTCGCGCAGCGCGATGCCGAACACGCGCCCGGCGACCGTGAACAGCCCTTCCATCACCGCCGGCAGCGGGAAATACGGCTTCAGGTCCTCCTCGCTGAAATCGAAGAGCTTCTCGCGCAGCTTCTCCGACGCGTAGGCGACATCCCAGGGCTGCAGGTCGGCGATGCGGAACTCGGCGGCGGCGAACGCCTTGAGCTCGGCGTACTCGCGCTCGGCCACCGGCCGCGCCCTGGCGGCCAGTTCGCGCAGGAAACGCAGCACGCGCTCGGGCGTGCCGGCCATCTTGTCGGCCAGCGACAGGTGCGCGGCGGATTCGAAATCGAGCAGGCGCGCAGCCTCGTGGCGCAGCGCCATGATCTTCTCGATGCGCGCGCTGTTGTCGTGGGTGCCGGCATGCGGGCCCTGGTCGGAGGCGCGGGTGTTGTAGGCGGTGTAGACCTCCTCGCGCAGCGCCCGGTCGTCGGCGAACGTCAGGATCGCCTGCACCACCGGGCCCTTGAGCGTCGCCAGGTGGCCGTCGAGGCCCTTGTCCTGCGCCATCTGCCGCAGCATCGCCCGCGCCGAGGCCGGCAGGCCGGCCAGTTCGGCGTCGGCGAGCGGCCGCGTCCAGGCATCGGTGGCGTCGAGCACGGCTTCCTCGAATTCGGTCTCGAGCTTGCTCAGTGCGTTCTGGATGTCCTTGTAACGCGAGCGGTCCGGCTCCTCGAGCGCGACGCCCGACAGCCGGAAGCCGCGCAGGCTGTCTTCGACCAGCGTGCGCCGCGCCAGGTCCAGCGCCGCGAAACCCGGCGATTCGCGCAGCTGTTTCACGGCGGCATAGAGCTCGCGGTTCTGCCCGAGTTCGGTGGCGTGTTCGGTCAGCTTCTCCATCGCCGCCGAATAGGCCTCGCGCAGCTCCGGCGAATCCTTGACGCCGTGCAGGTGCGACACCGGCGCGAACACGCGGCCAAGGCGCTCTTCCCAGCGCTCCAGCGGCGCCATCAGGGTGTCGAAGTCGCGCGCCTGCGGATCGGCGGTCAGCCGGTCGACGGCGCTGCGGAATCCGGCGAGCACCTCGTCGATGGCCGGTTCGACGTGGGCGGGTTCGATCCGCGAGAAGGCGGGCAGCTCGCCGGGGGCCAGCAGGGGGTTGGTCGGGGTCATCACGTCCAGATGGCGCGCGGAGGGGGGATTTTCAAGCAGGAACGATGCCTGCCGCAGCCTCACCGGGTGAGGAACCGGATCACCGCATCGGCGAGCCGGCCGAACGGCGGGTCGAAGATCTTCATGCCGTTGAGCCGGGACTGGTACAGCACGGGCGTCGGCTTGCTGAAGGCGAGGAAGCCCGCGTGGCCGTGGTAGGCGCCCATGCCGCTGGGGCCGACGCCGCCGACCGGCAGCGAGTGCTGCCCGAACTGGATCAGCGTGTCGTTGACGCAGACGCCGCCGGCGACCACCCGGTCGAGGGTGCGCCGGAGCCGGGCGCGGTCGCGGTCGAACGGGTAGAACGCCAGCGGCCGTTCGCGGTCGAGGATGTAGTCGATCGCCCAGTCGTGGTTGTCGTAGGACTTCACCGGCAGCAGCGGCCCGAAGATCTCCTCGCGCATCACCAGCGCGTCGTCGGGCGGGTCCAGCAGCACCGTCGGCGGGATCACCTCGACCCCCGGCGGCGGCTCGGCGGAATCGGGCCGGTGCTGCAGCACGGTCACGCCCCGGTCGCGGGCGTCCTCGAGCCAGTCCCGCAGCCGGGCCGCCTGGCGGTGGTTCACCACGGCCGTGTAGTCGGGATTGGCGACCAGGCTCGGATAACGGCGCTTCACGCTGGCCAGGTAGGCGCGCACGAACGCATCGCGCTGCTCGCGCGGCACCAGCACGTAGTCGGGCGCCACGCAGGTCTGGCCGGCGTTGAAGCATTTGCCGGCGGCGATGCGCTCGGCGGCGTGCTCCACCGGGTAACCCGGGGCGATCAGCGCCGGCGACTTTCCGCCCAGTTCCAGCGTCACCGGCACCAGGTTCGGCGCCGCGGCCGCCATCACCGCCCGGCCGACCATCGTCGAGCCGGTGAACAGCAGGTGGTCCAGCGGCAGCCGGCTGAACGCCGCGCCGATCGCGGCATCGCCCTGGATCACGGTGACCCGCTCGGCCGGGAACACCTCGGCCAGCAGCCGGACCAGCAGCTCGGCCGTGCGCGGCGTGTGCTCGGAGGGCTTGAGCATCACGTGGTTGCCGGCGGCGATCGCGTCGGCCAGCGGCACCAGCGCCAGCTGCACGGGGTAGTTCCACGGGGCGACGATCCCGACCACGCCCAGCGGCTGCAGCCGCATTTCCCCGCGCGCCGGCAGGAACGCCAGGTTCAGGCCCCGGCGCTCGGGGCGCATCCAGCGCCGGAGGTTGCGGCGCACGTGGGCGATCTCGTCCAGCGTGACCATGATCTCGGCGGCCAGGGTCTCGTGGCGGGAGCGCCGGCCGAAATCGGCCGAGATCGCCCGCACGATGTCCTCGCTGTAGCGCTTGAGCACCTCGGCCAGCCGCGCCAGGTCGGCCATCCGCTGGCGGTAGTCGGGCGGCTGGCGGCGCTGGGCCACCCGCATCTGGTCCAGCAGCGGGCGGAGGTCGTGGTCGGGGGAGGAATGGGTGTCCATGGGCGCCAGTGTACGACCCGGCGGGCGGACCGGCCCGGCCCGGCGGCTTACACTGGCGGCATGAACCTCCGACCTTTCCGGGGCATCGTCCCCACCCTGGGCGCCCGCGCCTATGTCGATCCCGCCGCCTGCGTCATCGGCGACGTGCACCTGGGCGAAGACAGCTCGGTGTGGCCGTTCACCGTGATCCGCGGCGACGTGAACCACATCCGCATCGGCGCCCGCACCAACATCCAGGACGGCACGATCGTGCATGTCACCCACGAAGGCCCGTTCACCCGCCCGGGCGGCTGGCCGACGCTGATCGGCGACGACGTCACGATCGGCCACGGCGCGATCATCCACGCCTGCACGATCGGCAACGCCTGCCTGATCGGCATGGGCGCGACCGTGCTCGACGGCGCGACGGTCATGGACCACGGCTTCGTCGGCGCCGGCGCGGTGATCCCGCCGGGCAAGACGGTGCACACCGGCGAGCTGTGGCTCGGCAACCCGGCGCGGCCGGCGCGCAACCTCTCCGCGAAGGAGATCGAGCAGATGTATTACAGCGCCAAGCACTACGTCCGCCTCAAGGACGAGTACCTCGCCTAGTTTCCAGTTCGCTTGAAAAGATTACAGGCGGAACCCTGGCCCCCCGCCCCGCCCGCTCACGCCACGCCCACCGTGCGCAGGGAATATTCCGCGCACACGCGTCGCGGAGGTCGCTCCATGAAGTTCAAGCCCGCCGATTTTCCCGGCCTGCTCGCCCTGATCCTGGTGGTGGCGAGCGCGTCCGCGTTCGCCGTGCCGTCGACGAGCTGGCGCCT
>JAKFCL010000089.1:0-7874 GCA_036676665.1 Arenimonas sp. | reverse complement strand
TGCCGGGTTCGCTGCGCGCGCAGCAGTTCGCGTTCGCGGCGCATATCCGCGACCCGGAACACGCGGCGCCGCCACCCGGCATCGAGGAACGCCGGCTGCGGGTCTACCGCGACCTGTTCTTCAACGGCCTGCAGGGCCTGCTCGCCGGCAACTTCCCGGTGATCCGCAAGGTACTGGGCCCGGACTGGCCGACGCTGGTGCGCGACTTCTACCGCGAGTACCGCTGCACGACGCCGCTGTTCCCGGAACTGCCGCGCGAATTCATCCAGTACCTGGCCGAGCGCGCCGGGGAAGATCGCGGCGACCCGGCGTGGCTGCCGGAACTCGCGCATTACGAATGGGCCGAACTGGCGCTGGACATCAGCGACGCCGATCCGGCTCAGGTGCCGCACGACCCGGCCGGCGACCTGCTCGAGGGCGTGCCGGTGCCGTCGCCGCTGGCGTGGGCGCTGGCCTACGCCTGGCCGGTGCATCGCATCTCGCCGGCGTTCCTGCCGGAAGCCGCGCCGGAAGAAGCGACCTTCCTGCTGGTGCGCCGCGACCGGGCGTCGAAGGTGCGCTTCGACCAGATCAGCGCGCTCACCTTCCGCCTGCTGCAGCGCCTGTCCGACGACGAAGCCGCGACGGGGCGCGCGCACCTGCTGGCGCTGGCCGAAGAAGCGCAGGCGGCGGACCGCGACGCGTTCCTGGCGATGGGTCGCGACATGCTCGAACGACTGCGGGCCGAGGGTGTGGTCCTCGGCACGACTCCACCCTGAGGAAACGACGATGGCGATGACCACGAGCGAGCGCTGGCTGGCGCTCACCGAACGGCTGGACGGCGTCGGCGAATGGCTGGCGCCGCTGGGCCTGAGGATCATCCTGGCCTGGGAATTCTGGCAGGCCGGGTTCAACAAATACCGGGGCAACAACTGGTTCAGCGACATCCAGGCCGACTTCCCGTTCCCTTTCAACCACGTCCCGCCCGACCTGAGCTGGCAGGTCGCGACGTGGTTCGAACTGGCCGGCGCGCTGGCGCTGCTGTTCGGACTGGGTACGCGCTTCTTCGCCTTCTCGCTGCTGGTGCTGACGATGGTGGCGACGGCATCGGTGCACTGGCCGATGGAGTGGATGTCGCTGCGCGACCTGGCGATGGGGTACGCGATCCGCGACGAGGGCCATGGCAATTTCAAGCTGCCGCTGATCTTCGCGGTGATGCTGCTGCCGCTGGTGCTGCGCGGCGCCGGCCGGCTGAGCCTGGATGCGGCGGTGGCGGCGTACGCCGCCACCGGCGCCCGCCGGCCGCTGCAGGATCCGGCCGCCTGGGGCCTGGCGGGGCTGGTGCTCGGCGTGCCGCTGTTCCTGCTGGTGCCGACGCTCGGTCTGACGCTGCTCGTCGGCGGTGCCCTGGTGCTGGCGCTGGACCGCTGGCTGCTGGTCTGATCCGCACGCGTCAGTGCCGGTGCTTCCGAGCTGATAAGCATCGGGCCTGAAGGCCCGCCGGCACCCTCTGGTATTCTGCCCGGCATGGATTCGCCCCCGCTTCCGCGCATGGCCGAGCGCTTCCGCGGCTTCCTTCCGGTGGTCGTGGATGTCGAGACGGGCGGCTTCGACTGCACGCGGCATGCACTGCTGGAAATCGCCGCGGTGCCGATCGAGCTCGACGACGACGGCTTCTACCGGCCCGGCGAGACCGTCAGCACGCACGTGGAGCCGTTCGAGGGCTCGGAGATCGATCCGAAATCCCTGGAGATCACCGGCATCCGCCTGGACTGCGCGTTGCGCGGCGCCCTGCCCGAGCGGGCGGCGCTGGACCACATCTTCGCGCCGGTGCGGGCCGCGGCCAAGCGCGGCGGCTGCCAGCGGGCGATCCTGGTCGGGCACAACGCCAGCTTCGACCTGGGGTTCCTCAATGCCGCCGTGGCGCGGGTGGCGCACAAGCGCAACCCGTTCCACCCGTTTTCCACGTTCGATACGGTGACCCTGGCAGGCATGGCCTTCGGCCAGACCGTGCTGAGTCGTGCCGTGCAGGCCGCGGGCCTGAGCTGGGACGGCGACCAGGCGCATTCGGCCGTGTACGACACCGAACGGACCGCGCAGCTGTTCTGCACGGTGCTCAACCGCTGGCGGCGGTATTCGCTGCAGGATTCCGTCGCCTCGCACCAGGACTGATCCCCCACCACCCGTCGGAGAGCGCGCCATGATCCACGACAGCATCCTCGGCACCGTCGGCGACACGCCGATCGTCCGCATCAACCGCCTGGCGCCCGCGGGCGTGCAGATGTACGCGAAGCTGGAGTTCTTCAACCCGATGTCGTCGGTGAAGGACCGGCTGGCGCTGGCGATCATCCTCGATGCCGAACAGCGCGGGACGCTAAAGCCCGGGCAGATGGTGGTGGAGGCGACGTCGGGCAACACCGGCATCGCGCTGGCGATGGTGTGCGCGGCGCGTGGTTATCCGTTCGTGGCCTTCATGACCGAGACGTTCTCGATCGAACGCCGCAAGCTGATGCGGGCGATGGGCGCGAAGGTGCTGCTGACGCCGGCGGCGGAACGCGGCAGCGGCATGGTGCGGGCGGCGACGGCGTTCGCGGAGAAACACGGGGCGTTCCTCGCCCGCCAGTTCGAGAATCCCGCCAATCCCGACTACCACGCCAGCACCACCGGCCCGGAAATCCTGCGCGACTTCGCCGGCCGGCGGCTGGACTGGTTCGTCACCGGCTACGGCACCGGCGGCACGCTCAGCGGCGCCGGCCGCGTGCTGAAGGCGGCCCGGCCCGGCCTGAAGATCGCCGCGACCGAACCCGATGGCGCGGCGCTGCTCAGCGGCAAGGACTGGGCACCGCACAAGATCCAGGGCTGGACGCCGGACTTCATCCCCGCCGTGCTCGACCGCGGCATCTACGACCTGATCGCCCCGGTCACCGACGTGCAGGCGCGCGACACGGCGCGGCTGCTGGCGCAGCAGGAGGGCATCTTCTGCGGGATTTCCGGCGGCGGCACGTTCGCGGCCGCGCTGGAAGTGGCGAAAACGCTCGAGTCCGGCAGCGTCGTGCTGGCGATGATTCCCGATACCGGCGAGCGCTACCTCTCGACGTTCCTGTTCGAGGGAATCGTCGAGGGCAGCGACGACGAGTGGCTGGCGGGTTTGGGGTGAAGCGGAAGCAGGAGCGGGATATAGGATTTAGGATCTACGTAGTAAGGAGCTTGCGAGCCCTTTATCACGTACATCCTAAATCCTATATCCCGCTCTTCGATCCTATATCCCGCCCTTCGGCTTCCCTCGGTCCCTGAACGCCGCCGCCCGCGACTTCACCCCGCGCCACAGCCCGTACACGCTGATCGCGATCCACGCCACCTGCATGATCGAGGTCGAGATCACGTCGCGGAAATCCGGCGACGGCCCGAAGATCGACACCAGGATGAAGATCGCCCCGAACAGGTTGGCGAGCTGGTAGCCGAACGAATCCCCCGCCAGCTTGCCGGCCTGCAGCAGGTAGAACGACACCAGCACGAATCCGACGCCGGCCAGTCCGACGAAGTCGTACCACTGCAGGCTCACTTCGCACCCCCGCGCTGGCGCACGGCTTCGAACAGCGCGACGCCGGTCGCGACCGAGACGTTGAGGCTTTCCATCTCGCCCGGCATCGGGATGCGCACCAGGCCGTCGCAGTGCTCGCGCGTGAGCCGGCGCATGCCCTCGCCTTCGCCGCCCAGCACCAGCGCGACGTTGCCGGTGAGGTCGATCGCATGGATCGCCCCCGGCGCTTCGCCATCGAGACCATAGATCCACACGCCGAGCTTCTGCAGCTCGCGCAGCGTGCGCGCCAGGTTGGTGACGCTGACCACCGGGATGCGATCGGCGGCGCCGGACGACACCTTGCGCACCGTCGCGTTCAGCGGCGCGGCCTTGTCCTTCGGGATCACCACCGCGGTGACGCCGGCGGCGGCGGCCGTGCGCAGGCAGGCGCCGAGGTTGTGCGGATCCTGCACGCCGTCGAGCACCAGCAGCAACGCCTTGCCGGCCGCGGCTTCGACGAGCCCGGGCAGCTCCTTCTCGTCGGTCGGCTTGGCCGCCTCGTAGCGGGCGATCGCGCCCTGGTGGCGCAGGCCGCCGGCGATGCCTTCCAGCGCCTGCAGCGTGACGCGCCGCACGGGCACGTCGCGGCGGCGGGCGGTTTCCTCGATCTCGGTGATGCGCGGGTTCTTGGCGCCGGCCTCGAGCAGCACCTCGCGCACATGCTCCACGTCGTGCTCCAGTGCCGACGCGACCGCGTTGATGCCGGAAACCCAGCTGTCCTTCTTGCTCATGTGCCCTCCCCGGGGCCGGCCCGTGGCTTACGCCCAGGCCTTCTTCTGCTTCGGCTTGGCGGCATTTTCCGGCAGCACCAGCTTGAAGTCGATGCGCTTGTCCTCGACGCTGGCCTTGAGCACCAGCACGCGCACCGGGTCGCCGAGGCGGAACTTCAGGCCCTGGCGCTCGCCGCTGAGCGAACGCCGCAGCGGGTCGAAGTGGTAGAAGTCGTGCGGCAGCTGGGTCACGTGCACCAGGCCGTTCACCTTGGAACCCTCCAGCTCGACGAACAGGCCGAAGTTGGTGACGCCGCTGATGACGCCGTTGAACTCGTCGCCGACGTGCTTCTCCATCCAGGCGCTGCGGTAACGCTCGTCGACCTCGCGCTCGACCTCGTCGGCGCGGCGCTCGAGCTCGGAGGCGCGCAGCGACATCGCCGCCATCTCCTTCTCCGAATAGGTGTAGCCGTCGTCACCGATGTCGAGCGCATGCTTGATCGCGCGATGCAGCAGCAGGTCGGGGTAACGGCGGATCGGCGAGGTGAAATGGCCGTAATGCTGCAGCGCCAGGCCGAAGTGGCCGCCCTCGCTGTCGATCGAATACACCGCCAGGCTCTGCGATCGCAGCAGCACCGTTTCCAGAAGCGGCGCGTCGGGGCGCATGCGGATGGTCTTGAGCAGCGTGGTGAAGTCCTTCGGGCGCACGCGGCCCCACGACGGCAGCGTCAGGCCGAACTCGCTCAGGTACTCGAGCAGGTCGGCGTACTTGGCTTCCGGCGGCTTGGCATGCACGCGGTACGGCGCGGCGACCTTGCGGCCGCTGACGAACTTCGCCGCCTCCACGTTGGCGGCGATCATGCATTCCTCGATCAGCTTGTGGGCGTCGTTGCGCTCCAGCATGCCGGCCTGCACGACCTCGCCCTTGTTGTCGAGCACGAAGCGCACTTCGCTGGACTCGAACTCGATCGCGCCGCGGTGCGAACGCGCCTTCTTCAGCACCTGGTAGAGCTGGTGCAGTCGCTGCACCTGCGGCATCAGCTTGCCGATCTGCACGATCGCCTCGGCCCCGGTCTCGGTGTCGGCCTCGCCGACCGCCTTCCACACCTGGGTGTAGGTCAGCCGCGCGTGCGAGTTCATCACCGCCTCGTAGAACTTCGACCCCGTCACCAGGCCGTCGAAGCCGACCTGCATGTCGCAGACGAAGCAGAGGCGGTCCACCTTCGGGTTCAGCGAGCAGATGCCGTTGGACAGCGTCTCGGGCAGCATCGGCACGACGAAGCCGGGGAAATACACCGACGTGCCGCGCTTGATCGCCTCGTCGTCCAGCGCCGTGCCCGGGCGGACGTAATGCGAGACGTCGGCGATCGCGACGATCAGGCGGAAGCCCTCGGCATTCGGCTCGGTCCACACCGCGTCGTCGAAGTCCTTGGCGTCCTCGCCGTCGATCGTCACCAGCGGCGTGGTGCGCAGGTCGACGCGGCGGGCGGCCTCGGCGGCAGGCACGTCCAGCGGCACCTCGGCGGCCTCCTCCAGCGCGGACTTCGGGAATTCGTGCGGCAGGTCGTGGCCGTGGATCGCCGCCTGCACCACCAGCGACGGGGTCAGGCGGTCGCCGAGCACCAGCAGCACGCGGCCGATCGGCGGGCGGCCGTCCTCCGGCGGTGTCACCACCTCGACCACGACGAGCTGGCCGTTGCGGGCCTCGTTGCGGTCGTCGGCGGGAATCAGGATCTCGGTGCGCACGCGCTTGTCGTCGGGCACCACCATGCCGATCTTCGAGCGTTCCTCGTAGCGGCCGGTGAGGCGCGTGAGGCGGTGCTCGAGCACCTCGACGATCGCCCCCTCGCGGCGGCCGCGGCGGTCGACGCCGGTGACGCTGGCCAGCACGCGGTCGCCATGCAGCGCCTTGCGCAGCTCGTTGGGCGGCAGGAACAGGTCGTCGCCGCCGTCCTCGCACTTCAGGAAGCCGAAGCCATCCGGGTTGGCGATGACGGTGCCGGTGATCAGGTCGAGCTTCTTGGCCACCGCGTAACCGCCACGGCGGTTCATCAGCAGCTGGCCGTCGCGCAGCATCGCCGCCAGGCGGCGGGTCAGCGCCTCGTAGCGGTCGGGCGCGGTCAGGTCGAGCGCCTTGGCGATCTCCTCGGCGTTCTGCGGGCCGGGACTGTCGCTGAGCAGCTCGGCGATGGCTTCGCGGCTGGCGATCGGCTGGTCGTAGCGCTGCGCCTCGCGATCGGCATGGCGATCGGTGCGGTCGCCGTAGCGGGCATCGACGGCGCGGCCGCTGCCGGCGGCGCGTTCGCCCTCGAACGGTTTCGGACCACGTCCACGCGGTGCGCCGGACGGCGGCGCCGAGCGCCCGCCTTTCGGTGCGCCGGCGGCGGCCTTGCCGGCCTTCGCGCCGCGGCCGCCGGGCTTGCCGCTGCCGGCGCCGCCCTTGGGCGCACCGGGCTTGCCGGACTTGCCGCCGGGCTTGCCGCCGGCGGTCTTTTTCGCACCCGCCGCAGGCGGGGAGGATTTCGGGGACTCGGCACCGGTGCCGGCATTGCGCATCACATCCGGCATCCAGCCCGGCAGAGCGTTCTTTTTCGTGGGTTTTGTCATACCTGAATGGTACACCCCGGGGTCGGCTTCGCCGGGTGAAAAACCGCCGTGGTGAAGCCCGCGTTGACAATGCCGGCCGCGATCTCTAAATTACGCGGCTCCCACGCCCTCGGCGCGGGACACCCTGCCCGGGTGGCGGAATTGGTAGACGCACTAGTTTCAGGTACTAGCGGGTAAAACCGTGGAGGTTCGAGTCCTCTCCCGGGCACCAGATTCGAGAAAGGCCCGCTTCGGCGGGCCTTTTTCTTTGCCGTTTGCCTAGACTGTGGGCCACCTCGGGGAGGAGGCGGCATGGGCAGGCTTGCAAGGCAACTGGTGTGGATCGTACTGGCGCTGGCCGGCGCCTTCGCGCTGGGCACGGTGGCGCTGCGGCGCGGCGAACCGATCAGCGCGATGTGGATCGTCGTCGCGGCGGTCTGCACCTACCTCGTCGCGTTCCGCTTCTACGGCCGCTTCATCGCCAGCCGGGTGCTCGGGGTCGATCCGGCGCGGGCGACGCCTGCGGTGCTCAAGAACGACGGCCTGGACTACGTGCCCACCCACCGGCACGTGCTGTTCGGCCACCACTTCGCCGCCATCGCCGGCGCCGGCCCGCTGGTCGGGCCGATCCTCGCCGCGCAGATGGGCTACCTGCCCGGCACCCTGTGGCTGATCGCCGGCGTCGTGTTCGCCGGCGCGGTGCAGGACATGGTGATCCTGTTCTTCTCGACCCGCCGCGACGGCCGCTCGCTCGGCGAGATGGTGCGCAGCGAGATGGGTCCGGTGGCGGGCAACCTGGCGCTGTTCGGCGCGTTCGCGATCATGGTGATCCTGCTGGCGGTGCTGGCGCTGATCGTCGTCAAGGCGCTTGCCGACAGCCCGTGGGGCATGTTCACGGTGATCGCGACGGTGCCGATCGCGGTGCTGATGGGCCTGTACATGCGCTTCCTGCGCCCGGGCCGGATCCTGGAAGTGTCGGCGATCGGCGTGACGCTGCTGCTGGTGTCGATCTGGCTCGG
>JAKFCL010000088.1:0-7949 GCA_036676665.1 Arenimonas sp. | reverse complement strand
GGAACGTTCACCGCCTTCATCGTCTGCGTGTGGGTCGCCGGCGCCGGCCGCTGCCCGGCGGCCTGGCCGCGGGCCGGCAACCCCGGCGCCTCGAGCACGAACCGGTGCTGGTCGATCGCGAGCTGGTCGCCGGGCGACAGCACCGCATCGCGGACCGGCAGGCCGTTGATGTGGCTGCCGTCGCTGCCGAGCGCGCGCAGGACCACCCGGTCGCCATGCAGTTCGATCACCGCGTGGCGGTCGGCGACCGCCGGATCGTCCAGGCGGATGTCGGCCGAGGTCGAGCGGCCGATCAGCCGCGGCTCGGTCAGCGTGTAGGTGCGGCCGAAGTGCTGGCCGGACAGGCCGCGCAGCACGACGCGGGTGGCGGCCACACGCTGCGCTTCGTTCATCGCCGCCGGCTGGCCGGTCGGAATGCGGCGCTCGATCGCCGGGTCGTCGTCGCCGCGCACCACGACGCGGAGCTTGTCCAGGCAGACCAGGTCACCGGGCCGCAGCTGCGCCAGCCGGCGCACGGGGCGCGCATTCAGGTGGACACCCTGCACGCCGGCAGGCACGCGCAGCCAGAGGCCGCGACGATCGCTCAGGAAGCTCGCATGCAGGGGCGCGAGGCCCGCATCGGCCAGGCACACGCGGTTGCCGGCACGGCTGCCGACGGTGATCTCGCCCTGCAGTGTCACGTCGGCATGTTCGCCGTTTGGAAACGTCAGCTGCATCCGGGATCCTCCGCCGGGCAATCTAGCATGCCGGGCTCGCCGCGCACCCTTGGTGGATACGGCAAAGCAACG
Source organism: Arenimonas sp. (assembly GCA_036676665.1). Classification (GTDB taxonomy): domain Bacteria; phylum Pseudomonadota; class Gammaproteobacteria; order Xanthomonadales; family Xanthomonadaceae; genus Arenimonas. The sequence goes on along the minus strand of JAKFCL010000088.1, from coordinate 7,161 downwards.
CAGAATAGGCCGACCAGGAGGACGCCATGGCCGACATCGACATCCGACGCAAGCACACCCGGACGCTCAAGGACGCGCGGGCGGCCATCGAACGCGTCGCCGAACACCTGTCGGAGAAGTTCGACGTCGAGTACGGCTGGGAAGGCAACATGATGCAGTTCTCGCGCAGCGGCGTGGACGGGCACATCCAGGTCTCGGGCAAGGAAGTGCACGTGACGGCGACGCTGGGGTTCCTGCTGATGGCGATCCGCGGGCCGATCGAACGCGAGATCCACAAGTACCTGGACGAAGAGTTCACCTGAGCGTCAGCGCGAACGGCTCGGCATCGCCGGCGAACAGCCGCCGCGACGCCTCCGTCTCGTGGGCGACGATGCCCTGCAGGAAATCCTCGGCACCGCCGAGCGCGCCGAACGCGGTGAAGCCGCGCTCGAGGAATCCCTGCAGTTCCGACAGCCCGGCCGCCCGTGCCGGCAACCGCGACGCGCGCAGAAGCTTGAACACGCCGTGCTTGTGCACGGCCGCGTCCAGCGTGCGGCCCACGCCCAGGATCAGGCCGATCTGGTGCCTCCGCAGCCGCGGACTGCCGACTTCGCGATAGGCACGGCCGTAATCGGCGAGCGTGATCGGCGCCGCCGGCTTCGCCCGCTGCGCCAGCACCTCGGCCATGCGCACGTCGAACGCGTGGCTGAGCACCGCCAGTTCGATCGCGTCGGCCGCCGCGGCCAGCAGCGCCTCGGGCAGCAGCCGCGACATCAGCGGCATGATCCGGGCGACATCGCGGTCGCGCCCGGAAAAATCCCGCTCGCCGTACAGGTCGGTCAGGAAGAATTCCGCCGCCGGCCGCGTCCGGGGGTCGGCCAGGAAGCCGGCGAACGACTTCTCCAGCCGGCGCGCCTGCCATGCCCGCACCATCGGCAGCGTCGGCAGCCGGTTGCGCGGCTCCACGGCCGGATCGTTGATCGCCCGTTGCCAGGCGAGCCGCTGGGCAAGCCGGTGGCGCAGCGCGGGAGTGCTCATGGAACGGCACCCGGGCAAGGAGCGGCCGTTCTGCGATGGATCACACTTGTCGGCACGCATCCGCGGGCTACAATCGCCCGCCCTTCGAGGAGTCCGTCCATAGCATGCTAGTTCTGCAGCCCGCGAGGAAGCGCCGGCAAACCAGCCAGGCGCGGATCGGCCTGGCGATCGCCGGCGGCGGCCCGATCGGCGGCATGTACGAACTGGGGGCGCTGCGGGCCCTCGACGTCGCCATCGAGGGCCTGGACCTGGCGCGGCTGGAGGTCTACGTCGGCGTCAGTTCCGGGGCATTCCTCGCCGCCGGCCTGGCCAACCGGCTCGGCACCGCCGAGATGTGCCGGATCTTCATCACCGGCGACAGCGACGAGGTGAAATTCCGCCCGGAGATGTTCCTGCAGCCGGCGTTCCTCGAGTATTTCCGCCGCGCCTCGGCCTTGCCGCGGCTGGCCTTCGACTGGTGGAAGGGTGTGCTCACCGATCCGACCGGCTCGCATCTGAGCGAACTGGTGAGCCGTTTCGGCGGCGTGATCCCGACGGGCCTGTTCGACAACCGCGGCATCGAGCGTTTCCTGCGCCGGGTGTTCACCATCCGTGGCCGCAGCAACGATTTCCGCGAACTCGATGCCCGCCTCTACGTCGTCGCGGTCGACCTGGACAGCGGCGAAGCCGTTCGCTTCGGTAGCGCCGGCTGGGACGACGTGCCGATCTCGCTGGCGATCCAGGCCAGCTCCGCCCTGCCCGGCCTGTATCCGCCGGTGGACGTGCGCGGCCACCATTTCGTCGATGGCGCGCTGCGCCGGACGATGCACGCCTCGGTGGTGCTCGACCACGGCATCGACCTGATGCTGGGCATCAACCCGTTCGTGCCCTTCAATTCCCGGCTCGCCGGCCGCGCGCCGGACGGGCTCGAGACGCTCTCGCAGGGCGGCCTGCCGGTCGTGCTGTCGCAGACGTTCCGCACGCTGCTGCAGTCGCGCATGCAGGTCGGGCTGGAGAAATACGCGCAGAAGTATCCCGATACCGACCAGATCGTGTTCGAGCCCAACGAGGACGACGGCGAGCTGTTCTACATGAACGTCTTCAGCTACTCCTCGCGCCAGCACGTCTGCGAGCACGCGTTCCGCACCACGCTGGCGGACCTGCGCGCGCGTCGCGCGGAACTGGCGCCGGTACTGGCCCGGCACGGGCTCAGGCTGCGCGAAGAGGTGCTCGACAACCCGCGTGCGTCGATCATGGACGGGCTCGGGCTTTCCGCCCGCAGCACCGAAACCACCGCCCGCCTGCGGCGCGCGCTCGACGACGTCGATGCGATCGTCAAGGCGCGCAAACCCGTCCGCCGGCGCGCCACCACGCGCCGTCGCTGAGCACCGGCGGCGTCCGCCAATGGTGTGAATGCTCTAGTCGGGCGGCGCAGATTGCCGCCACACGGGCCACGCCCAACCCTTTCGTCTTACGGAGTCACGTCCCATGGCCAAACTCAAGAAAAGCGTTCGCGCGAAATCGGCGGCCGGCAAGTCGTCGGACGACCTGCAGGCGAAGGCCGAGCAGATGTCGAAGTCGATCGTCGACTCGGCGCAGCAGATCTGGATGGCCGGCATCGGCGCGTTCAACCGCGCGCAGGGCGAAGGCTCCAAGCTCTTCGAGGCGCTGGTGAAGGAAGGCATGTCGATCGAGACTTCGACCCGCAAGCTCGCGACCGGCCGCGTCGATGCGGTGCGCGATGCCGTCGAGGACCGCGTCGGTGTCGTCCGCGAACGTGCCGTCGACACCTGGGACCGTCTCGAGAAGGTGTTCGAGGACCGCGTCCAGCGCGCCCTCAACCGCCTCGGCGTCCCGGCCCGCGAGGACCTGAACGACCTGACCTCGCGCGTGAATGAACTGAACGCCGAACTGCGCCGCATCGCCCGGACCCCGGCCACCCCTTCCGCGGCGAAGGCCGTGAAGGCCGTGAAGTCCGCGAAGGCCCCCAAGGCCGCCGCCCGCAAGGCCGCGCCGGCCAGCAAGAAGACGGCGGCCAAGCGCGTCGCGCGCAAGGCCTCCCTGCCCCGGGCCCCGAAGCCGGTGGCCCCGCAGGCGCACTGACGGTCCCTGTTCCAGGCCCGATGGACCGGGCCCATCGACACCGGTTCATGTCCGCCAGCCAGCAATTCGAAGTCCGTTCGCTCCCTCCCCTTGCGGCTTCCGGCTGGCGGACATCTTCTCCAGGCCCAGGCCCGGCGTTCACGCCGGGCCTTCGCTTTGTGCGGGGAGACCCGGGCGCGATAAAGGGGTTCCGCGTTATCCTCCGCAGTCTGTAAGCCACCCCCCGGAGTCCGCTTGATGCTCGGCATGAGTCCCCTGGCCGCCGCCCTCGTCGTGGCTGTCGCCGCGTTCCTCGCCAGCGGCTGGTGGTTCGGCGTGCATCGCCGGCGCATGGCGGAAACCGCAGCCGGCGTCGCCGCGCTGGCGGGAATGAAATGGCGCGAATGTGCCGGTCTGGTGCTGCAGGCGCTGGGTGAAAAGGGTTATCGGGAGGCACCCGCCAGCCGCCAGCCGGGCGACGGCGGCACCGAATTCCTGCTGGTCAAGGGCGACGAACGCTGCCTGCTCAGCTACAAGCACGGCACCGCCTACCGCCTGGGCGAAGCGAACGTCCGCGACTTCGCCAACGCCGTGCAGCTCGCCGGTGCCCACAGCGGCATCCTGGTGACACTGGGAACGGCGGAGGGCTTCGCCCGGGACATTGCCCGCCGCTACGGGGTCGACCTGATCGACGGCCGCAGCCTGTGGCCGCAGGTCGAGCCGTTCGCGCCGCCGACCATGGTGGCAGCGATCCGCTCGCAGGCCGCCGGGCATATCCGCCGCGGCCAGCGCATGGGGCTGATCGCCAGCCTGGGCCTGGGCGTCCTCGTCTTCGTGATCAGCGGCATGATGCAGCCCGCTCCGCCGATGCCCGAGATCGCGGCGCGCCCCGCGTCGGCGCCGACCGCGGCCGACACGCCCGGTGCGGTCGCCCCCGAAGCCGGCGTCAATGCCGCCGAGGCCGCGGCGGCCGAGGCCAGGCAGGCGGCCGCCGTCGCCGAGGATGCGGCGGCGCTGCCCGAGCTGCCGGCCGAAACCGGTCCGGAATTCGCCGATCCGGCCACCCGTGACGCCAACGACGCCCTGCGCGAACTCGAGCAGGTCGCCCTGCTGAGCGACGAACAGCGCAACCAGCGCCGGCTCGCCGCGGCGTCGCGCATCGCCGACCTGAAGCAGGCCGATACGGCCCTGTGGTCGACGCAGTCGACGCTGACGATCCGCATGGCATATACCGACGGTGTCGACGACACGCTGGTGACCGAGGCGTGCGCAATCCTGGCGGACTTCGAGGAGATCCGTTACAGCCGGTTGCAGCTGGAACCCCCGGCTTCCGCAGCGGAAACGACGCCGGTGCGTTGGCGGGTCTGCCAGTAAAGACCGTTGCGGCGGCGCAATCCGATCAGCGCGCCCCGTCCGTGGGGAGGGCCCGTTCGGCTTCCTGCCTCACCGAAAATCGCCGCAGGCGGCGCCGATGCGCCGCCTGAGCGCGGCGATTTTCACCAATGCACGCCGCGCATCAGGGCGGCGAAGGCGACCTGTTCGTTGGTCGGATTCTCGTCGCGCAGCGCCTTGCGGTCGCCCTTGGCGGCCGCCGAGTCCGGGAACATCTCGAACGCGGTGTTCATGATCACCTCGTAGGCTTTCGGCACGAGCGCGTTGAGCGTCGCGGCGAAGATGCCCATGCGGGTGGCGACACGGCTCGGGCGTTCGATGATGGCCTTGACCACCAGGTCGGCGGCTTCCTCCGGCGTCAGGGTCGGCACCGAGTCGTACATCTTGGTCGGCGCGATCATCGGCGTCTTCACCAGCGGCATGTTGATCGTCGTGAAGGCGATGTTGCGCCCGCTGAATTCGGCCTGCGCGCAGCGGCTGAACGCATCCAGCGCCGCCTTGGAGGCGACGTAGGCGGAAAACCGCGGCGAGCTGGCGAGCACGCCGATCGAACTGATGTTGATGATGTGGCCGCGCCGGCGCCGGGTCATCTCCGGCAGGAAGCCCATGATCAGCCGCAGGCAGCCGAAGTAGTTGAGCTGCATCGTGCGCTCGTAGTCGTGGAACCGGTCGTAGCTGAGCTCGACCGAACGGCGGATCGAGCGGCCGGCGTTGTTGACCAGGACGTCGACGTGCTTGTGCTCGGCCAGCACCTTCTTGACCAGTTCGTCGCAGCTGCCCATGTCGGTGAGGTCGCAGGTGTAGGCCCAGCACTGGCCGCCGGCGGCGAGGATCTCGTCGCGCGTCTCGTGCAGCTCCTTCTCGCCGCGGGCGACGATGATGACCTTGGCGCGCGCCTCGGCGATCTTGATCGCCGAGGCCTTGCCGATACCCGACGAACCGCCGGTGATCAGCACCACCTTGCCCTCGATCGCGCCGCGCAGCGAGCGGTCGACGAACAGGTCCGGGTCCAGATGGCGCTCCCAGTAGTCCCAGATCCGCCAGGCGTAGCTTTCCAGGGTCGGCACCGCGATCTTCGAGCCCTTGAGCGCGCGTTCGACGACGCGGGTGTCGAAGCGCGTCGGATAGGTGATGAAGGCCAGCGTCGACGGCGGGATCTTGAGGTCGCGCAGCACCATGTTGGTGAACCGCTTGACCGGCGGCAGGTTGGTGACCGCGTTGCGCACCGCACCCGGCACCACGGCCAGCATGCGGGCGTCCAGGCGCATCGTCATCTCGGGGGCGTGGGCGGCGCGGGCGAAGGTGTTCATCAGCTCGCCGAAGCGCATCGGCTCCGGGTCGACCAGGTGGAAGCACTGGCCGTCGAGCCCCTTCTTGTGGGCGATGTGGTCCATCGCGTCGGCGACGAAGTCGACCGGGACGACGTTGATGCGGCCGCCTTCGATGCCGAGCGTGGGCACCCACTGCGGCAGCGTCTGCCGCATCTTCTTGATGAGGGTGAACAGGTAGTACGGGCCGTCGATCTTGTCCATCTCGCCGGTCTTCGAATGGCCGATGACCATCGACGGGCGGTAGATGCGGAACGGCACCTTGCATTCCTTGCGCACGATGCCCTCGGACTCGTGCTTGGTGCGCAGGTAAGGGTCCTTGAGGCCCTCCGCCTCGTCGAACATGTCCTCGCGGAACACGCCCGGGTACAGTCCGGCGGCGGCGATGGAGCTGGTGTGGTGGAAGCACCCGGCCTTGATGGCCGCGGCCAGCTCGATCGCGTGGCGGGTGCCGTCGATGTTGGCGACCTGCTGCGAGGCCGCGTCGGCCGACAGGTCGTAGATCGCCGCCAGGTGGAAGAAGTGCTGGACCTTGCCGGCCAGCGCCTTGACCTGGGCGGCCGTCAGCCCGAGCTTCGGCTTCGACAGGTCGCCGGTGACCGGCACGATGCGCTTGCGGTCCCAGCCCATCTGGGCGGCGATCGCCTCGAGCTTCTTTTCCGAGCCCTTGCGCACCAGCACGTGCACGGTGCCCTTGCGCTTGAGCAGGTTGCTGACCAGGAAACGGCCGATGAAACCGGTCGCGCCGGTGACGAAGTAGCTCATGTGATCTCCCCTGACCTCGCCGCCATGGCCGGTCGCCCTGACGCTAACTTGCCAGACCGCATTCGCGGTTACAAACACCGCGTTGACCGTCCCGGGGCCGCGTGATATCAACCTCGCTTCACCCGCGGGATCACAGCGATGGCCGACCTCAAGACCGATTTCCAGAAAGCCGCCCAGGACGTCATGAACCTGGAGGACCGGCCCGACAACGACACGATGCTGCGGCTCTATGCCCTCTACAAGCAGGGTTCGGAGGGCGACGTCAGCGGGCCGAAGCCCGGTTTCTTCGATTTCGTCGGCACGGCCAAGTACGAGGCGTGGGAGAAGCTGGCCGGCACCTCGCCGGAAGACGCGATGCGCAAGTACGTGGACCTGGTGCGGAAACTCCGCGGCTGACGCCGCCTCGATGGCCAGGCAGACCCGCCAGCGAATCCTCGACACCGCCCTGCTGATGTTCAACGCGCAGGGCGAGCCGAACGTCACGACCAACCACATCGCCGACGAGCTGGAGATCAGCCCGGGCAACCTCTACTACCACTTCCGCAACAAGGACGACATCATCGAGCAGCTGTTCCAGCGCTATGAAGAGCGCATGGAC
>JAKFCL010000087.1:0-2902 GCA_036676665.1 Arenimonas sp. | reverse complement strand
ATGTCGCCCACCAGGTGATGCGGCTGATGGCCGGCAAGCGCATCCACATGGTCGATTCGCGCATCCTGGTGCTCGGCCTGACCTTCAAGGAAAACTGTCCGGACCTGCGCAACACCCGCGTCGCCGATGTGGTGCGCGAACTGGTGGCCGGCAATGCCCGCGTCGACGTCTGCGACCCGTGGGCCGATGCGGGGCAGGCTCGTGCCGAGCTCGGGCTGACGCTGGTGCAGGCGCCGGAACCGGGAGCCTACGATGCGATCGTGCTGGCGGTCGCGCACGACGTGTTCGCCGCGCCCGAGTGGGCTCCGCAGCGGTTCGCGAAGCCGCAGTCGGTGGTGTTCGACGTCAAGAGCGTGCTGCCCGCGGGCGTCGCCGACGGCCGCATCTGAGCCCTTAAGCTCCGTGCCGATGTTGTGGCAGGGGCGGTGCGGGCTATTATCCCGGGCCCCATTCGCTGCAATGAGTGTGTTCATGCCATCTTCCGCTGCGTTCAAGGCCTACGACATTCGCGGCCGCGTTCCCGACGAACTCGATGAACTCCTGGCAGCCCGCATTGGCGTCGCGCTGGCCGGGATTCTCGATGCAGGTCCGGTGGTGGTCGGGTGCGATATCCGCCAAAGCGGCGAGTCGCTCAAGTCTTCACTTTCCAACGGACTGCGGGCATCCGGACGCGAAGTCATCGACATCGGCCTTTGTGGAACGGAAGAAATCTACTTCCAGACGGCGGACCTCGGGGCTGCCGGAGGCGTGATGATCACCGCGAGTCACAACCCGATCGACTACAACGGGATGAAGCTCGTGCGTGACGGCGCCAGGCCGATCAGCGGCGACAGCGGCTTGCTGGACATCCGTGACCAGGCTTTGGCGTCCGCCAGGTCGATCTTCGAGCCGGTGGCCGGACTCAGCGAGTCCCGCAGCAAGGACAGCTATTTCCGGCGCCTGCTCGGCTACGTCGACGCAGGCAGGCTCCGACCTCTGAAGATCGTCACCAACGCCGGAAACGGGGCCGCAGGCGCGGTCATCGATGGGCTGGCGCCACATCTGCCGTTCGATTTCATAAGGATCCACCACGAGCCGGATGGGTCATTTCCGAACGGCATACCGAATCCGCTCCTTCCCGAATGCCGCCTTGCCACCGCCAATGCCGTACAGGATCACGGCGCCGACTTCGGGATCGCCTGGGACGGCGACTTCGACAGGTGCTTCTTCTTCGACGGCGATGGCCGTTTCATCGAGGGCTACTATCTCGTGGGCCTTCTGGCGGAAGCCCTTCTGCAACGTTCGCCGGGCGGCCGCATCGTCCATGACCCGAGATTGGTCTGGAACACCGTCGAGATGGTTCGCGGGGCCGGAGGCGTGCCGGTGGTGTGCAAGACCGGCCACGCGTTCATCAAGGAGCGGATGCGCCAGGAGGATGCCGTTTACGGGGGGGAAATGAGTGCCCACCACTATTTCCGCGACTTCGCCTTCTGCGATTCCGGCATGGTGCCTTGGCTGATGGTGGCGGCTATCGTCTCTGCCAGTGGCCGCACCCTGGCGGAACTCGTCGACGCCAGCATTGCAAGGTATCCCTGCAGCGGCGAGATCAACTTCACGGTTACCGACGCAAGGGCGGCCATCGCCGCAGTGCTGGATCGTTACCGCTCACTCGATCCGATCCTGGATTACACGGACGGGTTGTCTGCGGACTTCGGAGAGTGGCGCCTGAACCTGCGAAGTTCCAACACCGAGCCTCTGGTCAGGCTGAATATCGAATCCCGTGGCAACCCCGGCTTGGTCGCGGAGCGCGTCGGTGAGATTCGCGAGACGATCAGCATGTTCAGCTAGCACGGCCGCCATCATCTGCTGGTTCCCCGAATATTGCGGCCTGTGATGGCCCTTTCCACGGACAGCCCCATGACCCGCCGCGACCCCGCCGCCTCCCGCATCGCCGTCGTCGGCCACGGCTACGTCGGCCTGGCTCCGGCCGTCGAATTCGACCGGCGCTTCGCGCGCAAGTCCGGGGCGTCGCAGTGAAGCTGCTGGTCTGCGGTGGCGCCGGCTATCTCGGCAGCCACCTGTGCGTGACCCTGCTGCAGGTGGGCCACGACGTCCGCGTCTACGACGACTTCAGCACCGGCACCCGGCGGGCGCTCGCGCGGGCCGAAGCGATCACCGGGCGGACGCTGGAGGTCGTCGAGGGCGACGTGCGCGACGGCGCGCGGCTGCGGCCGGCGTTGGCAGGCGTTCACGCCGTCCTGCACCTGGCCGCGAAGAAGTCCGTCGCCGAAAGCGCGCGCCGTCCGGACGCGTACCGCGACAACAATGTTGGCGGGACGATCGCCCTGCTGGCGGCGATGCGCGCCGAAGGCGTGCGCCGCCTGGTGTTCAGTTCGTCGGCGGCCGTCTACGGCGACGCCACCGTCGTGCCCGTGCCCGAACAGGCGCCGCTGCGCCCGACCAGCGTCTACGGCCGCACCAAGCAGCACATGGAGCAGGTGGTCGCCGAACGCGCCGCGGCGTGGCCGGAGTTCGCGGCGGTGTCGCTGCGCTATTTCAACCCGGTCGGCGCGCATCCGTCCGGCCGCCTCGGCGAATCACCGCGGGGCGAACCCGACAACCTGATGCCGAGGCTGGCCCGCGCCGCCGGCACGCGCGGCGCATCGTTGCGGGTGTTCGGCGGCGACTACCCGACCCCCGACGGCACTTGCGTTCGCGACTACGTGCATGTGCAGGACCTGGCGCAGGCGCACGCGGCGGCGATCGAATGCGTCGTCCGGTCCGACGGCGGCGTCACCACGCTGAATCTGGGAACCGGTCGCGGCACCAGCGTGCTGCAGCTGCTGCATGCGTTCGAGCAGGCCTCGGGCCGCCGCATCCCGTATGAGATCGTCGACCGCCGGCCGGGCGACATCGCCGCGCT
>JAKFCL010000086.1:0-6909 GCA_036676665.1 Arenimonas sp. | reverse complement strand
GTCCCGAACTTCGTGCAGGCGGAGCGTTCCGCCAAGACCTTCCTGAGCACGCTGCTCGCGGCGGCGACATCGCGGCCCCGGCGCGAGTACCGGACCATCCTTTCCGACGTCACTCTCGAAGCCAACGAGGGCGACAGGATCGCGCTGCTCGGGCGCAACGGCGCCGGAAAGACCACCCTGCTGCGGGTCCTGTCCGGCGCCTTCAAGCCGACCAAGGGCGCCGTGGAAGTCACGGGCAGCCGCCAAGCGCTGCTCAACCTCGGGCTTGGCTTCCATGCGGAAGCGACCGTCCGCGAGAACATCTTCCTTCGCGCGGCGGCCATGGGACTTCCGACCCGCGAAGTGCCGCCGCTGATCGATTCGATCTTCGAGTTCTCCGGGCTCAGGACCTGCGCCAACCATCGCCTCGCGACCCTGTCGTCAGGACAGCGCATGCGGCTGGGTTTCGCGATCTCGACCAGCGTCCAGCACGACATCATGCTGATGGACGAATGGTTCGGCGCCGGCGATGCCAGCTTCGTGGACAAGGCGCGTGAGCGGATGTCCGGCCGGGTCAGCGGCAGCAAGATCGTGGTCCTCGCCAGCCACAATTTTCCGATGCTGCGCGAGATCTGCACCAAGGGCCTCGTGCTCGACTACGGCCGCGCGGTCTATTTCGGCCCGGTCCGCGATGCGATCGACGCCTACAAGGAGATCTACCAGGCCGAGCCGGAATACCAGGCCCGCCTGCAGGCCAAGGCGGCCGCCGCGGCCGTGGAAAGCGACGACGACAAGGAAGCCAGCCGCCTGCGCGAAGAACAGCGCCTCCGCAACGAGCGGCGCGCGGCCGCCGCGCAGAAGGCGGCTCGGCACGCAGCGGCGAAGCAGGCAGCGGCGAAGCAGGCGGCAGCGGGCGGGAACGACGGGAAAGAGGGGCAGAATGACCGTTGACCATCCACGGCGCATCCTGCTGGTCGCCTACGATTTCCCGCCCAACCCGTCGCCGCAGTCGCTGCGCTGGGCCTATCTCGTGCGGGAACTCGACCGGGCCGGACACGAAATCCATGTCCTCGCGCCCGAACATCCCGCGGAGAACGCCGGCCTGCCGGCGATCCCGCCCTCGGTGCAGGTGCATCGGACCTTCCCCGGTCCGGTGATGGGCCTGCTGGTCGCGCGCGCGCGTCGACGGGCCGCGACGCGTACGACGGAAGTGGTCGAAGCGGTCGCCGGGACGCCCGAAGAACAGGAGGCCCTGAACTGGAAGGGCCGCATCTGGCATGCCGGCCTGAACTGGAAGGGCCGCCTCTTCGCGTCATTCCAGCGGCTGGCTGGCTTCGTCCTGTTCCCCGACCTGCGCGGTGAATGGAAGTTCTGGGCCCGCCCACGGCTGCGGCAGCTGCTTCGGGATGTCCGTCCCGACGTCGTGATCAGCTCGCACGAGCCCGCCACCACGATCGAGCTGGGCCTGCTGGCGAAACGCGCAGGCGTTCCCTGGATCCTCGACCTGGGAGACCCGGTGCTGGCGCCCTACACGCCGCGCCGATGGCGAGGGCGATCCGGTCGCCTCGAGCGCTCGGCCTGCCGGCTCGCGGACCATGTCACCGTGACCACGATGCGCGCGCGGCAGCTGCTCAAGGAGCGGCACGGGTTGCCCGACGACAGGTGCAGCCTGCTCACCCAGGGATTCGACGACCGCTGCGCACCGGCGTCGTGCCCGTCGCGGAGCGGCAGCGAAGGCGCGCGTCTCGAGCTGCTGTATACCGGCAGCTTCTATGGCTTCCGGCGTCACGACGAGCTGCTCAAGGCCGTGCTGGCGACGCCGGGCGTCCGACTGAGCATCGCCTCGATCAACGTGCCCGAGGACCTGGTCGCCGCCAGCCGGGCGGCTCCCGATTCGGTGCGGCTGCTCGGCTTCCTGCACCACATCGAGGCGCTGCGCCTGCAGCGCGAGGCCCACGTGCTCCTGAACATCGCCAACGACGATTCCTGCCAGGTTCCCGGCAAGCTCTACGAGTACCTCGGGGCGGGACGTCCCATCCTTCACCTGGGCGGCGCCGCCGATGACGCTGCCGCGCTGCTGTTGGCCGGAACCGGGCGCGGCATTACCTGCGCCAACGAGGCCGGGGCGATCGCCGCGGTGCTGGCGGAGTGGCGCGATCGACTGTCGCGCCCGGAAGGATTGCCGCCGATAGACCACGATGCCCGGATCGAACCGTATTCCTGGTCCAGGATCGCGGACCGGCTCGATGCGATAATTCGCACCTGCACCGGGACGTCCGATCTCCGGACCATTCCCGGCTTCACCGATTACAGGAAAGAGACCCAGGCATGAACGACTCAACCCGCAATCCTTCGACGCCCGCAGCCAGCGAAATCGGCGTCCTCGCCGTCGTCGGCCTTGGCTACATCGGCCTGCCCACCGCAGCGATGTTCGCGTCCAGCGGCCTCCGCGTCCACGGCATCGACATCAGCCAGCGGGCCGTCGACACCGTGAACTCGGGACGCGCCCATATCGAGGAAGGCGACCTGGACGACCTCGTCGCCAAGTGCGTCGCCAGCGGGCGCCTGACCGCGCACCTCGTTCCGCAGCCGGCCGATGCCTTCATCATCGCGGTGCCGACGCCGGTCGGGCACGACGACGCGCATTCCCCGGACCTGGCCTACGTCGAGGCGGCGGGCCGCTCGATCGCGCCGATCCTGAAGAAGGGCGACCTGGTGATCCTGGAGTCGACCTCGCCGGTCGGCACGACCGGCCTGCTCGCGCGCGTCATGTCGGAGCTCCGCCCGGACCTGGTGTTCCCGGGCGGCGACCGCGAGGAAGACGTCTCCCTCGCCTACTGCCCGGAGCGCATCATTCCCGGCCAGATGCTGCGCGAGCTGGTCGAGAACGACCGCATCATCGGCGGCATGACGCCGGCGTGCGCGCGACGCGCGGCCGCGCTCTACAAGCGTTTCGTGAAGGGCGACTGCCTGCTGACGACCGACCGCACCGCGGAAATGGTGAAGCTGACCGAAAACGCGTTCCGCGACGTCAACATCGCGTTCGCGAACGAGCTGTCGATGATCTGCGACAAGTTCGGCATCGACGCCTGGGACGTGATCGCGTTCGCGAACCGGCACCCGCGTGTCTCCATCCTCAATCCCGGCCCCGGCGTCGGCGGGCACTGCATCGCGGTCGACCCGTGGTTCATCGTGGCCAGCGCGCCCGAGGACGCCCGCTTGATCCGCCAGGCGCGCCTGGTGAACGACGCGAAGCCGCACCACGTCATGGCCAAGGTCGAGAAGGCGCTCGCCGGCCGTCCCGGCGCGCGCGTCGCCTGCCTGGGCCTGACCTACAAGCCCGACGTGGATGACTTCCGCGAGAGCCCCGCGCTGCAGATCGCCAGCGAACTGAGCCGGCGCCTTCCCGGCCGCGTGATCTGCGCGGACCCCTACGAAGCCATGCTTCCGCACGCCGGGCTGGGCGACCTGGGCCTGGAGTTCCTGCCGGCGGAACAGGCGATCGAGTCCGCGGACGTGGTGGTGCTGCTGGTCGGCCACGGGGCGTTCCGATTCCTGGCCATCCCCTCCGGCAAGCAGGTGATCGACACCACCGGCTTCTGGCGCCGCTGAACCATGCCGTCCAGCGCGATCCTGCACCCGTGAGCGAGTCCGTGCCTCCGAGTCCGGATCCGGAGCAGGCGGATGCTCCGGCCGCGACCGCGGCATCCGCAGCGGCCGCCGCCGCGGCGGAGGCCGAAGCGGCGCGGCTGCGCGAAGCGCTGGCGAAGGCGACCTATTCGCTGGGCCTGCACCAGTCCAGTCTGGCCCGCGAACTCGGCAGCGCCCAGGTCGATGCACTCCGCTCTTGGCGTGGCGCCCTGGCGCTTCCCCGACGGCTCTGGCAGATCGTCGGCCGCCGGCGGCGCGGCGCGGCGCCCGAATGGAGCCACGAACAGCTCGACGTGATCGTCGGGCGTGTCGCCGCGACCCATGCGCGCGAAGGGTTCGCCGCTGCCGACGCGGAGGCGAGCTCCGAATTCCTCACCGTCCCCCAGCGGGCGTACGTCTATACCGAACTCGCCAAGCGCGTGTTCGTGGCGGATCCCGGCCATGCCTGCCGTTTCGGCGCGATCGCCGAAGCGCTGGAGCCCCTGCCGTACCGCACCCTGTGGCTCGCGTTCCTGCGCTTCGACGCCGGCGAACTCGAAGGTGCGCTCGAAGTCCTCGGGCGCGTGCCGCCGGATTTCGCCATGAGCGGCTCGGAGGCGAACAAGGCCGAGCAGCTGCGCGGCCTGGTGCGGATGCGGCACCGGATGCCGGTGATCCCGGCGTCGGCCGCGGCCGGCGCGGCGAAGGACCGTGTCGAACGCGTCCTGTACGTCGCGGCCACCGCGCTGCCGCACCATGTTTCCGGCTATTCGCTGCGGACCCAGGCGCTGCTGACGGCGCTCAAGGCGAAGGGCGTCGACGTGTCCTGCCTGACACGACCCGGATATCCGAACGACCGTCCCGACCGGCAGTCGAAGGAGGCCGGCGACGTCGTCATCGACGGCGTGCAGTACCTCCGGGCCCCCGGCCACCGCGCCCGCACGGCCCCCGATGCCTATGTGGCGCAGGCCGCCGACGCGATCGCGAAGATCGCGCTCCAGCGCAAGGCGACGATCGTGCACGCGGCGTCGAACCACGAGAATGCGTTGCCGGCGCTGGTCGCGGCGCGGCGCCTCGGCCTGCCTTTCATCTACGAAGTGCGCGGCCTGTGGGAATTCACGGCCGCCAGCCGGGTGCCGGGCTGGGAAACCCGCGAGCGTTTCGCCCTCGAGCGCGACCTGGAAGTGCTGGTCGCGCGCGAGGCCGACCACGTGCTGGCGATCAACGAGGAGCTGGCGGCCGAGTTGCGCCGGCGTGGCGTGGCGGCGGAGCGCATCTCGCTCGCGCCCAATGCGATCGAACCCGTCGCCGGCCAGATCGTTGCCGACGCGTCGCTGCGGACGGCGACAGGCCTGCCCGATGATGCCTTCGTGGTCGGCTTCGCCGGCTCGCTGGTCGCGTACGAGGGACTGGACGACCTGCTGGAAGCAGTCGCCCTCCTGGAAGGATCCCATCCGTCCCTGCACGTGCTCCTGGTGGGCGACGGCGAATCCCGCGCCATCCTGCAGGCCCAGGCCGAACGACTGGGCATCTCGGCGCGCGTGCATTTCGCCGGCCGGGTCGAGCCCGCCGACGTGTCCCGCTACCTCGCGCTGTGCGACTGCGTGGCGCTGCCGCGCAAGCCGCAGCGCGTGTGCGAGCTGGTGGCGCCGCTCAAGCCCCTGGAAGCGATGGCGCTCGGCCTGCCGCTGCTGGTCTCGAACGTGGCGCCGCTGCGGCGACTGGTCGAGGATGGATCCACCGGCCGGGTGCATGCGGCCGGAGACCACGAATCGCTCGCCCGCTGCCTGGCGGACCTGATCGCCGATCCGGCCGCGACCCGGCGCATGGGCGACACCGCGCGTCGCCTGGTCGAGGCGGAACGGCGCTGGGACCAGGTCGCCGACGAGGTCGTCGCCCTGTACCGCGCGCTGCCTTCGAAGCGGAGCCGATCGGGCGTGCCGCTCGCGCCGCCGCGTCCGGGCGCGCCATCGCGGCTCAGCGAACTGCGCGTCGTCGCGATCATGGACGAGTTCACCCATGCCTGCTTCGAGCCCGATTGCGTGCTCACTCCCCTGTCGCTCGCCGACTGGCGTTCGCAGGTCGACGAAGCGAGGCCGCACCTGCTGCTGGTCGAGTCCGCCTGGCACGGCTTGCGTTCGGAATGGGAGAAGAAGATCCCGCAGTGCAGCGAGGACCTGCGCGCGCTGGTGGCCTATTGCCGCGCCAAGGGCATTCCGACCGCATTCTGGAACAAGGAGGACCCGGTCCATTACGCCTTGTTCCTGCGCACGGCGGCGCTGTTCGACGTTGTGTTCACCACCGACGTCGACCGGCTCAAGGACTATCGCCAGGACCTCGGCCATTCCCGCGTGCACCTGCTGCCGTTCGCGGCGCAACCGCGCGTGCACAACCCGGTCGAGCGTTTCGAACGCCGCGACGCCTTCTGTTTCGCCGGTTCGTACTACGCGAAGTATCCCGAGCGCCGTGCCGACTTCGATGCGCTGATGGATGCGGCGTCGTCGCTGCGCCCGGTGGAGATCTACGATCGCAACCACGGCAAGGACGATCCCGGGCTCGCCTTTCCGGAACGCTACCGGCCGATGGTGCGGGGAAGCCTGCCCTTTGCCGAAATCGACCGGGCCTACAAGGGTTACCGGTACGCCATCACCATCAACACGGTGAAGCAGTCGCAGAGCATGTTCGCGCGACGTGCGTTCGAACTGCTCGCCTGCAACACGCTGACCATCAGCAACTATTCGCGCGGGCTGCGCGGGTTGCTCGGCGAACTGGTGCCCTCGTCCAGCGACGGCGGCCGGCTGCGGGACCTGGTGGCTCCGTTGCTGGCGGACGAGTCGCGGCAGCGGCGATTCCGCCTCGGCGGCCTGCGCAAGGTCCTGTCCGAGCACACCTACGCGAACCGCCTGGCGTGGCTTGCCGGCCACGTGCTGGGCGAACCTCTCGCGCCTGCGCGGTGCCACGTGGTGGTCCTGGCCCATGTCGCCGACCCGGCGGCGGTATCGGCGGCGATCTCCGCGTTCGATGCCCAGCAGTGGCCGGACAAGTCGCTGGCACTGGTCGTGGCCACGGGCTTCGTTCCGGATGTTCCGGTGGGGCGCCGCGACCTCCTTCTGGTCGGCGAGGTCGATGCCTCGCGCCTGGATCCGGCCGAGGCCTGGCCGGATGCCTGGATCGCCCGAATGGACCCTCGCGATCACTACGGCCCGACGTACCTGACCGACCTGGCCCTGGTCGACACCTACACGCGCGTGGACTTCGCGGCCAAGGCGGCGCACTACCAGTGGCGGGACGGCGCACCGG
>JAKFCL010000085.1:0-20694 GCA_036676665.1 Arenimonas sp. | reverse complement strand
ATCGACCATGTGGATGCGCTTGCCGGCCATCAGCCGCATCACCTGGTGGGCGACATACAGGCCCATGCGGCTGTTGATGCGGCGCGCGGCCAGGATCAGTTCCGGGTGGTAGCCGAGCACCGTGGCCTTGTGCGTCAGGTAATAGGGATCGACACCGATGCAGTGGCCGCCGACGAGGCCGGGCCGGAACGGCAGGAAGTTCCATTTCGTGCCGGCGGCGGCGAGCACGTCGTGGGTGTCGATGCCCATCGCGTTGAAGATCATCGCCAGCTCGTTGACCAGGGCGATGTTGACGTCGCGCTGCGTGTTCTCGATCACCTTCGACGCCTCGGCGACCTTCATGCTCGGCGCCTTGTGCGTGCCGGCCGGGATGATCGTCCGGTAGAGGGCATCGACGAAGTCGGCGACCTCGGGCGTGGAACCGGACGTCACCTTGACGATCGAGGTCAGGCGCCGCTGGCGGTCGCCGGGGTTGATGCGTTCGGGGCTGTAGCCGCAGAAGAAGTCGCGGTTGAACACCAACCCGGAAGCGCGCTCGAGGACCGGGACGCAGACCTCCTCGGTCGTCCCCGGATAGACGGTGCTCTCGAAGATCACGACGTCGCCGGCTTTCAGGTGGGCACCGACGCTGGCGCTCGCCTGTTCCAGCGGCGACAGGTCGGGGCGGTTGGCCTCGTCGACCGGCGTCGGCACCGCGACGACGTAGACGTCGGCGCCGGCGAGCTCGGCGGCATCGGCGCTCAGGCGCAGCCGGGTCGCCGCGGCGAGCTCCCCGGCGGACGTCTCGCCGGTGCCGTCGCGGCCGGCACGGAGCGCCTCGATGCGGTCGGCGCTGACGTCGAAGCCGAGCGTGTCGAAGTGGCGGCCGAATTCGACGGCCAAGGGCAGGCCGACGTATCCGAGGCCGACGACGGCGATGCGGGAGTCGGCGGGATCGCGACGGGTCATGGGGTCATCCGTGGGGAGGCCCATCACAGGCCGTAATAGTCGCGGAACCAGCGGACGAAGCGCGGCACGCCATCCTCGACCGGGGTCGCCGGCGCGTAGCCGGTGGCGGCGGCGAGCGCCGACACGTCGGCGGCGGTGTCGGGGACGTCGCCGGGCTGCAGCGGCTTCATCTCCATCACCGCCTTGCGGCCGATCGCCTGTTCCAGCAGTTCGATGTAGCGCAGCAGCTGCACCGGGCGTGCGTTGCCGATGTTGTAGACGCGCCACGGCGCGCTGCTGGTGGCGGGATCAGGCGCCGCGCCGCGCCAGGCGGGATCGCCTGAAACCGGCCGGTCCAGGGCGCCGACGACGCCGGCGACGATGTCGTCCACGTAGGTGAAGTCGCGGCTGTGGTGGCCGTTGTTGAACACCTGGATCGGCCGACCCTCGATGATCGCGCGGGTGAAGCTGAAGAACGCCATGTCGGGACGGCCCCACGGCCCGTAGACGGTGAAGAAGCGCAGGCCGGTGCACGGGATGCCATACAGGTGCGCGTAGCTGTGCGCCATCGACTCGTTGGCCTTCTTGGTCGCCGCGTAGAAGGTCAGCGGATGTTCGGTCGGCTGGTGCTCGCTGAACGGCAACGTGGTGTTGCCGCCGTAGACCGAGCTGGTGCTCGCGTACACCAGGTGCTGCACGCGATGGGTGCGGCAACCCTCGAGCACGTGCAGGAAACCGGTCAGGTTGCTGGCGGCGTAAACATGCGGGTTCTCGGCCGCGTAGCGCACGCCGGCCTGTGCGGCCAGGTGCACGACCTTGTCCGGCCGGAAGTCGGCGAACAGCCGTTCCATCGACTCGCGGTCGGCGAGGTCCGCCGTCAGGTGGCGGTAGCCGGCGCGCGCCTGCAGCCGCGCCAGACGCGCCTGCTTCAGCGTCACGTCGTAATACGTGTTGAGGTTGTCGAGCCCCATCACCTCGTCGCCGCGGTCGAGCAGCACGTGGGCGACGTGGGATCCGATGAAGCCGGCGCTGCCGGTGACCAGGATTCGCATGGGTCGGCTCCTCAGGCGAGGCTCGGCTCCGGGGACCGGCTTCTCAACCGCGTCCGTAGACGTCTTCGAACCGGACGATGTCGTCTTCTCCGAGGTAGCTTCCGGACTGGACTTCGATCAGTTCAAGAGCGACCCGCCCGGGATTCTCGAGCCGGTGCAAACTTCCCAGCGGGATGTAGGTGCTCTGGTTCTCAGTCAGCAGGAACACCTTGTCGTCGCAGGTCACCCGGGCGCTGCCGCTGACGACGATCCAGTGTTCGGCGCGGTGGTGATGCATCTGCAGGCTCAGTGACGCGCCGGGCTTGACGATGATGCGCTTGACCTGGAAGCGGTCGCCGGCATCGATTCCATCGTAGCTTCCCCAGGGCCGGTAGACCTTGCGGTGCACGCTCGCCTGCGACCGCCCGTCGGCCTTCAGCCGGGCGACGATATCCTTGACCTGCTGCGCATGATCGCGCGAGGCCACCAGCACGGCGTCGTCCGTGTCGACGACGATCACGTCCTGCAATCCAAGCAGCGACACCAGGCGCCGTCCGCCCCAGGCCAGCGTGTTCCGGCAGCCAAGCGCTATCACGTCGCCATGGTGGGCGTTGCCATCGGAATCCTGGTCGGCGATCTCCCAGAGTGCCGACCAAGAGCCGACATCGTTCCAGCCGACGTCGATCGGCAGCACGGCGGCACCGGAGGTCTTTTCCATCACGGCGTAGTCGATCGAATCGGCCGGCGACGCGACGAATGCCTCCCGGTCCAGCCGCAGGAAATCGGCGTCGCGCCTGCCAGCGGCCAGGGCCGCGCGCGACGCGTCGACGATGGCCGGTGCGAACCGCTGCAATTCCTCGAGGTAGCGGGACGCACGGAACAGGAACATGCCGGAGTTCCAGAAATGGTCGCCGCCTGCGACGTACGCCTGCGCGGTGGCCAGATCGGGTTTCTCGACGAAACGCTCCACCCCGCGCACGGCATCGGGACCTGCGATTGCCTTGATGTACCCGTAGCCGATCTCGGGCGACGTCGGCACGATGCCGAACGTGACGAGCGCACCGCCCTCTGCCGCCGGCCGGGCACACTGCACGGCGGCCCGGAACTCGGCTTCGTCGGCGATCACATGATCCGACGGCAGCACCAGCAGCAACGGGTCTCCGCCATCGGCCATCGCCTGCAGCGCGGCGACGGCGATCGCCGGCGCTGTGTTGCGGCCGACCGGCTCGAGCAGCAGCGCCGACGGCACGACGCCGACCTGCCGCAGCTGTTCGGCGACCATGAAACGGTGGTCCTCGTTGGCGACGACGATCGGCGCACCCATGTCTTCGAGCCCGACAAGCCGCCGCCACGTCGCCTGCAGCAGGGAGTGTTCGCCGACCAGCGGCTGGAACTGCTTGGGATGGGCTTCGCGCGACAGCGGCCAGAGCCGGGTGCCGGAGCCGCCGGACAGCAGGACGGGGATAAGAGTGGTCATACCGGGTGTCTGGAGGGAAAGTGGTGGATCATGACACAGCAGTTTCGGCTGTAAAACCGCCGCAGGCGGAAGCCATCCCCCCCCCAACCGGACGCGATTCGGTTGATCCAGCCCGACGACCCGGGCTCCGGACAGGTGATAATTCGCCGATGAACCTCCCCGACCGCGACACCCTGCGACTGACGTGGATCCGCAATGCGCTGGCCGATCCGGCCGCGCCGGTGGAGCGCGCGTCCCACGACGCCAGCTTCCGCAGCTACTGGCGCACGCGCTCGGCCGACCGCAGCTGGATCGTGATGGACGCGCCGCCCGACCGCGAGGACATCCGGCCGTGGCTGGACGTCGCGGAAAGGCTGTCGCGTGCCGGCCTGCACGTCCCCGAGATCCAGGCGGCCGACCCGGAGCGGGGTTTCGTGCTGATGGAGGACCTCGGCGACCGGGTGCTGCTGCCGGAGCTGAGCCTGTCGAGCGTCGACCGCCACTACGGCGACGCGATGGAGGCGATGCTGGCGATGCAGATGTTCGCCAGCACCGACGGCCTGCCCGACTACGACGAGGCGCGGCTGATCGCCGAGATGGAGCTGATGCCCGAGTGGCTGCTCAGGCGGCACCTGGGCTTCAGCCTCGAATGCACGGACTGGGACGTGATCGAACTGGCGTTCCGCGCGCTGGCCGACAACGCGCTGCGGCAGCCGCAGGTGTTCGTGCACCGCGACTACCATTCGCGCAACCTGCTGCTGACCGACCGCGACAATCCGGGCGTGGTCGATTTCCAGGATGCGGTGCGCGGCCCGGTCACCTACGACCTGGTGTCGCTGCTGCGCGACTGCTACATCGCCTGGCCGCGCGACCGCGTCGAGGCCTGGGCCGAGGAATACCGCCAGCGCCTGCAGCAGGCCGGCGTGCCGGTTCCCGATGCCGCCGCGTTCCTGCGCGCGTTCGACCTGATGGGGCTGCAGCGCCACATCAAGGTGCTCGGCATCTTCTGCCGGCTCTGGTACCGCGACGGCAAGGCCGGCTACCTGCAGGACCTGCCGCTGGTCTGGCAGTACACCCGCGAGGTGGGCCGCCGGCACCCGGAAACGGCACCGCTGGTGGACCTGATCGAACGCGCGATCGGCGGCCGCGACCTGACCCAGCCCGCATGAGGGCGCTGGTCTTCGCCGCCGGCAAGGGCGAGCGCATGCGGCCGCTGACCGACCACACGCCCAAGCCGCTGCTGCCGGTGCGCGGCGCGCCGCTGATCGAATGGCATCTGCGCCGGCTCGCGGCGATCGGCATCAGCGACGTCGTCGTCAATATTTCCTGGCTCGCCGACCGGTTCGCACCGGCGCTCGGCGACGGCGCGCGCTGGGGCCTGCGCCTGCATTTCTCGCCCGAGGGCGCCGAGCCGCTGGAAACCGGCGGCGGCATGCTGCACGCGCTGCCGCTGCTCGGCGACGCGCCGTTCATCGCCGTCAACGGCGACATCTGGACCGATTACGATTTCGCCCGGCTGCCGCGCGAACCGGCCGGCGATGCCCACCTGGTGCTGGTCGACAATCCGCCGCATGTTCCGCGCGGCGACTTCGCGCTCGGCGACGACGGTCGCGTGGCCGCCGACGGCGCGCACCGGCTCACCTTCGCCGGCATCGGCGTCTACCGCCCGCAGCTTCTGGCCGGTTGGCGCGGCGTGATCGGCGACGTCGCCGGCGCGGACGAACGGCCGCCGCGCTTCAAGCTGGCGCCGCTGCTGCGCGCGGCGATGGCGGCCGGCCGCGTCACCGGCGAACACCACCGCGGCGAATGGACCGACGTCGGCACCCCCGAGCGGCTGGCGTGGCTGGGGTGAGCCGGCAGCTGCGCCTCAGAGATGTTCCCGGAGAAAGGGAATCGTGATGCGCCGCTGCGCGGCGAGGCTCGCGCGGTCCAGGCGGTCGAGCAGCGACGTCAGGCTGCCGAGGTCGCGTTCGACGCGGCGCATCAGGTAGTCGAGCACCGCGTCGTCCAGCTCCAGGCCACGTCGCGCCGCGCGCTGGCGCAGCACGTCGCGACGGCCGGCGTCGTCGAGCGGGGCGAGCGCGAGCCGCGTGCACTGGCCGAGGCGCGTCACGAGATCGGGCAGCATGATGCCGAGGGCGGCCGGTCCGGCCGCGGCGGCGTAGATCGCGGTGCCGGTGCCGGCACGCGCACGGTTGTGGAAGTGGAACAGCGCTTCCTCGTCGCCCGCGTGGCCGGCGATCGCCTCCAGACCGTCCAGGCACAGCAGGTCGGCCCCTTCCTGGGCCGGCAGCATGTCGGCCAGGTGCCCGGCGAAACCGGCCAGCGGCAGGTACACGGCGCGCCGCCCGTGTTCGCCGGCGCTGGCGCAGGCCGCGAGCAGGAGGTGGGTCTTGCCGCTGCCGGCCGGGCCGTCGAGGAACAGCCAGTCGCGGATGCCGCCGTCCGCCGCCGCGCGCACCGCGTCGCGCAGCGCTGGCTGGCCATGGAACGCGTCGAAGCGCTGGTCGGGGGGCGCCCGCAGCGACAGAGGCAGCTGCGGGATCACGGCGTCGTCTTGCTGGCCGGCACGTCCACCGGGGTGTGCGGCAGTTCCTCGCTCGGCGCCGGGTAGGCGTCCGTTTCCGCGCCGACCGGGATGTCCTCGGCGGCGTCCTGCACCGCGTCGGGCACCTCCTCGCCGGCGCCGTACAGGCGGCTGTGCGTGTAGCGCTCGTGGCCGTAGCGCAGCAGCACCATCACCACCGCCGCGACCGGCAGCGCCAGCAGCACGCCGAGGAAGCCGAACAGCTGGCCGCCGGCCATGATCGCGAAGATCACCGCGACCGGATGCAGTCCGATGCGGTCGCCGACCAGCCACGGCGTCAGCAGGAAACTCTCCAGCACCTGGCCGAGCGCGAACACGCCCAGCACGAGCGCCAGGTGCAGCCAGTCGCCGTGCTGCACGAGCGTGGCGATCACCGCCGCGCCCAGGCCGATCGTCGCGCCCAGGTAGGGCACGAAACTGACCAGGCCGGCGACGATGCCGATCAGGATGCCCAGGTCGACGCCGACCAGCGTCAGGCCGGTCGCGTAGATCACGCCCAGCGAAATCATCACGCTCAGCTGCCCGCGCACGAAGCCACCGAGCACCTGGTCGGACTCGTGCGTCAGCTTCACCACGGTCGGCTCGACCGGGCGCGGCAGCAGGTCGCGCACCTGGTGCAGCATGCGGCGGCCGTCGCGCATGAAATAGAAGGTGACCACCGGGATCAGCGCCAGGTTGGCGATCCAGCCCAGGATCGCCAGGCTCGACTTGGACACACCGCCGAACACCGTCGCGGCGATGCCGCCCGCTTCCTGCCAGTTGCGCTTGAGCAGTTCTATGAGCTGGCTGGGATCGAAATACCCGGCCAGTTTCACCTTGAAGCGCTGTTCCGCCCACGGCACCGCCGTGTCGGTGAACCACGATCCGAACCGCGGCAACCAATCGACCAGCTTGCCGATCTGGTTCTCGATCAGCGGGATCAGCAGCAGCACCGCCAGCAGGATCACCAACGCCATGATGAAGAACACCAGCACCACCGCCGTGCTGCGCGACCGGCCGACGGCCTCGACGCGGTTGACCAGCGGTTCGCCGAGCCACGCCAGCAGCGCCGCGACCACGAACGGCGTCAGCACCGGCCCGAGCAGCCACACCAGCCAGCCGATCCCCGCGGCCAGGGCCAGCCACTGCCAGCGACGGCGGTCTCTGATCGGATCGGGGATCGTCGTCATGGCCGGGATTTCCTCGCGTGGCTCCATGCCCGCAGGCCATATCGGATCACATAGTCCACGCCGCTGGCGAACGTCAGCACGGCCACGGCGATCGCCGCCTGCACCCGCACCTGCAGCGGCAGGTCGGCGCCGGCCAGTTCCACCAGGCACACCAGCACCAGCGCGATCTGCACCGCCGTGGTGAGCTTGCCGAGCAGGCTGGGGGTCGCCTCGAACGGGCCGGCCATGCGCCACCAGACCGCCGCGCCGGCCACGACCACGATGTCGCGCACCAGCACCAGCGCCAGCAGCCAGGTCGGCAGCATGTCGACGAGCCACAGGCCGAGAACCGCCAGGCCGAGCATCGCCTTGTCCGCGATCGGGTCCAGCAGGCTGCCCAGCCGGCTCTTCCAGCCGTGGCGGCGCGCCAGCCAGCCATCGAGGCCGTCGCTGAGGCCGGCAACGAGCGCCAGCACGAGCGCCGAGCGGTAATGCCCGGCCCACAGCAGCCACGGCAGCACCGGCGCCATCGCCAGGCGCGCCCCGGTGATCGCGTTGGGCAGGTCGGCGGGTTTCATCACCGCAGCACGTAGCGCGGCATGTCTCCGGGCGTCACGGCCTGCGCATCGAGGGTGTTGCCCGAGGCGACGAAACGGTCGAAGCCCTGCGGGCCGACCGCCAGCTGCAGCCGCAGTCGCAGCGATTCCGGCCCGGCCTCCAGCACCTCGACGCCCTGCACGACCGCCAGCGACTGCAGGTAACCCATCGCGCGGGCGAAATCGCCGGCGCCGCGGATGCCGTCGACCTCGATCTCGAGCGGCCCGGCCGCGCCGGCGTTGAACGCGATCGCGTCGCGGCGGGCCAGCGCGTCGGCGGCGCCGTCGGCGCCCGAGGCGATCGCCCGCAGCGGGCTGGCATCGACGTGCGACCAGCGCGACAGCTCGGTGTCGCCGCGCGACAGCACCCAGTCTGCGGTCCAGCCGCCCGGCGAGCGGTACACCTTGCCCAGCAGCTGGGTCTGCGCACCGTAGCGGGCGGTCAACGCCTGCATCGGCGCCGGATTCTGCGCCCAGATCGTCTGCACCGCGGCCTGCTCCACCGCGCTGCCGGTCGGCATGCCGAAGCGCAGGCCGCGCTCGAGCCCGCGCGCGGCGAGCGGCTTGACGACGTTGAGCTGCTGGCTGTTGACCAGCCGCGCGCCCTTGCCGTCGTCGATCGCCAGCCACAGGATCGGTCGCGGCCGCGGGCTGGGCCAGTAGTTCAGGCCGGCACCGGCGACCAGCGCGTCGACGCTGCCCGGGTCGAACGAGAACGCCATGCGCGTCTTGTAGACCGGCGTGCCGCCGACGGCGGTATTGCCTTCCGCGTCGGACGACGCCTCGGTGGCGTCGACGCGGGTGACGAACGATTCGGCCTGCGGCATCGCCCGGCGGATCACCGGATGGCCGGCGGCCTGCGGATTGCCGGTGATCTTCACCAGCACCATGCCCAGCGCGCGCGATGCGGCGGCCCGGCGCTCGCCGGCGCCCTGCGAGATCAGTTCGACGTCGGCGCGATACAGCGCCGGGTCGCGCTCCTCCGGCAGGGTCGCGGCCGCCGGCTCCGGGGTCCCGGCGTCGGCATCGGGTTCGTCCTGGGCGGCAAGAGGCGCCACCGCGAACAGCAGTGTCAGCAGGGCGATGCGGAGAACGGGGCGTGTGCGCATGGGGGGACTCGGGGAAAACGCTGCGGGCATGGTGCCGCATCGGGCCGGCGGCCGTCCAACCCGGACGGGCCGTGAAGGCGGGCCGCTGGTAGAATGCGCGCTTTCCCCGCGCCGGACCCGCACGTGACCACGCCCACTCCCCTCACCTATCGTGATGCCGGCGTCGACATCGACGCGGGAAACCAGGTCGTCGAGCGCATCAAGCCGCTGGTCAAGCGCACGTTCAGGCCCGAGGTGATGGGCGGCCTGGGCGGCTTCGGCGCACTGTTCGACCTGTCGGGCAAGTATCGCGAGCCGGTGCTGGTCTCCGGTACCGACGGCGTCGGCACCAAGCTCAAGCTCGCCCAGCAGCTCGACCGCCACGACACGATCGGCATCGACCTGGTCGCGATGTGCGTGAACGACGTGCTGGTGCAGGGCGCCGAGCCGCTGTTCTTCCTGGACTATTTCGCCACCGGCAAGCTGCACGTGGACACGACGGTCGCCGTCGTCGGCGGCATCGCCCGCGGCTGCGAGCTGGCCGGCTGCGCGCTGATTGGCGGCGAGACGGCCGAGATGCCCGACATGTACCCGCCGGGCGAATACGATCTGGCCGGCTTCACCGTCGGCGCGGTGGAAAAATCGCAGCTGCTCGACGGCGCCGCGGTGCGTGCCGGCGACGTGCTGCTCGGCATCGCCTCCAGCGGACCGCATTCGAACGGTTATTCGCTGGTGCGGCGCATCTACGACCGCGCCGGTCGCCCCGCCGACCTCGACGTCGGCGGCGTGAAGCTGGTCGACGCGCTGATGGCGCCGACCACGATCTACGTCAAGCCGATGCTGTCGCTGCTGAAGGCGCATCCGATCCATGCGATGGCGCACATCACCGGCGGCGGCCTGACCGAGAACATCATCCGCGTGATCCCCGACGGCCTCGGCCTGGACATCGACGCGGCGTCTTGGACGCTGCCGCCGGTTTTCGACTGGCTGATGCGCGAAGGCGCGGTGCCGCGCGAGGAAATGTGGCGCACGTTCAACTGCGGCATCGGTTTCGTGCTGGTCGTGCCGCAGGCCGCGTTGCCGGCACTCGAGGCCGACCTCGGCTCGCGCGGCCTCGGCCACTGGCGCATCGGCCAGGTCGTGTCCGCGACCGGCACCGAGCGCGTGCGCATCGGCTGACGGCGGCAACGGGCCGCGGGCCCGATCACGGGAGACCCCGATGGCGTATCGGATCGCGGTACTGGCCTCGGGACGGGGCAGCAATCTCCAGGCCCTGATCGACGCGATCGCCGCCGGCCGGCTGCCGGCGACGATCGTCGGCGTGTTCTCGGACCGCGCGGACGCCGGCGCGCTGCGCATCGCCGCGGAATCCGGCCTCTTCACGGCCGCTCGGCATCCGGCCGACTACGCTTCCCGGGACCTCCACGATGACGCGCTGTTCAGCGCCATCGCCTCCGTTCAGCCCGACCTCATCGTATGTGCGGGATACCTGCGCATCATCGGCGCGTCGGCGCTGCAGCGATTCGAGAACCGAATGCTCAACATCCACCCGTCCCTGCTGCCGAAATACCCCGGACTGCGCACGCACGCCAAGGCCCTGGCCGCGGGCGACCGCGAGCACGGCGCCAGCGTGCACTCGGTGATTCCGGCGCTGGACGCCGGCCCGGTGCTCGCTCAGGTGCGCATCCCGGTGCGCGCCGGAGACGATGCCGATTCGCTCGCCGCGCGGCTGCTGCCGCGCGAACACGCGCTGCTGGTCGCGTCCGTGGCCCTGCTGGCCGGCGGCCGCGCGCAGCTGCATCCCGATCATGTCGTGCTCGACGGCCGCCGCCTCGCCGCGCCGCTGCAGCTCGACGCCACCGACCGCCTCACCGGAGCCTGACCCCATGCGCAACATCCTGCTCGCCCTCGCCCTGCTCGCCCCGTTCGCCGCCTCCGCGGCGGCCCCGCCCAAGCCGTTCAGCGCCGAATACGAGGTGTTCCAGAACGGCGAGAAGCTGGGCACCGGCAGCATCAGCCTGCGTGCGATCGCCGGCGGCCGTTACGAGCTGGTGACCATCAGCCAGGCGACCGAAGGCCTGTTCGCCGCCGCCGGCGTGCGCCGCGAGGAGCACAGCGTGCTCTCGTGGAACGGCGGCCAGCCGGAGACGGTCGAATACCGCATGAAACAGAAGGCGGCCTGGAACGAACGCACCCAGCTGCTGGCGGTGGACGCCGGCGCGAAGACCGCGCGCAGCACCTACAAGGACGAGACCACGTCGCTCGACTACCGCCCCGGGCTGGTCGACAAGCACGCGCTGACCGCGGTGCTGATGTCGGAACTGGCGGCGGGCCGCCGCGGCGAGCTGCGCTACGGCGTCGCCGAGCGCCGTGCCGTCGAGGACCAGACCTACCGCACCGCCGCCAACGTGATCCTGACCACGGCGATCGGCAAGGAACGCGCCGTGCGCGTCGAGCGCGTCCGCAACGACGGCAGCGGCCGCCGCACCAAGATCTGGTTCGCGCGCGAGCGCGGCTGGCTGCCGCTGCGCATCAAGCAGTACGAGTCCGACGGCGAAACGCTCGACCTGCGCATCGTCAAGATCAATTGACGGCGAAGGCTGCTCGCTTTATTTGAACCCGCAAAGCCGCCACCGGCGGCTTTTGCACAACCATCAGCTCGGCAGGCGGCGGATCTTCGCGCCGAGCGTTCCGAGCTTTTCCTCGATGTTCTCGTAGCCGCGGTCGATGTGGTAGATGCGGTCGACCACGGTTTCGCCGTCGGCCACCAGGCCGGCGAGCACCAGCGACGCGGACGCGCGCAGGTCGGTGGCCATGATCGGCGCGCCGGTCATCTTCTCGACGCCGCGGATGATCGCCGTGTTGCCCTCGACGCGGATGTCGGCGCCCAGGCGCGACAGCTCGTTGAGGTGCATGAAACGGTTCTCGAAGATCGTCTCGGTGATCACGCCGACGCCTTCGGCGACGGTGTTGAGCGCGGCGAACTGCGCCTGCATGTCGGTCGGGAACGCCGGGTAAGGCGCCGTCGTCAGGTTGATCGCCTTCGGCCGGCGGCCGCGCATGTCGACCTCGATCCAGTCCGGGCCGGTATTGACGTGCGCGCCGCATTCCTCGAGCTTCACCAGGATCGCGTCCATGGTGTCGGCGCGGGTCTTCTTGGCGATCACGCGGCCGCCGGTCATCGCGCCGGCGACGAGGAACGTGCCGGCCTCGATGCGGTCGGGCAGCACGTCGTAATGGATGCCGTTCAGGCGGTCGACGCCGTGCACGACGATGCGGTTGCTGCCGGCGCCCTCGATCGACGCGCCCATCGCGATCAGGCAGTTGGCGAGGTCGACGACCTCGGGCTCCTGCGCGCAGTTCTCCAGCACCGACGTGCCCTTCGCCAGCACCGCCGCCATCAGCACGTTCTCGGTGCCGGTGACGGTGATCATGTCGAACACGTAGCGGCCGCCCTTCAGGCGCTCGGCGCGCGCCTTGATGAAGCCGTTCTCCACGGTGACGTCGGCGCCGAGCGCCTGCAGGCCGCGGATGTGCTGCTCGACCGGGCGCGAACCGATCGCGCAGCCGCCGGGCAGCGAAACCTCGGCGTGGCCGAAGCGCGCCAGCAGCGGCCCGAGCACCAGGATCGACGCGCGCATCGTCTTGACCAGCTCGTACGGCGCGACGGTGCTGGTGATGAAGCGCGGGTCGGCGGTGATCGTCAGCTTCTCGTCGACCATCAGCTGCACGCCCATCGCGCCGAGCAGTTCCATCGTCGTGGTGACGTCGTGCAGGTGCGGCACGTTGCCGATGGAGATCGGGCCGTCGGCCAGCAGGGTCGCGGCCAGGATCGGCAGCACGGCGTTCTTCGCGCCGGAGATCTGCACTTCGCCGTTCAGCACTTCGCCGCCGGTGATCACGATTTTCGCCATGTGGAGGTCTTCTTCTTTTCGCGGGGGTTCAGGGAACCCGGGCGTCTTCTTCGGGGGTGAGCGTACGCAGGGCCAGGGCGTGGATCTCGCCGCCCATGCGATCGCCCAGGGTGGCGTAGACCAGCCGGTGCCGGGCCAGCGGCAGCTTGCCCTCGAAGGCCTCGCAGACCACGGTGGCCTCGAAATGCACGCCGTCGTCGCCCTGGACGCGGGCGGTGGCGCCCGGCAGGCCGGTTTCGATGAGTTCTCGGATCAGATCAGGGGTCATGGCGGACGGCGCGGGCGGGTGCCCGGAGGCCTTACAATGCGGCCCCGCATCATACTCCCTGCGCCCCGGCATGACTGCCCCGAATCCCGTTCCCGAAACCACCGACCAGTCCCTGGTCGCCAGCGGCCGCACCGTGATCCAGGTCGAAACGCAGGCGCTGCAGGCGCTGGGCGACCGCCTCGGACCGGAGTTCGCCGCCGCCTGCCGGCTCATGCTCGGCTGCCGCGGCCGCGTCGTCTGCACCGGCATGGGCAAGTCCGGACATGTCGCCCGCAAGATCGCCGCGACCCTGGCTTCCACGGGCACGCCCGCGTTCTTCATGCACCCGGGAGAAGCCAGCCACGGCGACCTGGGCATGGTCACCGACGGCGACGTGGTGCTGGCGCTGTCGAACTCCGGCGAATCCGAGGAAATCCTGGCGATCGTGCCGGCGCTCAAGCGCCAGGGCGTCGCGATGATCGCGATGACCGGCCGGCCGAAATCGACGATGGCGCGGCTGTCGGACGTGCACCTGGACGCGAGCGTGCCGGCGGAGGCCTGCCCGCTGGGCCTGGCGCCCACCTCGAGCACGACCGCCGCGCTGGCCCTGGGCGACGCGCTGGCCGTGGCGCTGCTGGAGGCGCGCGGCTTCACCGCCGACGACTTCGCCCGCTCGCACCCGGCCGGCGCGCTCGGCCGCCGGCTGCTGCTGCATATCCGCGACGTGATGCATTCGGGCGACGACATTCCCCGCGTGGCGGTCGACGCCAGTGCCGCGGTCGCGCTGCTGGAGATGACCCGCAAGCGCCTGGGCATGACCGCGATCGTCGATGCGGACGGCGTCCTGAAGGGCGTGTTCACCGACGGCGACCTGCGCCGCGCCCTCGATGCCGAAGGCCCGGTCGACCTGCACGGCACGCCGATCTCGACGCTGATGGGCCGCACGCCGAAATCGATCGGCGCCGACGCGCTGGCGGTCGAGGCCGCGCACCTGATGGAGGAACACAAGATCAGCGCGCTGGTGGTGGTCGACGACGCCTACCGGGTGGTCGGGGCGCTGAACATTCATGACCTGTTGCGCGCCCGCGTGGTGTGATCCGGCCATGACATCCCATCCCGCCGACCTCATCGCGCGCGCCGCCCGCGTGCGCCTGGCCTGTTTCGACGTCGACGGCACGCTGACGGACGGCCGGCTGTACTACGGCGCGCAGGGCGAGGCCAAGGCCTTCAGCGTGCTCGACGGCTTCGGAATGCGCCTGCTCGAGGACCACGGCATCCGCGTGGCGATCATCAGTGCCCGTCGCGGCGACATCGTCGCGGCGCGGGCGCGCGACCTGCGCATCGAGCACGTGCACGTCGGCGTGCACGACAAGGCCGCGTGCCTTCGCGAAATCGCCGCCGGGCTCGGGTTGGCGCCGGACGCCGCCTCGCACATGGGCGACGACCTCAACGACCTGCCGGCGATGGCCGTGGCCGGGCTCGCGGCCGCGCCGGCGAACGCGCACCCGTGGGTCGCCGACCGCGTGCACTTCCGGACCCGCGCCGGCGGCGGCGAGGGGGCCGCGCGCGAGCTGTGCGATCTCATCCTCGAGGCGCATGGCCTGCGCGCCGCCGTACTCGCCGGCTTCGGCGCCGCGTGAGCCGCGCGACCCTCAATCTGGTGCTGCTCGGACTGGCCCTGGTGCTGGTGTCCCTGGCGCTGTGGCAGTTCCGGTCGCGCGGGCAGGCGCCGGTCGCCGCGCCCGACCGGTCCGACTACGTGCTGCGCGACTTCGAGCTGGTCACCCTCAACGACCAGGGCAAGGAGTCGTTCACGGTGCGCGGGCCCTACCTGCAGCGCGACATCGGCGGCCGCAGCCTGAGCCTGGTCAAGCCCCGGTTCTCGTTCCCGCACCAGGACGGCGGCCGCTGGAATGCACGCTCCGAGGCCGCCTGGGTCAGCCCGGGTGCCGACGAGGTGCACCTGCTGCGCGCCGTCAGGATGGTCGGCCCGCCGTCGGAATCCGGTGTCGCCAATACGCTGGAAACCGCCCGCCTGGTCGTGCTTCCCGACACCGAACAAGCCCGCACCGACCGTCGGGTGACCGTCACGCAGGGCGCCTCTATACTCGAGGGAACCGGCCTGCGCGCGGACCTCAAGGCCAAGCGCTTCGAACTGCTGAACCAGGTGAAAGGACGCTATGTACCCCGCTGACCGCAAGAACGCACCCGCCGCCCTGGCCGTGCTCGCCGTGTTCGCGCTTGCCGCCACGATGCCCGTGGCCGCCAAGTCCACCGACCGCCAGCAGCCGATGGACGTCAAGGCCGATTCGAGCAGCGCGCTGCTCGAGGACGGCGCCGTCTCGACGCTGCAGGGCAACGTCGAGATCACCCAGGGCACGCTCCGCGTCCACGCCGATGCGGCCGAGATCCACCAGGCGAACGGCGACATCCGCCAGGTCGTGCTCACCGGCACGCCGGCGCGCCTGCGCCAGGTCGCCGACAACGGCGAGGCGACCAACGCCACCGCCAACCGGATCGTCTACACGCTCAGCGACGAGCTGATGGTGCTGACCGGCAACGTGGTGATCACCCAGCCGCGCGGCAACCTGCGCGGCGAGACCGTCAAGTACGACATCAACACCGGCCGCCTGGACGGCGGCGGCGATGGCAGCCGGGTGTCGCTGCGGATCCTGCCGCGCAACGCAGCGGCCGCGCCTCCGGCCGAACCGGCGCCTACGGACAGCACGGACTGATGCTGACCGCGGCGGGGCTCGCCAAGAGCTATCGGTCCCGGCAGGTCGTCCGCGATTTCGGGCTCAGCCTGCGGCCGGGCGAGGTCGTGGGCCTGCTGGGCCCCAACGGCGCCGGCAAGACCACCTGCTTCTACATGATCGTCGGTCTGGTGAAGGCCGACGCCGGACAGATCCTGCTCGACGGCAAGGACATCACCGCGCTGCCGATGCACGAGCGTGCGCGCCGCGGGCTGGGTTACCTGCCGCAGGAAGCCTCGGTGTTCCGCAAGCTCAGCGTCGCCGACAACATCGCGGCCGTGCTCGAACTGCGCGACGACCTCGACGCGGCCGGCCGCAAGCGCGAGCTGTCCGGGCTGATGGAGGAGCTGCAGGTCGCCCACGTGGCCGGCCAGAGCGGCGCCAGCCTGTCGGGCGGCGAACGCCGGCGCGTCGAGATCGCGCGGTCGCTGGCGGCCGCGCCCCGTTTCATGCTCCTCGACGAGCCGTTCGCCGGCGTGGACCCGATCTCGGTCGGTGAAATCCAGAAGATCGTCCGCCACCTGCGCCAGCGCGGCATCGGCGTCCTGATCACCGACCACAACGTGCGTGAGACCTTGGGTATCTGCGACCGGGCGTATATCCTCAATGACGGCAGCGTGCTGGCCCAGGGTTCGCCCGACGTCCTGCTGGCCGACCCCGACGTCCGCCGCGTCTACCTGGGCGACGCCTTCCGCCTGTAACCAGGCCCGCGGCAGCGGAGCGAATGAAACCGACCCTGCAGACCCGGCTTGGCCAGCAGCTGTCCCTGACGCCGCAGTTGCGCCAGGCGATCCGGCTGCTGCAGCTGTCGACGCTGGAACTGGAGGCGGAGCTCAACGCCGCGGTCGAATCCAATCCGATGCTCGAGCGCGGCGACGAGGTCCAGGACGACGGCGCCGAAGTGGCCGAGCGCCCGGAGGAGGCGCCGCCGGGCGATGCCCCGGCCGAGGCGCCGGCCGACGCCCCGGCCGAAGACCGCGAAAACGGCGCCGACGAGGGCGACTGGTACGAATCGGCGCTGGGTGGCTACGAACGCCGGGGCCAGGGTGACGACGAACCCGAGGAGCTGACCGCCGCCGCCCCGGTCGACCTGCACGACCACCTGCTCTGGCAGCTGAGCCTGAGCCACCTGTCCCCCCGCGACATCGCGATCGGCCAGGCCCTGGTCGAGGCGATCAACGATGATGGTTACCTGGCCTCGCCGATGGAGGACATCCAGGCGACGCTTTTGCCGGAGATCACCGCCGATCCGGCGGAGATCGAGACAGTTCTGCACATCATCCAGCACTTCGACCCGGTCGGCAGCGGCGCCCGCTCGCTGTCCGAATGCCTGTGCGTGCAGCTGAGCCTGCTCAGCGA
Source organism: Arenimonas sp. (assembly GCA_036676665.1). GTDB lineage: Bacteria > Pseudomonadota > Gammaproteobacteria > Xanthomonadales > Xanthomonadaceae > Arenimonas. Next base: position 3,588 of record JAKFCL010000085.1, on the reverse strand, counting down.
CGAAACCCCGGGCAAGGCGCTGGCGACCGAGCTGTGCCAGCACCATCTGGACGCCCTCGCCCGCCAGGGCGTGGCGCGGCTGGCCGGCCAGCTGGGGGTACCGGTCGCCACGCTGGACGTCGCGGTGGCCCTGCTCAAGTCGCTCGACCCCAAGCCCGGCGCGCAGATCGGCGGCGGCGAGGCCGAATACATCGCCCCGGACGCGATCGCCTACCGGCAGGGCGGCGTCTGGCGGGTGATGCTGTCGGCGCACAGCCAGCCCCGGCTGGCGATCAACCGCCATTACGAACGCCTGATCGGCAAGGCCAGCCGCGAGGACGACAGTTACCTGCGCAGCCAGCTGCAGGAGGCGCGCTGGCTGATCAAGAGCCTGGAAACCCGGGCCGACACCCTGCTGCGGGTGGCGCGGGCGATCGTCCGGCAGCAGAGCGGCTTCCTCGACCACGGCCACGAGGCGATGCGTCCGCTGACCCTGCGCGAGGTCGCCGAGGAACTGGGCCTGCACGAATCCACCATTTCCCGGGCGACGACCCGCAAGTTCCTGCGCACCCCGCGCGGCACGTTCGAGTTCAAGCATTTCTTCAGCTCGGGCATCGCCACCGAGCACGGCGGCGCCGCCTCGGCCACGGCGATCCAGGCGATGCTGCGCAAGCTGATCGACGCCGAGAACCCGCGGGCGCCGCTTTCGGACCAGCGGCTGGCCGAAATCCTGAAGGCCGAGGGCATCCCCGTCGCCCGGCGAACCGTGGCAAAATACCGCGAAGCGATGAACATCTCCGCGTCCAACGAGCGGCAGCGGCTGGGGTGAGGCCCCTACCATGGTTCCCATGACCGCCATGCCTGCCGGCGCGTTTCCGACTCCCCGTTTTCCATCCGGTCACGGCCCATTGCCGGCGACCGTGCTCTGCTGTGCGGCAACACGCGCTACACATTCCACGTTGTGCACCAACAAGAGGATCGTGACCATGCGGATCGACATCAGCGGCCACCAGATCGACGTCACCCCCGCCCTGCACGACTACGTGCAGGAAAAGCTCGCCCGGATCGCCCGGCACTTCGACCACCACCTCGACGCCCGCGTGATCCTGTCGGTCGACAAGCTCGACCAGAAGGCCGAAGCGACCCTCTCGACCACGGGCAAGACGCTGCATGCCGACGCGGTGGCCCACGACATGTACGCCGCGATCGACCTGCTGTCGGACAAGCTGGACCGGCTGGTTCTCAAGCAGAAGGAAAAGATGACCGACCACCACCGCGGCCAGTCGGCTGCACGCACGGACACCTTCGGCTGACGCCATGCACCTGCTGGACCTGCTCAGCCCCGCGAGAGTGCGCACCGATGCGATCGTGTCGGGCAAGAAGCGCCTGCTCGAACGCGCCGCCGGCCTGCTGGCCGAAGGCGCCGGCGGCGAGGGCGAGCGGGCGATCTACGACACGCTGTGCGGCCGCGAACGGCTCGGCAGCACCGGCCTGGGCCACGGCGTGGCGATTCCGCATGCGCGCAGCGCCCGCGCGCTGAACCCGGCCGGCGCCTTCCTGCGGCTGGCCGAGCCGATCGATTTCGGCTCGCCCGACGGGCAGCCGGTGGACCTGGTGTTCGCCCTCGTGGTGCCGGAGCACTTCGCGCAGCAGCACCTGTTGCTGCTGGCGGAACTGGCCGAGATGTTCGGCGACGAATCGTTCCGTGCGCGCCTGCGCGCGGCCCCGGACGCGCACGCGCTGTACGCGCTGCTTTCGGACTGGCAGGCCCAGCACCCGGCGGCGGCCTGAGGATGATCGACCGCCTGCGCGCCCGCGAGCTGTTCGAGGAGCTGGGCGAGCGGCTCCAGCTGCGCTGGATCGGCGGCCAGCGCGGCGGCGAACGCGTGCTCGAGCGCGGCGAGCACCTGTCGCGGCGACCGTCGCTGGCCGGGTACCTCAACGTCATCCATCCGAACAAGGTGCAGATCATCGGCTCGGCCGAGCTCTCGTGGCTCGACGGCCTCGACGCCCGCCAGCGCTGGGAAGTGCTGCAGAAGATCATGGACGGCCGGCCGCTGGCGATGGTGATCACGCAGAACCAGGCCTGCCCGGCCGATCTGCGCGACGCGGTCGAGGAATCCGACACGCCGCTGTGGGTGTCGCCGCGCCGCGGATTCGAGCTGCTCAATCTCCTGCAGTACCACCTGGCGCGCGCGCTGGCGCCGCGGGCGACGCTGCACGGCGTGTTCATGGAGATCTACTCGATCGGCGTGCTCGTCACCGGCGACTCCGGCCTCGGCAAGAGCGAGCTGGCGCTGGAGCTGATCAGCCGCGGCCATCGGCTCGTGGCCGACGACGCACCCGAATTCACCCAGATCGCCCCCGACGTGCTCGACGGCACCTGTCCCGCCCTGCTGCAGGACCTGCTGGAAGTGCGCGGCCTGGGCGTGATGAACATCCGGCAGATGTTCGGCGACACTGCGGTGAAGGCGAACAAGTACCTGCGCCTGGTCGTCAACCTGGTGCGGGCGCAGGAGCCGTCGCTCGATGCGATGGCGCGCATCACCGGTGAGTCCGGCGTGCGCCGGGTGCTGGACCTGGACGTGCCGGTCGTCGACCTGCCCGTGGCCGCGGGCCGCAACCTGGCCGTGCTGACCGAAGCCGCGGTGCGCCTGCACCTGCTGCGCGCCAAGGGCGCCGATCCGGCGGCGGCATTCCTGGCCCGGCACAGCGCCTTCCTGCAGCAAGGGGAACATTCATGAACGACGTCTCGAAGCCGATGCTGATCATCGTCAGCGGCATGTCCGGCTCGGGAAAGTCGGTCGCGCTCAACACGCTCGAGGACCTGGACTTCTTCTGCACCGACAACCTGCCGGCCGAACTGCTGCCGCAGTTCGTGCGCGCGGTCGGCGCCACCGAGGCCGGGCGCGCCCGGCTGGCGGTCGGCATCGACGTGCGCAGCCGCACGATCGACCTCGCGCGCATCCCGGAATGGCTGTCGGCCGTCGGTGCGCTCGGCATCGACCACAAGCTCGTGTACTTCGACACGCGCGACGAGGTCCTGCTCAAGCGTTATTCCGACACGCGCCGCAAGCACCCGTTGAGCCACGACGGCCTGCCGCTCGCCGACGCGATCCACCTCGAGCGGCAGGCGATGCGGCCGCTGCGGGCGATCGCCGACCTCGTGATGGACACCTCCGAGCTCAACGTGCACCAGATGCGCCGCCAGGTGATCACCGAGCTGGGCATCGGCGCGCACCAGGGCATGTCGCTGCTGTTCGAGTCGTTCGCCTTCAAGCGCGGGCTGCCGCCGGATGCCGACTTCGTGTTCGACGCGCGCGCGCTGCCCAACCCGCACTGGGACGCGCGCCTGCGGCCGCTGTCGGGCCGGGACGCGGCCGTGCGCGAGCATCTCGACGGCGATCCCTCGGTGCAGCTCTTCATCGCGCAGGTCACGGCGATGCTCGACGAATGGGTGCCGCGTTTCGAGTCGGAGACGCGCAGCTACCTGACGGTCGCGTTCGGCTGCACCGGCGGGCGCCATCGTTCGGTCTACCTCGCCGAAACGCTCGCGCGGCATTTCCGCGACGCGGGGCGCGACGCGGTCCTCACCTTCCACCGCGAACT
>JAKFCL010000084.1:0-10331 GCA_036676665.1 Arenimonas sp. | reverse complement strand
CCGATCGGCACGGTGCCGATCTACCAGGCGCTGGAGAAGGTCGACGGCAAGGCCGAGGAGCTCACCTGGGAGATCTTCCGCGACACGCTGGTCGAGCAGGCCGAGCAGGGCGTCGACTACTTCACCATCCACGCGGGCGTGCTGCTGCGCTACGTGCCGCTGACCGCCAAGCGCGTCACCGGCATCGTCAGCCGCGGCGGAAGCATCCTCGCCAAGTGGTGCCTGGCCCACCACAAGGAGAATTTCCTCTACACGCACTTCGAGGAAATCTGCGAGATCATGAAGGCGTACGACGTGTCGTTCTCGCTCGGCGACGGCCTGCGCCCGGGTTCGATCGCCGACGCCAACGACGCCGCGCAGTTCGGCGAGCTCGAGACGCTCGGCGAGCTGACGAAGATCGCCTGGAAGCACGACGTGCAGACGATGATCGAGGGCCCCGGCCACGTGCCGATGCACCTGATCAAGGAGAACATGGACAAGCAGCTCGCCGTCTGCGGCGAGGCGCCGTTCTACACGCTCGGGCCGCTGACGACCGACATCGCGCCGGGCTACGACCACATCACGAGTGCCATTGGTGCCGCGATGATCGGCTGGTTCGGCACCGCGATGCTCTGCTACGTGACGCCGAAGGAACACCTCGGCCTGCCCGACAAGAACGACGTGCGCGAGGGGCTGATGGCCTATCGCATCGCCGCCCATGCCGCCGACCTCGCCAAGGGCCACCCCGGCGCGCAGGCGCGCGACAACGCGCTGAGCAAGGCCCGCTTCGAGTTCCGCTGGGAGGACCAGTTCAACCTCGGCCTCGACCCGGAGCGCGCCCGCGAGTACCACGACGAGACGCTGCCCAAGGACGCGCACAAGGTCGCGCACTTCTGCTCGATGTGCGGCCCGCATTTCTGCTCGATGAAGATCACCCAGGACGTGCGCGAGTACGCCGCCAGCCACGGCGTCGCCGACGAAGCCGCGGCGCTGGAGCAGGGCATGGCGGAGAAGGCGGCGGAGTTCCGCGCGCAGGGCGCGCAGGTGTATCGTCGGGACTGACGCCGGAAGGGGCGGCGTTCTGGGGCAGGGGGCGCCAGCGATGGGCGACGAAGGGCACGGCCGGGCCGGGCGGCAGTTGGCGATGCTCAACCGCATCGCCCGCCTCGCCGTGCAGGATCTCGCGCCCGGCCCGATGCTGACGCGGATCGTCGAGGCGCTCGCCACCGAGTTCGACTGGGAATTCGTCGCGTGCGTCGGCATCGACGAGGAGCGCGGGGAATTCGTCTGCCGTGCACTGCACAGCCGGCTGCCGACCGACGTCGCGGTCGGCTACCGGCGTCCGCTCGGATCCGGCGTCGTCGGCGAATGTGCGGCGACCGGCCGCACGCTCGACCTCGACGACACCACCGGCCATCCGAACTTCATCGACACGCTCGGCGGCACCCGGTCGGAACTGTGCGTGCCGGTGATCCACGAGGGCCGCGTGCTGGCGGTGCTGAACGCCGAAAGCCCGCGTTTCGGCGCCTTCCGCGGCCAGCGGGCGCTGCTCGAGACGGTGGCGGCCCAGGTCGCCGGCGTGCTGCATGCCGCGGCGCTGGTCGAGAAGCTCCAGGAGGCCAACCGGCAACTGCAGGAAATGAACCGGGCGCTGGAAAGCAGCGCGCGCATCGACGCGCTCACCGGTATCGGCAATCGCCGCCGCTTCGACCATTGGCTGGCCGAGGCCGGGTCGGCCTCGGCACGCAGTGGCCGGCCGATGGCCGTGCTGATCGCCGACGTCGACCATTTCAAGGCCTACAACGACGGCTACGGCCACCCGGCCGGCGACGAGTGCCTGCGCCGCATCGCCCGCCTGCTCGAGCATCGCCTGGCCGGCACCGCGTTCCGGCTGGCGCGCTACGGCGGCGAGGAGTTCGCCGCGGTCGGCATCGATGTCGATCCGGCGACCGCGCAGGCCATCGCCGAGACCCTGCGGGCCGGCGTGGAGGCTGCCGCGCTCGACCATCGCGACTCGCCTTCGGGCAGCCTGACCATCAGCGTCGGTGTCGCCGTCGGCGTGCCGGCCACGGGGGCGCCCGAAGCGCTGACTGCCGCGGCCGACGCGGCGCTGTACCGCGCCAAGCGGGGCGGCCGCAACCGGGTGGAGGCCGCGTCGCCGCCGTCGGCGTGACGGACGCGTGGATGCCGCGGCGCCAGGGTCCGCCGGTCGTGCCCTGTCATCCCTCCGTCCGCCGTCACGGCCATGGCTCAGGCACGGTTCATGCCACCGGCACGTCCCACTGTTAGCGTGGATCACCTGCTTCCGGAGAGACCGCCATGAACCGCCTGCTGCCCCGTTTCCTCGTCCTGTTCCTGATCGCGCTGCTCGCCGGCTGCGTCAGCACCCCGCACGTGACCAGCGACATGGATCCGCAAGCCGACTTCTCGCGCTACCGCACGTTCGCGTTCTATTCGCCGCTGGCGGTGGAATCGAGGGGCTACGCGACGCCGGCCAGCGGCATCATGCGTGCGGCCGCCCGCCGCGAGATGGAAGCGCGCGGCTACGTCTACGACGCGGCCTCGCCCGACCTGCTGGTGAACATCAACGCCTACCTCAGCGAGCGCCAGGACGTGTACAGCGTGCCGGAGATGCAGTACGGCATGTACTACAGCTATCGCGCCAACGCCTACTTCGCCGTGCCTTACTGGACGGAGCGCGCGAGCGTGCGCCGCTACACCGAGGGCACGCTGAACATCGACCTGGTCGACGCCGCCGGCAAGCGCCTGGTCTGGGAAGGCGTGGCGGTGGGCCGCGTGGCGCGCCTGCAGCCGGCCGAACGCCAGGCCCGCATCCAGCAGACGATCGCCGAGATCTTCGCGCGCTATCCGCATCGTGCCGGTGGTGGCTCGTACTGATCCCGCCCGAAGCGCCGGTCGCGCCGGCGGCATCGGAACCTCCGCGAACGCGCCGGCTTGCCGGCGCGTTTTTTTTCCCGCTCAGTCGGCGGCGGTGGCGTAGAAGACGCCGCGGCCCGGCATCGACAGCACGCCGTCCTCGAGCCGGCCCGCGTCCAGGCCGTGGCCCGTGTCGGGACGCCAGGCGCCCGGCGCCACCAGCGGCGCATCGTGCGCGTCGTCGGAGAGATTGAACGCCACCAGCATCCGCTGGCCGTCGCCGCGGCGTTCGAATGCCAGCAGCGGCTCGGGCACGTCGAGGAAGCGGATGTCGCCCGCCAGCAGCGCCGGCTGCCGGCGCCGCCAGTGCAGGAAACGCCGGAAGCGGTTCAGCGTGCTGCCGGCATCGGCTTCCTGGTCCTGCACGTTCAGGCGCGCGTGTTCGGCCGGCACCGGCAGCCACGGCGTGCCGGTCGTGAAGCCGGCGTTCCCGCCCGGCGTCCACGGCATCGGCGTGCGGCAGCCGTCGCGGCCCTTGAAGTTCGGCCAGAACGCGATGCCGTACGGATCCTGCAGCGCCTCGTACGGCACCTCGGCTTCCGGCAGCCCGAGCTCCTCGCCCTGGTAGATGCAGACCGAGCCGCGCAGCGAACAGGCCAGCGCGTTGTACTGGTTCGCCAGCTGCGGGTGCGTCGACCCGCGTCCCCAGCGCGAGACCACGCGCGGCACATCGTGGTTGGACACCGACCAGCACGGCCAGCCGCCGTGGCTCATCGCCGCGTCGATCGCCTCGACGGTGCGGCGGATGAACGCCGGCGAGCCGTCCTCGGTCAGCAGCTCGAAGCTGTAGCCCATGTGCAGGCGGCCCGGCCGGGTGTATTCGGTCATCGTGCCCAGCAGGTCCTCGGCGGAGATCTCGCCGAGCGCGCCGATGTCCGGGTAGCGGTCCAGCAGAACCCGCAGCCGTTCCAGGAACGCCAGGTTCTCCGGCTGCGTGTTGTTGTAGTGGTGGTACTGGAACGCGTACGGGTTGTCGGCCGAGAAGCCGCGGCCGATGCGCTCTTCCGGCGGCTTCGGCGGGTTGTCGCGCAGCTGCCGGTCGTGGAAGCAGAAGTTGATCGCGTCCAGGCGCAGGCCGTCGACGCCGCGGTCGAGCCAGAACTGCACGTTGTCCAGCGCCGCCTGCTGCACCTCCGGATTGTGGAAGTTCAGGTCCGGCTGCTGCACCAGGAAGTTGTGCAGGTAGTACTGGCCCCGACGCGGCTCCCACTGCCAGGCGCCGCCGCCGAAGATCGACAGCCAGTTGTTCGGCGGCGAGCCGTCGGGCCTGGCATCGGCCCACACGTACCAGTCGGCCTTGGGGTTGTCGCGGCTGCTGCGGCTCTCGATGAACCACGGATGCTCGCTGGAACAATGGCTGAGCACCTGGTCGATCATCACCTTCAGCCCCAGCGCATGCGCGCGCGCCAGCAGGTGGTCGAAATCCTCGAGCGTGCCGAACAGCGGATCGACCGCCCGGTAGTCGGCGATGTCGTAGCCGAAGTCGGCCATCGGCGAACGGAAGAACGGCGAGATCCAGATCGCGTCGACGCCGAGGCTGGCGACGTGCTCGAGGCGCGCATCGATGCCGCGCAGGTCGCCGACGCCGTCGCCGCTGACGTCCAGGAAACTGCGCGGGTAGATCTGGTAGATGGTGGCTCCCCGCCACCAGCCGCTGCTGCGCATCCCGCCTGCTCCGTGGCCCTGCGTGCCGTCCCCGTGATGGCGAAGCTTAGCGGTGGCATCGGCGAGCACACCGGGCTGCAATCGTATTCATCCGGTTCCGGTGCTCTAGCATGGGCGAACCCACATCGCAGACCCTCTTCATGTCGACCTGGATCGTCACCGGCGCCAGCCGCGGGCTCGGTGCCCGGCTCGCGCTCGAACTGGCCACCCGCGGCCACCGCGTGCTGGCCCTGGCCCGCGACGAACGCGCGTTGCAGGCACTGGTCGCGCAGGCGCCGGAGCGCATCGTCGCGGTGCCGCTGGACCTGGCGCGCGCGGACACGATCGCCCCGTGCCTGCGGCAGCTGGTCGAAACCCACGGCCCGATCGACGGGCTGGTGAACAACGCCGGCGTCGGCGCGTACAAGCCGTTTCTCGATCATGCCGAGGCCGAGCTGCTCGACATCCTGCAGGTGAACCTCGGCGCCGCGATCCAGGCCTGCCACGCGCTGCTGCCGCATTTCCTGGCGCGCGGTGGCGGCCAGATCGTCAACATCGGCTCCGACCTCGGCCGGCGGCCGCTGGCGAACATGGCCGCGTACGTCGCCTCCAAGCACGGCCTGGCCGGCTTCAGCCACTCGCTGCTGCGCGAGGTGAAGGACCGCGGCATCCGCGTCAGCCTGGTCAATCCGGGAATGATCGATACCGGCTTCGGCGGCAGTGCGCAGACCGGCCGGGACGATGCCGCGCGGCTCGACCCGGGGCGGCTGGCGGCGCTGATCGTGCAGCTGATCGAGCAGCCGCCGACGCTGGTGATCGACGAACTGACCGTGCATCCGCTCGGCCAGGCCGATTTCTGACGCCGGCTGCATACGTATTCATCGCCGGCCGCGGCCGCCGTCGGCGGTACGGTAGCCGCCTCGAAAGCGCGGGGAGGCGCGATGCGCGAGGCCATTTTCCATCCGCTTCCGCGGTGCCCGATACCTGGGCGGCGCGGACTGCCGGCGCGATCGCTGGCCGGTCTGCTCGCCGCCGCGGTCGTGCTCGGCACCGGCGGCGGAGCCGGGTACGCCCGGGCCGGGGACGCCGCGCCGACGCCGGTCCGGATCGGTGATCCGGCGATCCCCGCCGCGTCCCTGGCCGACTGCGATGCCGCGGCGCCGGCGACGGTCCTGCGCGCCGGGGACCCCGCCCTGGTCGAGGCCGAAGCGATCTGGCTGGACGCCGACACGCTGCGCTGGCCGGGCAAGGGTCCCGGCGCGCGGCTGCGGCTGGTCTCGACCCCCGAGGTCTTCAAGACGCTCGCCGTCGGGCAGCGGATCGGCGCCGACCCGGCGCACGGCTGGCGCCTGCAGCCGGTGGAGCCGTCCGCCGCGCCCCCGCGCCTGCCCTGGGCCGGTGAAGGCGTCGACTGGGACGTCGGCGCGAGCGAGGCCTGGCGCACCGGCGCCGCGTTCGCCGGCGACCTGGTGCTGCTCGAGGTCGACGTCCAGGACCGGGTGCTCGACGCCACCCGCGTGCAGCACGCGGCCGCGCTCGACGAACGCTACGCCGCCGCCGCCGCGATCGACGATTTCGGCGTGCGCCCGGGCGACGACGGCAGCGCGTTCCGGCTGTGGGCGCCGACGGCGGCCGCCGTGTCCGTCTGCGTGTATCCGGACGATGCCGCGGCCGCCACCGCGCTCGCGCCACTGGCGCGCGACGACGCCACCGGCGCGTGGTCGGGCACCGTGCCGCAGGCGCGCCGCGGCGGCTATTACACCTATCTGGTCGAGGTTTTCGTGCCGGGCACCGGCCGCGTCCGCAACCGCGTCACCGATCCGTATGCGGTGAGCCTGGGCGCCGATTCGAAACGCGCGTGGATCGGCGACCTCGACGACCCGGCGACGAAGCCGGCCGGCTGGGACACCGCCCCGCGCGGCCGCGACCTCGCCGCCGCCACCGACGCGATGCTCTACGAACTGCATGTGCGCGATTTCTCGATCGCCGATGACAGCGTGCCGGCGGCGCATCGCGGCAAGTACCTCGCGTTCGCCGCGCCGGATTCGGACGGCACGGCGCATCTGCGCCGCCTCGCCGGCGCCGGCATGACCGATGTTCACCTGCTGCCGGTGTACGACTTCGGCAGCGTGCCCGAGGTCGGCTGCGTGACACCGGCGATCCCGGCCGGCGGCGGCGTCGAAGCCGCGCAGGCCGCGGTCGCCGCGGTGAAGGAGCGCGACTGCTTCAACTGGGGCTACGACCCGGTGCACTACACCGCGCCGGAAGGCAGCTACGCGACCGACCCGCACGACGGCGCCGCCCGCGTGCGCGAGTTCCGGACGATGGTGATGGCGCTGCATGCGGCCGGGCTGCGCGTCGGCATGGACGTGGTCTACAACCACACGTTCGCGTCCGGGCAGAAGGACAAGTCGGTGCTCGACCGCATCGTCCCGGGCTATTACCACCGCCTCGATGCGAAGGGCGCGGTCGCGCAGTCCACCTGCTGCGACAACACGGCCACCGAGAACACGATGATGGCCAAGCTGATGATCGATTCGGCGGCCACGTGGGCGCGCGCGTACCGCATCGACTCGTTCCGCTTCGACCTGATGGGCCACCAGCCGCGCGCGGCGATGGAACGCCTGCAGCGGGCCGTGGACGCAGCCGCCGGCCGCCATCTGCTGCTGATCGGCGAGGGCTGGAACTTCGGCGAGATCGCCGACGGCAGGCGCTTCGTGCAGGCCTCGCAGCTGTCGCTGGGCGGCAGCGGCATCGGCACGTTCTCCGACCGCGCCCGCGACGCCGTGCGTGGCGGCGGCTGCTGCGACAGCGGCACCGCGCTGGCCGCGAACCAGGGCTGGGCCAACGGGTTGCACCATGCGCCGAACCGCTTCAACAAGACCACGCCGTACCAGCTGCAGCGCGCCGCCGACCTGCTGCGGGTCGGCCTCGCGGGCACGCTGCGCGACGTCGAACTCGTGACGTACGACGGCAGCACGAAGCGCCTGGACGCGATCGACTACGCCGGCCAGCCGGCCGGCTACGCGCATGCGCCGGGCGAGGTCGTCAACTACGTCGAGAACCACGACAACCTGACCCTGTTCGACGCCAACGCGCTGAAGCTGCCGGCCGGCACGCCGGCGGCCGAACGGGCGCGGGTGCAGGTGCTGGCGCTGGCCACCGTCGCCTTCAGCCAGGGCATCGCCTATTTCCACGCCGGTGCCGAGATCCTGCGCAGCAAGTCGCTGGACCGCAACAGCTTCAATTCCGGCGATGCCTTCAACCGGATCGACTGGTCGCTGGCCGGCAACGGCTTCGGCACCGGCCTGCCGCCGGCCGAGGACAACGGCAGCAGCTGGGAGGTGATGCGGGCCGTGCTCGCCGACCCGTCGGTACCGCCGTCGCCGGCCGAGATCGGCTGGACCCGCGATGCGTTCCTGGACCTGCTGCGCATCCGTTCGGCGAGCCCTCTGCTCCGGCTGGCCGATGCCGCCGAGGTGCGCCGGCGCCTGCACTTCGCGCCGGCGGGTCCGGAGGCCGACGGCACGGTCGTCGGCGCCTGGCTCGACGGCGAGGGCCTCGCCGGTGCCGGCGCGCGCCGGCTGGCGTATTTCATCAACGCCGGCGCCACGGCCGCGACGGTCCGGGTGCCGGCGCTCGCCGGCCTGTCCTTCGAACTGCACCCGGTGCACACCGCGGACGAAGCGGCCGATCTGCGGCCGCGCACGGCGCGCTACGATGCGGCCGACGGTGCGTTCCGGGTCCCCGCGCGGACCGCGGTCGTGTTCGTGGCGCCCTGACGCGCCCTTTCCATGGAGTTTGCAGATGAGTGACAACCGGGTTCGCGAGATCGTGATCGTCGGCGGCGGCACCGCCGGCTGGATGACGGCCGCCGCACTTTCCAAGCTGCTGACGAAGGATTATTCGATCCGCGTCGTGGAATCGGACGAGATCGGCATCGTCGGCGTCGGCGAAGCGACGATCCCGATGATCAAGCTGTTCAACAACGCCCTGGAGATCGACGAATACGACTTCATGCGCCGCACCAAGGGCACCTACAAGCTCGGCATCGAATTCGTCGACTGGGGCAAGCGGGGCGACCGCTATTTCCACGGTTTCGGCAAGATCGGCCAGGACCTCGGCGTCGTGCCGTTCTACCAGTACTGGCTGAAGATGCGCCAGGCCGGCAAGGTCGCGCCGCTGGAGGAATACGCGATCGCCACCTGGGCGAGCCGCAACGACAAGTTCATGCGCGCGGTCACCGACCGCCCGAACTCGCCGCTGGCCGACATCGCCTATGCCTACAACTTCGACGCGTCGCTGTACTCGAAATACCTGCGCGAATACGCCGAGAAGCGCGGCGTGGTGCGGATCGAGGGCAAGGTGGTCGAGGTCGAGCAGGATCCGTTGAACGGGCACGTCGCCGCGGTGAAGCTCGACCGCGGCGAGCGCATCGCCGGCCGGCTGTTCATCGACTGCTCCGGCTTCCGCGGCCTGCTGATCGAGCAGACCCTGAAGGCCGGCTACACCAGCTTCGCCGACGTGCTGCCCTGCGACCGCGCGCTGGCCGTGCCGTGCGCCTCGAGCGGCGCCACCACGCCCTACGTCCGCTGCACCGCCCGCGCCGCCGGCTGGCAGTGGCGGATCCCGCTGCAGCACCGGATCGGCAACGGCTACGTGTACAGCAGCGCGCATATCAGCGACGACGAGGCGGCGCACACGCTGATGTCCAGCCTCGACGGCGAGGCGCTGGCCGAGCCGCGTCCGCTTCGCTTCGTGCCCGGCCGGCGCAACAAGGTCTGGGATCGCAACGTGGTCGCCATCGGCCTGGCCAGCGGCTTCATGGAGCCGCTGGAATCGACCAGCATCCACCTGATCCAGTCGGCGATCGCGCGGCTGTCGGCGTTCTTCCCGCACCAGGGCTTCGAGCAGGCCGACATCGACGAATTCAATCGCCACTCGCACGAGGAAGTGGATCGCATCAAGGATTTCCTGGTGCTGCACTACCACGCCACCGAACGCGACGATTCGTCGTTCTGGAACCATTGCCGGACGATGACGATCCCGGCCACGCTGCGCCACAAGATGGACCTGTGGATGGCCAACGGCCGCGTGTTCCGCGAGGGCATGGAGATGTTCGCCGAGCAGAGCTGGGTGCAGGTGATGTACGGGCAGGGCCTGCATCCGAAGGGCTACCACGCGCTGGTGGACATGCACCCGCCGGAGAAGATCGCCGAATACCTGGAGGGTGTCCGCAACGTGATCGCCAACTGCGTCAAGGCGATGCCGACGCACGACGAGTTCATCGCCAAGCGTTGCGCGACGACCGAAACGCAGGCGGCCTGAATGGCGGCGGGCGAAGCGCCGCCGCTGCGCTTCAATGCCTGGCCGAAGATCCACGCGGTGACCATCGGCGGCGGGCATTCGTGCCTGGTGTTCGACGACGCGCTGGCCGACCCCGAGGCCTGGGTGGACTACGCGGCGGCGCGGCGCGGCCAGTTCGTCGATTCCGATGCCAATGCCTACCCGGGACCCGAGCTGCCGCTGCCGACGCCGGCGGTGGAATCGCTCGACGGTTTCTTCGCCCAGCACGCCCGCCGCGAGCTCGGCGGCCGCCGTACGCTGCGGCGCTACGCCCGGTTGTCGATCGCCACGCGCACGGCGGCGCAGCTGGTGCCGCGGCAGTGGCTCTGCCACGTCGACCGGCTGGACGTCGTCGCGGGCGAGGCGATCGCCGCCAGCGTGCTCTACCTGTTCCGCGAACCGGCGCTCGGAGGCACCGCGTTCTT
>JAKFCL010000083.1:0-1840 GCA_036676665.1 Arenimonas sp. | reverse complement strand
GGTGAGCAACCCGCGCTTCTGGTACGGCATCCCCCACGGCATCCGCGTGGAACTGGAAGGCATCGTCGATGAAGTGACCTACGCGGTGAACCGTCAGGCCGAGGCCGCCAACCAGGCGGACCGCCAGCGCATCGAGGCCTCCGGCAGCAGCCAGCTGATCACCCTCGATGCGCAGCAGCGCGACGCCTGGCGCCAAGCCATGCGCCCGGTGTGGCAACAGTTCGAAGCGGCGATCGGCCACGACGTGTTGAAGGCGGCGCAAACCGTCAATCGCAAGAAGCGCGACTGAGCGGTTTGTCCATGGTCCAGGCGACGAAATCCGCGGCTCGCCCCCGTTACCGAGCGGCCTCGAGCGGCGGCGCCGCCTGCCAGCCGCCGCCGAGGGCGGCGATCAGTTGCACGCTGGCGGTCAGGCGGCTGCCGAGCAGGGTCAGCGCGCTGCGCTCGTTGCTCAGCGCCGTGGCCTGCACGTTGACCACGCTGTTGAAGTCGACGGTGCCGGCCTTGTACTGGTTCTCGATCAAGCGCAGCGACTCGCGGGCGGCGTCCAGCGCCTGCTGCTGGACCAGCGCCTCCTGCTCCAGCACGCGCAGTTGCACCAGGTAGTCCTCCACCTCGCGGAAGCTGTCGAGCACGGCCTGGCGGTACTCGGCCACGGTCTGCTCATAGGCCGCCTCGCTGCGCTGCAGTTCGGCACTGCGCGCGCCGCCGTCGAACAGGCTCAGGGCCAGGTCCGGGCCGAGCGACCAGAAGCGGTTGGGCAGACTGACCCAGTCGGCGAAGCTGCTGCCACGGTAGCCGCCGCTGGCCGAAAGGGTCAGGTCCGGGTACCAGGCGGCCTTGGCCACACCGATCTCGGCGTTGGCGGCGATCACCCGGCGCTCGGCGGCGGCCACGTCGGGACGGCGTTCGAGCAATTGCGAGGGCAGCGCCACGGGGATCCGCGGCAGCACCGGCAGTCGTTCGCGCGGCACGATGCTCAGCTCGCTCGGCGGCACGCCGATCAGCACGGCGATGGCGTGCTCCAGCTGGGCACGTTGCCACTGCAGGTCGATGGCCTGGGCTTCGGTGCTCTTCAGTTGGGTCAGCGCCTGGCTGACGTCGGACTTCGGCACTATGCCGGCGCGGTACTGGTTCTCGGTGAGCCGCAGCGAACGCGCATAGGCGGCGACCGTGGCAGCCAGCAGGCGCTGCTGGTCGTCCAGCACGCGCAGTTGCAGGTAGCTCTGCGCCAGCTCGGCCTGCAGGCTCAGCTTGAGCGCGGCGAGATCGGCGGCGCTGGCCGCGAAACCGGCCTGGCTGGATTCCAGCGAGCGGCGCAGCTTGCCCCAGATATCCAGCTCCCAGGCGGCATTCAGGCCGAGGTCATAGCTCTTCGAGATGCTTTCGGCATTCGAGCCGCTGACGCTGAAGCCGTCCGAAGTGCTCAGGGTGCTGTCGCCACCGCCCTGCCCGGCCCGGCTCACTCCGGCGCTGGCCGACAGGCTCGGGTAGAACGCCGCCCGCGCGCCGCGCACCAGGGCCCGCGCCTGGCGGTACTGGGCCTCGCTGGCGGCGAGGTTCTGGTTGGACAGGTTCAGGCGGCCGACCAGCTCATTCAGTTCGCCATCGCCGTACAGCTCCCACCAGGCGCCACGCGCCAGGGCATCGCCGGGCACCGCGACGGTCCAGCCCTCGATCTGCTTGAACTGCGCCGGGGTGGCCAGGGGCGGACGCCGGTAGTCCGGGCCGATGGCGCAGGCACTCAGGGCCAGGCTCAAGGCCAGCAAGGTGGGTAAACGGTAGGCAACTAGGGCTTTCATAAGGCTATGTACCAATCAGGTGATGCATAAGGCGTTTG
>JAKFCL010000082.1:0-28495 GCA_036676665.1 Arenimonas sp. | reverse complement strand
CGAGAAGTCGACCTCGAGGAATTCCTCGTAGTCGCGCCGCTGCTTGTCCGACATGATGTCGTAGACCAGCGCGTGCACCTGCTTGTGGTCCAGCGCCGGGATGTTGATCCGGCGGACGTCGCCATCGACGCGGATCATGGGCGGCAGGCCGGCCGAAAGGTGCAGGTCGGATGCCTTGTTCTTGACCGAGAATGCCAGCAGCTCAGCGATGTCCATTTGCCATGTCCCCTCGAAGCATCATTACGGATAGGCGATCGCGTTTCCCCGGGCCAGTATAGCGCCATCCACGAAGGTCAATACCATCCATGGAATCGCTCCACAAGCACTTTCGCGACGTTGTGCAAGCCATTGAAAACGCGGCCGCCCTGGCCGGCCGGCCACATGCGGTAAAGCTGCTGGCGGTGTCCAAGACCCGGTCCGCGCCGGAGGTCCGCGAACTCGCCGCCGCGGGCCAGCGGGCGTTCGGCGAAAACTACGTGCAGGAGGCCGTCGGCAAGCGCCGCGAACTGGCCGGACTGGGACTGGAATGGCACCTGGTCGGCCACCTGCAGTCGAACAAGGCGGCCGAGGCCGCGGCGGTGTTCGACTGGGTGCAGTCGGTCGACCGGGTGCGGCTGGTCGGCGCCCTGGCCCGGGGCCGTCCGGACGGCCTGCCGCCACTGAACGTGCTGATTCAGGTCAATGTCGAGGGCGAATCCGGCAAGTCCGGCTGCGCGCCCGCCGACGTCGACGCCCTGGCGGCGGCGATCGACGCCGCGCCCGAGCTGCGCCTGCGGGGGCTGATGGCCATTCCCGAACCGCACCCGGACCCGGCCCGCCGGCGCGAGGCGTTCCGCGCGCTGAAGGCCCTGTTCGACCGGCTTGCGGCCGGCCGCCCCGGCGTCGACACGCTGTCGATGGGCATGAGCGAGGATTTCCCGCTGGCGATCGCCGAGGGCGCGACCCTGGTGCGGATCGGCACCGCGCTGTTCGGGCCGCGCGATCCGGCCGGCGCCCCGGCTAGACTGCCGGCATGACCTCGAACTCGTCCGTGGCATTCATCGGCGGCGGCAACATGGCGCGCAGCCTGATCGGCGGCCTGATCGCCCGAGGCCGCGACCCGGCGACGATCCGCGTCGCCGAGCCGGTGCCGGCGTTGCGCGATGCGCTGGCGGCCGACTTCGGCGTGCGCACGCATCCGACCGCGGTCGAGGCCGCCGACGGCGCCGGCACCTGGGTGCTGGCGGTGAAACCGCAGGTGATGGCGGCGGTCTGCGGCGCGCTGGCGCCGCTGGCGCGGGCGCAGGCGCCGCTGGTGGTGTCGATCGCGGCCGGCATCCCGACGGCGCGGCTGGACGAATGGCTCGGGGGCGGCGCCGCCGTCGTGCGCACGATGCCCAACACGCCCGCCCTGCTCGGCGCCGGCGCGACGGGGTTGTTCGCGATGCCGCAGGTCGACGCGGGCCAGCGGCTCGCGGCCGAGACGCTGATGCAGGCCGCTGGGCTGACCGCCTGGATCGCCGACGAACGCCTGATGGACGCGGTGACCGCGCTGTCGGGCAGCGGCCCGGCCTACGTCTTCCTGCTGGCCGAGGCGATGCAGGCCGCCGGTGAGGCCGAGGGCCTGCCGGCCGGGACGGCGCGCGCGCTGGCGACCCAGACCCTGCTCGGCGCCGCCCGGATGCTCGCCGAATCGGGCGAAGCGGCGGCGACGCTGCGCGAACGGGTGACCTCGCCCAACGGCACCACCCAGGCGGCGCTGGAACGGTTCGAGGCCGGCGGCTTCCGCGAACTCGTTCGCGAGGCGATCGCGGCCGCCACCCGGCGCGGACGCGAACTCGCCGCCGGCGGCTGATCCACCGTGACAGCCGCCCGGCCGCGGCGCGATGATGACCCTCCGCCCCGGAGTCCGCGCATGCGCCCTCTTTCCGCAACCCTGACGGTGATGCTGGTCGTGGCCGCTTGGTCCGCGACGCCGGCGCGCGCCGAGAACTCGCTGCGCTCGGGCGAGTTCGTGCTGCACTACTCGGCGATTCCGACCACCACCCTCACTCCCGAGATCGCCCGCCAGTACCAGGTCACCCGCTCGGCGAACCGGGCGCTGGTGAACATCGCGATCCGGCGCGGCGCCCGCGGCGCCGACAGCGCGGTGGCGGCGAAGGTGTCGGTCGCCGCCACCAACCTCAGCGGCCAGCGCAGCGACCTGCGCGTGCGCGAGGTCCGCGAGGGCGACGCGATCTACTACCTGGCCGAAGCCCGCTTCGCCGGCCAGGAGATCCTCACGTTCGATGTCGAGGCCGTGCCGGAAGGCGGCGCGACGATGAAGGTCAGCTTCCGCCAGGAGTTCTTCCCCCAGTGACCCTGCTGCTGGTCCGCCACGGGCAGGCCAGCTACGGCGCGGCCGATTACGACCAGTTGTCCGAACGCGGGCAGCAGCAGTCGCGCCGGCTCGGCGACTGGCTCGCGCGCGGCGGCCACCGGTTCCGCGCGGTCGTGGTCGGCGGCATGCGCCGGCACCGGCAGACCGCCGACGGGGTGATCGCCGCCTTCGCCGAGCAGGGGCTGGACCTGCCCGAAGTGGTCGCCGATCCCGGTTTCGCCGAGTTCGACCACCAGGCCGTGTTCGGGGCCTGGTTCGACCGCGACCCGGAGCATCCGCTCGCCGTCGCCAGCCGCAGCGGCAAGCCGCGGGACGTCGGCGCGATGCTGCAGGCGGCGCTGCTGGCCTGGGCCAACGACGAACTGCCCGGGTTGCCGGAATCGTGGGCGGCCTTCGGCGAGCGCGTGCGGCGGGCCGGCGAACGGCTGGAGTCCCTGGCCGGCGACGGCGAAGCGCTGGTGCTCAGTTCGGGCGGGGTGATCTCGCGGCTGGCGCAGATCGCGCTGGAGGTCCCCGACCACCGCGCGGTCGAACTGAATCTCTCGCTGCGCAACAGCGCGCTGAGCGAATTCCACCCCGAACGCGGCCGCCTGCGCCTGGGCAGCTGGAACGCGCTGCCGCACCTGCACGGCGCGCGCGACCTGTGGACCTACTACTGACCCGGCGCCCCGGCGCCTCCGCGAGACCCCGATGACCGAGCCGCGCCCCGCCACGCTCTTTCCCTTTTCCGACCGATCGCTCGCGCTGCAGGCGAAGGTCGCGGCCTTCGTCGCCGACCGGGTGATTCCCGCCGAGGCGGAGCTCGCCGCGCACGCGGCCGACCCGGCCACGCGCTGGAGCATCCCCGCCCGGCTCGAGGCGCTGAAGGCCGAAGCGCGCGCCGCCGGCCTCTGGAACCTGTTCCTGCCCGACCCGGTGCTCGGCGCCGGGCTGAGCAACCTCGACTACGCGCCGATCGCCGAGCTGACCGGCCGCTCGCTGCATGCGCCCGAGGTCTTCAACTGCAGCGCGCCCGATACCGGCAACATGGAGGTGCTGGCGCACTTCGCCAGCGCGGAGCAGCGCGCGCCCTGGCTGCCGCGCCTGCTCGCCGGGGAAATCCGTTCGGCGTTCGCGATGACCGAGCCGGACGTCGCCAGCTCGGACGCCACCAACATCGCGCTGCCGATCGTGCGCGACGGCGACCACTACGTGATCACCGGCCGCAAGTGGTGGACCACCGGCGCCGCCGATCCGCGCTGCGAACTCCTGATCGTGATGGGCGTGACCGACCCGGACGCGGCACCGCACCGGCGCCAGTCGATGGTGCTGGTGCCGATGGCGACGCCGGGCGTGCGGGTCGTCCGGCCCCTGACGGTGTTCGGTTACGACGACGCCCCGCACGGTCACGTCGAAATGGCGTTCGACGATGTGCGGGTGCCGGTGGGCAACCGCCTCGGCGACTCCGGCAGTGGCTTCGACATCGCCCAGGCGCGCCTCGGCCCCGGCCGGATCCACCACTGCATGCGCCTGATCGGGCTGGCGCAGCGGGCGCTGGAGGCGATGGTCGGGCGGGCGCGCACACGCGAGGCGTTCGGGCGGCCGCTGGGCGGCCACGGCATGGCGCAGGAGGCGATCGCGCTGAGCCGTTGCGAGATCGAGCAGGCGCGGCTGCTGACGCTGCAGGCCGCCGCCGCGCTCGACGCGCACGGCAACAAGGGCGCCAAGGACCTGATCGGCATGATCAAGATCGTCGCCCCGCGCATGGCGTGCGCGGTGATCGACCGGGCGATCCAGATCCACGGCGGCGGCGGCCTGTCGCAGGACCACTTCCTGGCGCAGGCCTACGCCGGCGCCCGTTCGCTGCGGCTGGCCGACGGCCCCGACGAAGTGCACATCGCCGCGCTGGCGCGCTCGATGCTCAAGGGCTGACCGGTGCCTTTCACGCCTTTCCACCTGGGGCCGGGGCTGGCGTTCAAGGCGATCGGCGGGCGCCATTTCAGTTTCATGGTGTTCGGCGGGTCGCAGGTGATGATGGACATCGAGCCGCTGCTCGGCATCCTCTACGGCTGGCCGGTTCTGCATGGGCCGACCCACACGCTGGCCGGCGCGCTGGCGATCGGCGCCGTCGCCGGGGTCATCGGCCGGCCGATCAGTACCGTCGCGCTGCGCCTGCTGCGCATCGCGCATCCGCCGTTCACCTGGACCGCGTCGTTCGCCGGCGCCCTGCTCGGCACGTTCTCGCACCTGGCGCTCGACGCGGTGATGCACGGCGACATGGAGCCGTTGCGGCCGCTGGCGTCAGGCAATCCGCTGCTGTCGCTGGTGACGATGGAAACCGTGCACGTGGGCTGCGTGCTGCTCGCGGTCGCCGGCGCGGCCGTCGTCGCGCTGCGCGGCCACTTCCCGAAGAGGACCGGAGGCGGCCCCCGATGACCGATACCCTGACGCTTCCCGCGACGACGCTCGCGAGCTGCCTGGAAGCGCATGTGCCGGGCTTCCGCGGCCCGCTGCGCGCGACCAAGTTCAAGGGCGGCCAGTCCAACCCGACCTACCTGATCGAGGCCGAAAGCGGCCGTTACGTGCTGCGGCGCAAGCCGCCGGGCACGCTGCTGCCGTCGGCGCATGCGATCGACCGCGAGTTCCGCGTGCTGCAAGCGCTGCACGGCACCGACGTGCCCGTCGCGCAGCCCCTCTACCTGTGCACCGACGAGTCGGTGATCGGCTCGATGTTCTACCTGATGCAGCACGTCGACGGCGAAGTGCACTGGGACCCGTCGCTGCCGGACCAGTCGCCGTCGCGACGCGATGCGATGTACGACGCGATCCTGCGCACGCTGGCGGCGCTGCATGCGCTGGACCCGGCGACGATCGGCCTGGGCGACTTCGGCAAGCCCGGAAACTACTTCGCGCGACAGCTGCAGCGCTGGGGGGACCAGTACGACGCCAGCCGGACCGTGCCGATCCCGGCGATGGACACGCTGCGCGCGGCACTGCGCGCGCGCTGCCCGGAAGACGACGGCAGCGTGGCGCTGGTGCACGGCGATTTCCGCATCGACAACCTGATGTTCGCGCGCGACGAAGCGCGGGTCCTGGCGGTCGTCGACTGGGAACTGTCGACGCTCGGCCACCCGCTCGCGGACCTGGGCTACTTCTGCATGGCGCTGCGGTTGCCGCGCAACCCGGCGCTGCCGGGCCTGGGCGGCGTCGACCGCGCCGCGCTGGGCATTCCCGAAGAGGCGGCCATGCTGAAACGGTACTCGGAACTGTCCGGGCGACCGATTCCGCGCGATTGGGCGTTCGTCGTCGCGTTCAGCTTCTTCCGCCTCGCCGCGATCGCCCAGGGCGTCGCGAAGCGCGCCCGGCAGGGCAATGCGTCCAGCGAACAGGCCGCGCAGGCCGGTGCGATGACCGCGATGCTCGCGACGCTGGGGGTTGCCGCGCTCGACGGCTGACACCGGCCGCGACGGAGGGCGCCTTCCCGGGCGACCCGTGCCCGGGCACGCCGCGCCGGCTTACTTGACGACGAAACTGACGCGCATGTTGACGCGCCATTCGGTGACCGCGCCGTCGGCGGACGTGACGACCTTGATGTCGTTGACCCAGGCGCCCTGGATGCCCTGGACGGTTTCGCCGACCTTGCTCAGTCCGACCTGCACGGCATCCTCGACGCTGCGGCCGGAGGACGATACTTCGATGACCTTGGTGACTGACATGATCGTGCTCCCGTGCTGCCCGAAAGCGGGCCCGTCCGACTATACGCCGGCCGAGGCTGCCGGCCCCGCCGGCACGGCGCCGGCTTGACGACAGTCAAGCGACGGCGACGGCGGCGGTGGCATAAGGAAGCGCCGGTCGCGTTCCGCGACCGCCACCGGAGTTTCGCCATGAAGATCAATATGGGCATGCTCGACCGCGTCCTGCGTGGTCTGCTGGGCATCGCGCTGCTGGCGTGGGTCCTTCTCGCCGACGGGCCGGCGTGGGCCTGGATCGGTGTGGTGCCGCTGGCCACGGCGCTGTTCGGCCTGTGCCCGCTGTACTCGCTGCTGGGGATCAATACCTGCCCCGCGGACAAACGCGGCGCCTAGGGCTCAACGGTGCCGCCGCGCCCACGCGCGGATATGCCGCTGCATCTCGCGCACGCCGTCGGTCAGCGCGGCCGGCCCGGGCTGCAGGATGATCGGCGACTTGATCTCGTGCAGTTCGCCGTCGCGCACCGCCGGTACGTTCTCCCAGCCCGGGCGTGCGGCGACCCGGCCGGGCTGGAACTTCTTGCCGCACCACGAGCCGAACACGATGTCCGGTGCCCGCGCGATGATCTGCGCGTCGTCGGCGAGGATGCGGTGCCTGGCCAGCGATTGCGCCGCCAGTTCCGGGAAGATGTCGTCGCCGCCGGCGATGCGCACGAGTTCGGCGACCCAGCGGATGCCGCTGATGCGCGGCTCGTCCCATTCCTCGAAATAGACCTTCGGGCGCCGCGGCAGCGTCGCCGCCTCGGCGGCGATCGCGTCGAGGCCGCGCTGCAGGCCGTCGGCGTACGCATCGGCCTTCGCCGCGCAGCCGACCAGCGCGCCGAGCCGGCGCACGTAGTCGACGATGCCTTCGACGCTGCGGTGGTTGCTGATCCAGACTTCGATGCCGTGGCGGATCAGCTCGGCGGCGATGTCGGCCTGGATGTCGGAGAAGCCGACCACGAAATCGGGCTCGAGCTTCAGGATCTCGCCGATCTTCGCGCTGGTGAACGCGCTGACCTTCGGCTTTTCCTTGCGCGCCCGCGGGGGACGCACGGTGAAACCGCTGATGCCGACGATGCGGTCCTGTTCGCCGAGCGCGTACAGGACCTCGGTCGGCTCCTCGGTCAGGCAGACGATGCGGCGCGGACCGTGCGTCACGGGTACAGCAGCCGCGCCTTCCACGTGCCGTCGATCCGCTCCACCTGGTGGCGGTCGTGCAGGCGGAAACGGGCGCCGTACCAGAACTCGATCAGTTCGGGCACGACGCGGTAACCCGACCAGTTCGGCGGCCGCGGCACCTCGACGCCTTCGAACTTCTTCTCGAACGCGTCGCAGCGCGCCTCGAACACCTCGCGCGACGGCAGCGTGCGCGACTGCAGCGACGCCCAGGCGCCGATCTGGCTCGGCCGCGGCCGCGTGGCGAAATAGGCGTCGGCCTCGGCCAGCGTGACCGGCTCGACGGTGCCTTCGATGCGCACCTGCACCCCTTCGCGCAGCGTCTTCCAGTGGAACAGCAGCGCCGCCTGCGGATTGGCCGCGAGCTGCTCGCCCTTGCGGCTGTCGTAGTTGGTGTAGAAGACGAACCCGCGCGCGTCGTACGCCTTGAGCAGCACGGTTCGCGCCGACGGCCGGCCGTGCGCGTCGCAGGTCGCCGCGGTCATCGCCGTCGGCTCGGGGTCGCCGGCATCGGTGGCCTCCTGCAGCAGGCGGGCGAAGGTCGCCAGCGCGTCGGCGTACAGGTCGGCGGAGGCGGACTCGGTGGAATCAGGCGTCGGTTCGCTCATGGAAACTCCCGGTTTGCGCCATTGTCGCCCCGATGCCGCGCGGTCCGCATCCCCGGCGCGCCCGCTCAGCCGGCGGCAGTCGCCAGCAGCGGCCGGTAACCGGCTCGGTAGTCGGGAAACACCGGGACCCAGCCGGCCGCGCGCAGGCGGGCATTGCCGATGCGGCGGCCGGGATCGGGTGCGTCGCCGGAGTCCGCCGGGGCGTGCCTCGCCTGCGGGATGTCGGGAAGCCCTTCCTGCGCACGCAGCCAGGCCAGCAGGTCGCGTTCGCGAACGGGCGCGTCGTCGCTGCCCAGGTACAGCGGCCGCGGGTCGGGCAGGTCGAGCAGCCGCGACAGCGCCGCGGCGGCATCCTCGACATGGATGCGGTTGGTCCACCGCGACGATCCCGGATCCCCGGAACGTGCCTTGCGCAGCATCGCCACGCGCCCGGGGCCGTAGAGGCCCGAGAGACGCAGCACCACGCCCCCGGCGTGGGCGGCCAGCGAGCGTTCGGCGTCGAGCAGGATCCGGCCGTTGAAGGCCG
This sequence comes from Arenimonas sp., assembly GCA_036676665.1. Classification (GTDB taxonomy): domain Bacteria; phylum Pseudomonadota; class Gammaproteobacteria; order Xanthomonadales; family Xanthomonadaceae; genus Arenimonas. Next base: position 20,116 of record JAKFCL010000082.1, on the reverse strand, counting down.
GCGGATCGGCCGGCGTGGCCTCGTCGACCCAGCCGCCGGCCTCCTCGCCGTAGACGGCGGTGGACGACACCAGCAGCACGCGCGGCGCCGCGCAGGCGTCGAGCAGGCGCCGCAGCCCGTCGACGAACAGCGTGCGGTAGGCGGCTTCGTCACGGCGGTCGGGCGCCGCGCAGAACACCACGGCATCGGCCCGGCGCGGCATCCGCGCCAGGCCCTCGCCGGTCGCGAGGTCGGCCTGCATCGGTCGGATGCCGGACGATGCCTCGGCGGCACGCCGCCGCAACGCCACCACCTCGTCGCCGTGGCCGGCCCGCAGGCCGGCCAGGCGGCTGCCGAGATCGCCCGCCCCGGCCACCACGATCAGCGGCATGCGCGCCGGGTGTCGCCGGGGGAACGCCGCGGGGTCATTCCTCGACGGTGTACGAACCCAGTTCGCACAGGTCCTGGCTGTCCTCGAGCACGTCCAGGCCCGACTCGTCGTCGAACTCGAAACGCATGTCGTAGGCGCAGACGTCGCGGCCGTCGGCGATCGTCACCGTCACGCTTTCGCCGGGGCCGATCACCTCCGAACCCAGGATGTCCTCTTCCCATTCGTCCACGCCGGTCGGCGAGGCGTGGAAGTAGGTGATCACGGCGCTGGTGTCGTTGGTCAGTTCGAACTGCAGGTCCTCGGCGCGGGCCGGTGCGGCGAAGGCGATCAGGGCGGCGGCGAGGGCGAGGAACGGAACGGAAGCTTTCATCAGGTACTCCATGGTGGACGTTGCGGGATTGGCGCGGTCTCGACGCATGGAGGGAAACCTCGCGGTTCCCGGGGGGCCTGCCATGTTGCGAGGCCCATGGTCGCGGTCCCGCGGCGAAACCGCAAGGACAACGGACGGATGCACGTCACGGAATCGCTCCTCGATGCCGTTCAGGCCGGTGATAGCATCGCCGCTCATGAATCCCGCCCCCAACCTCGTCCTCGTCGGCCCGATGGGTGCCGGCAAGACTTCGATCGGCAAGCGCCTCGCGGCGCGGCTCGGGCTGGCCTTCGTCGACTGCGACCACCGCCTCGAGGAAATCACCGGCGCGCCGGTGCCGCTGATCTTCGAATGCGAGGGCGAGGCCGGTTTCCGGGCGCGCGAAAGCCTGCTGATCGCCGAGCTGATGCGCGGCGCCGGGCAACTGGTGGCGACCGGCGGCGGCGCGGTGCTGGCCGAGGACAATCGCCGGCAGCTGCGCGCGCGCGGCTTCGTCGTGCACCTGCAGGTCAGCGTCGACCAGCAGATCGAACGGCTGGCGCGCGACCGCAGCCGGCCCCTGCTCGCCGTGGGCGACAAGCGCGCCCGGCTCGAGGCGCTGGCCGCCGAACGCGGCCCGGTCTACCGCGACGTCGCCGACCTGGCGTTCGACGCCGACGGGCTAAGCGTGCCGATCGCCGCCGAACGCCTGGGCGCGCTGCTCGAACAGCGCTGGACGCGTTCGGAGGCGGCATGAGCCCGGTCCGGGAATTGCAGGTCGAACTGGGCGCCCGCCGCTACCCGATCCGCATCGGCACCGGGCTGCTCGGCGACCGCGACGCGATCGCGGCGCTGGTGCCGGGGCGGCATGCGCTGATCGTCACCGATGCGAACGTCGGCCCGCTCTACCTTGGCGCCGTCGAAGCGGCACTCGCCGGGCGGACGGTCCGCTCGCTGGTACTTCCCGCCGGCGAACAGGAGAAGACGCTGGCCCGCTTCACCGACACGCTGGCGGCGCTGGCCGCCCTGGGCGCCAGTCGCGACGCGACGGTGATCGCGCTGGGCGGCGGCGTCGTCGGTGACCTCGCCGGCTTCGCGGCCGCCTGCTGGATGCGCGGCGTGCGCTTCGTGCAGCTGCCGACGACGCTGCTGGCGATGGTCGACTCGTCCGTCGGCGGCAAGACGGCCGTTGACCTGCCCGAGGGCAAGAACCTGGTCGGCGCCTTCCACCAGCCTTCCGCGGTGATCGCCGACCTGGCGACGCTGGCGACGCTGCCGCCGCGCGAACTGCGCGCCGGCCTGGCCGAGGTCGTGAAATACGGGGCCATCGGCGACGCCGACTTCTTCGCCTGGCTCGAGGCCCATGCCGAGGCATTGCTCGCGGGCGACCCGGACGCACTGGCGCACGCGATCGCCACCAGCTGCGCGCACAAGGCGGGCGTCGTCGCCCGCGACGAGACCGAGCAGGGCGAACGCATGCGGCTCAATTTCGGCCACACCTTCGGGCATGCGATCGAGACCGAGCAGGGATATGGCGGGCTGCTGCACGGCGAGGCGGTGGCGGTGGGCATGGTGCTGGCGGCGCGCCTCAGCGCCGACCTCGGCATCGCGCCGTGGTCGGACGCCGCGCGGCTGGCGGCGCTGCTGGAACGCCTCGGGCTGCCGGTGTCGCTGCCCGCCGGCCTGGAGCCGCAGGCGCTGCTCGAGCGGATGCGGCTGGACAAGAAGGCGTTGTCGGGACGGCTGCGGCTGGTGCTGTGGACGGGGCTGGGCCGGGCGGAGGTCGTCGACGGCGTCGACGACGCGGCGGTGCTCGGCGTGCTCGACGACTGAGGCGCGTCCGGCGCCCGCCGCGGCTACAATGGCGGCCCCATGCGCCTGCTCCTCCAACAGAAACCCCTCGCCGGCGAAGCGCCGAAGTACGTGCAGCTGATCCTGCAGCAGGATCTGCTCGGCGGCTGGACCCTGCTGCGCGAAACCGGCCACATCGGCGGCAAGTCGCAGCTCAAGCGCGAGCAGTACCTCGAACGCGATGCCGCGCTGTCGGCGTTCGAGGCCGCCCGCGACGCGCAGGTGCGCAAGGGCTTCCTGGTGATGTTCGCCCAGGGCGCGGATGCGCCCCGATGATGGCACTCCCGCGCGGATGCGCCCCGATGATGGCACTCCCGCGCGGACGCGCCCCGATGATGGCACTCCCGCGCGGACGCGCCCCGCTGACGGAAAGATGATGACCCCGAAGAACGATCGTTTCCTGCGCGCGCTGCGACGCGAGCCCGTCGACGCGACTCCGGTCTGGCTGATGCGCCAGGCCGGCCGCTACCTGCCCGAATACCGGGCGACGCGGGCGAAGGCCGGCAGCTTCATGGGCCTGGCCACGAACCCGGAACTGGCCTGCGAGGTGACGCTGCAGCCGCTGCAGCGCTTCGACCTGGATGCGGCGATCCTGTTTTCCGACATCCTGACCGTTCCCGATGCGATGGGCCTGGGCCTGTACTTCGCCGAGGGCGAAGGACCGAAGTTCGAGCGGCCGGTGCGCACGCTGGCCGACATCGACCGGCTGGCCGTGCCCGACATCGGCACCTCGCTTCGCTACGTGACCGATGCGGTGTCGCTGATCCGCCGCGAGCTCGCCGGCCGCGTACCGCTGATCGGTTTCTCCGGCAGCCCGTGGACGCTCGCCTGCTACATGGTCGAAGGGGGCGGTTCCGACAACTTCGCCCGCATCAAGGCGATGGCGCTGGACGAACCGGCGGCGCTGCACCGCCTGCTGGGCATCGTCACCGACGCCGTGATCGCCTACCTCGACGCCCAGCGCCAGGCCGGCGCGCAGGCGCTGCAGGTGTTCGACACCTGGGGCGGCATGCTGGCGCCGCACCTGTACCGCGAATTCTCGCTGCGCTACCTGCAGCGCATCGCCGCGGAGCTTCCGCGCGGCGAAGGCGACACCCACGCGCCGCTGATCCTGTTCGGCAAGGGCAATGCCCCGTACCTGGAGGAACTGGCCGCCAGCGGCGCCGAAGCGGTGGGCGTCGACTGGACGGTGTCGCTCGGCGACGCGCGCCGGCGCACCGGCGGCCGCGTCGCGCTGCAGGGCAACCTGGACCCGAGCACGCTGTACGCGTCGCCCGACACGATCCGTGCCGAGGCCCGGCGTGCGCTGGACGACTACGCGGCCGCCAACGGCGGTTCGCGCGCCGGCCACGTCTTCAACCTCGGCCACGGCATGGCACCGGACATGGATCCGGAGCACGTGCGCGTGCTCGTCGACGCGGTGCACGCGGCCGGCGGCTAGGCCAGCACTGCCTCGAGGGTCGCGGCGAGGGTCTCGCCGGTGACCGGCTTGCGCAGGAACCCGACCATGCCGGCCGCGCGCGCCGCCGGCTCGGCCTCCGGGTCGGCCCGCGCGGTCAGCGCCAGCAGCGGGATCGGCCAGCGCGCGCGCACCAGCCGCGCCAGCGCCAGGCCGTCGATGCCGGGCAGGTCCAGGTCCAGCACCGCCACGTCGAAGCGCCCGGTGTCGAACTCCGCCAGTGCGGCCAGGCCATGGGCCGCGTGCACGACCTCGTGACCGGCCCGGCGCAACAGGCCGGCGACCACTTCGGCGACCAGCGGATCGTCCTCCACCAGCAACACCCGCCGGGACCGGCCCGCCGCGCCGCCCGCCACCGGCGCGGGCACCGCCAGTGGCACCGCGGCCGGCAGCGGCAGGTCGACCCGGAAACAGGCGCCCGGGCCCGGCGCGCTGTCCAGTTCGATCCGGCCACCCATCGCCATCGCCAGCTCCCGGCAGATCGCCAGCCCCAGCCCGCTGCCGCCGGCGCTGCCGGACGTGTCGGCGCCGGGCTCGAACCGCCGGAACAGGCGCGAGCGGCACTCGGCGTCCAGGCCCGGGCCGCTGTCGAGCACGCACAGGCGGATCCCGGTCGACGGCAGCGGATCCACCTGTACGACCACCGCGCCGCGATCGCAGAACTTGACCGCGTTGTGGCCCAGGTTGAACAGGATCTGCCGCAGCCGCGTCGCATCGCCCAGCAGTGCCGGCGGCAGGCCGTCGCCGCAGCGCAGCGAAAAACCCAGTCCCTTGGCCTCGGCCAGGGGACGCAGCAACGCGGCGACCTCGTCGAGCAGCGGCCGCAGCACGAACGGCGCCGGCTCGAGCGCCAGCCGGCCGGCCTCGATGCGCGCCAGGTCCAGCGCGTCGTTCACCAGCCGCAGCAGGTGCCGGCCGGCGTTCTGGATCGCCTCGACCTGGACACGCTGGCGCGGTTCGAGGCTCCCGCCCTGCAGCAGTTCGGCCATGCCGAGCACGCCGGTCAGCGGCGTGCGGATCTCGTGCCCGAGCGTGGCGAGGAAGCGGGTCTTGGCTTCCGAATGCTTCTCCGCGAGTTCGCGCCGCGCCTGCGCCAGCTGCCACGCCACCTGCCGCCGCCGACGCACGCGCGCGACCACGACCACCCACACCAGCAGCGCCAACGCCGCCGCGCTGCCGATCGCGATCACCGCCCGGGTCTGCCACCAGGGCGAATCCACGAGCAGCACGCGTTCCTCGGCCGGGCTCCAGCCGGTGCCGGTGGCGACCGCCACCTGCAGACGATGCGCACCGGGCGCCAGCCGCGCGTAGCGCTGTTCCGCCGGCCAGCCGGTCACCACCCAGTCGCGGTCGACGCCGTCGAGGCGGAAGCGGTAACGCTCGCCACCGGCTCCGGGCGCGGCCGGCACCCGACGCATCACGATGCTGAGCTCGCGATCGCCGGCTTCCAGCCGCAGCCAGCGGCGGTCCGTCGGCAGCGCGACTTCGCGATCGCCCCGCAGCACCCGCAGCGACGCCACCTGCCCGGGCGCGGGTTGTGCCGCGACCGGCCCGACCCACGCGCACGCCGCGGCCAGCACCCCCGCCCATGCGATCGCGACCCCATGTCTGCAGCGCATGCGACCTCCCGTCAGCGCGGGGCTATGCTAAGGGTCACCGGCTCGCCCGCGATGTAGGAAAACCGATGCCGCTGCGCACGATCGCCTGCCTGCTCCTGGCGCTTCTCGCCGCGGGGTCCGCGTCGGCGGCGTCGTACCGCCTCGATCCCGTGCATACGCGCGTGGTGTTCCTGGTCGACCACGCCGGGCTGTCGCGGGCGATCGGCGCATTCTCCGGCGTCCAGGGCCGGCTCGAATTCGATCCGGAGCACTGGGCGCAGGCCCGCGTGGATCTCACGGTGCCCGTCACCAGCCTGGAACTGGGCGACGCCGACTGGCGCGACAAGGTGCTGGCGGACACGTTCCTGGACGCGGGCGACCACCCGACCGCGCGCTTCGTCTCCACGTCCGTCGAACCGACCGGCGAAGGCAGTGCACGCATCGCCGGCACGCTGACGCTGCGTGGCATCACCCGGCCGGTGGTGCTGGACGTCCGCCTGAACGCGGTGAAGCGGCACCCGATCACCCGCCGGCGCAGCGCCGGCTTCTCGGCGACCGCGACACTGAGCCGCCGCGACTTCGGTATCGTCGACTGGCCGAACGTCATCGGCGACCGCGTCGAGCTGCTGATCGAGGCGGAAGCGCTGCTCGATCGCGGCGCCCACCCCTCCCCCGCTCCCGGGACGACAGATGCGACTTCCGATCCGCAATCTCGATGACCGCTGGGGCCTGGTCACGATCGGCATCCACTGGCTGACGGTGCTGGCGGTGCTGGGCCTGTGCATCGTCGGGTTCCTGATGCAGGAACTGCCGAACCGCCCGTTCAAGGTGGAGGTGTATGCATTGCACAAGAGCCTGGGCCTGACCGTGCTCGCGCTGACGCTGCTGCGGCTGGCGTGGCGGCTGCTCGCCGGCGCGCCGCGGCCGGTGCCGGGCATGCCGCGCTGGCAGGTGCTGGCGGCCCACGCCAGCCACGGCCTGCTGTACGCGGTGCTGCTGGCGATGCCGCTGTCGGGCTGGCTGTACAACTCCGCGTCGGGATTCCCGCTGCGCTGGTTCGGCACCTTCGTCGTGCCGAAACTGGCCGGCCGCGACCGGGGCGTCGCCGAGTTCGCCGTGGAGACCCACGAAACGCTGTTCCTGGTGCTCGCCGCGCTGGTCACCGTGCATGCGCTGGCGGCGCTGAAGCACCACTATTTCGACCGCGACCGCACCCTGCACCGGATGCTGCCGCTGGTGCCGCCGCCGCTGGAGGCGCCGCCGCGCCCCGGCGATCCCGGGGCCGGCGGCTGACATGCGCCGGCTTCTGCCCGTGCTGATCGCCGTGGCCGCGCTGCTCGCCGCGCCGGCGGCCGACGCCCGCGAATACCGGATGCAGGAGGGTTCGTTCCTGCAGTTCACCAGCAGCTACGACGGCGAATCCTTCGACGGCCGCTTCGCCCGGTTCGTGCCGACGCTGCGCTTCGACCCGGCGGCGCTGGCGTCGAGCCGGTTCGACGTCGAGATCGACCTCGCCAGCGCCTCCACCGGTCACGACGAGCGCGACGAGGTGCTGGTCGGCGACGAATTCTTCGACGCCGCCGGCATCGCCACGGCCCGCTACGTCGCCACGACGTTCCGCAGGACCGGCGAAGGCCGCTTCGTCGCCGAGGGCACGCTGACGCTGCGCGGCATCGCCAGGCCGGTGGCGCTCGAATTCACCTGGCGGCCGGGCAAGCGCCCGGTGCTGGACGGCGAGGCGACGGTGAAGCGGCTGGCATTCGGCATCGGCGAAGGCGACTGGGCCGACACCACGGTGCTGCCCGACGAGGTGAAGGTGCGCACCCACCTCGTGCTGGCGCCGCTGCCCGGCTAGGCGAGGAAGCGCCGCACCGCGCCGGCGTCGAACGGCCAGTCGAGTTCGGCGGCCGTGTCCTCGCGCCGCAGGACCGGGATGCGTTCGCCGTAGCGGGCCTGGAGGCCGACATCGTCGTCGATCCACAACGGATCGAAATCGGCGACGCCCGCCTGCGCCAGCCGTTCCCACGCCTGGTCGCACAGTTCGCATTCGTCGCGCTGGATCAGGGTGATGCGCATTTCTGACCGTTCGCCGGCGTACAGCCGCCCTTCGGGGAAGGCGCATAGAATACCGCCTCCCTCCGCGGACCCTTCCCATGGCCGTCAGCGTCTTCGACCTCTTCAAGATCGGCATCGGGCCGTCGTCCTCGCACACGGTGGGGCCGATGCGCGCCGCCGCGCGGTTCGCGAGCCACTGGCTCGAGGAGGCCGGCGACCTCGCGCGCACCGCCCGCGTGCGTGCCGAAGTGTTCGGCTCGCTGGCGCTGACCGGCCGCGGGCACGGCACCGACAAGGCGGTGCTGATGGGGCTGGAGGGCCATTGGCCGAACGCCATCGACCCGGACGTGATCCCCTCGGCGCTCGCGCGCATCCGCGAACAGAAGAAGCTGATGCTGCTGGGCAAGCAGCCGATCGCCTTCGACGAGAAACACGACCTGATCATGAACAAGCGGCAGAAGCTGCCGTTCCACACCAACGGCATGCGCTTCACCGCGTTCGACGCCGCCGGCGACGTGATCGCCACGCGCGACTACTACTCCGTCGGCGGCGGCTTCGTCGTCAACCAGGACGAGGCGGCGGAAGACCGCATCGTCGCCGACACCACCGAGCTGCCCTACCCGTTCCACTCCGGCGACGAACTGCTCCAGCGCTGCGCCGACAGCGGCCTGACGATGGCGGCGATCATGATGGCCAACGAGATGGCGTGGCGCAGCGAGGAGGAGATCCGCACCGGCCTGCGCGAGATCTGGCAGGCGATGCAGGACTGCACCGCGCGCGGCATCCGCGAGAAGGGCGTGCTGCCCGGCGGCCTGCACGTGCAGCGGCGCGCACCGGCGCTGCATGCCGAACTGTCGTCCAAGCCCGAGGCGGCGATGCGCGACCCGCTGACGACGCTGGACTGGGTGAACCTGTACGCGCTGGCGGTGAACGAGGAGAACGCCGCCGGCGGTCGCGTCGTCACCGCGCCCACCAACGGCGCGGCCGGCATCATCCCGTCGGTGCTGCACTACTACGACCGCTTCTGCCCGGGGGCCAACGAACAGGGCATCTTCGACTTCCTGCTGACCGCGGCCGCGGTCGGCATCCTCTACAAGGAAAACGCCTCGATCTCGGGCGCCGAGGTCGGCTGCCAGGGCGAGGTCGGCGTGGCCTGCTCGATGGCTGCCGCCGGGCTCACCGCCGCACTCGGCGGCACGCCGGGGCAGATCGAGAATGCCGCCGAGATCGGCATGGAGCACAACCTCGGCCTGACCTGCGACCCGATCGGCGGGCTGGTGCAGATCCCGTGCATCGAACGCAACGCGATGGGCGCGGTGAAGGCGATCAACGCCTCGCGGATGGCGCTGCGCGGCGACGGCAAGCACAAGGTGTCGCTCGACAAGGTCATCAAGACGATGCGCGACACCGGCCGCGACATGCAGGACAAGTACAAGGAAACCAGCCGCGGCGGGCTGGCGGTGAACGTCATCGAGTGCTGAATTCGACAGCGCCGGTCGGCCGGCGACTCCGGCGATGAAAAAGGGAGGGCCGCGAGGCCCTCCCCTGCTTTGTCAGCCCAGCGCCGCCGTCAGAGGCGCGTCAGCGTGAACGCGTGGGCGCCGTCGCTGGCCCCGACCCGGAACTCCAGCGCGTTCCGGTCGCCGGCGTCGCGCGTGTCGGTGTTGATGACGATGCCTTCCCAGGTGGCAGTCGTGCAGCCGCTGACCGTCCCGGTGTAGTCGAACGCGTTGAAGTCCGGATCGACCACCGCGAGCTGGCCGCCGTACGTGCAGCCCTGGGTGTCCGTGCCCGACACCGCGCCGGTGCTGCTGATCGTCACCGTGTAGTCGACGCCGGCGTCCGACAGCGTCCACGTGCCCGCCAGCGATTCCACCGTCGGGGCGCGATCGTAGATCGTGCTGTAGTGGAGGTTGAACGGTTGCGTGCCCCACGGCACCGACGTGCCCTGCCCGCGGATGAAATCGCGGCTCGCGTACGTGGACGTGCCGCTGGCATCGACGCAGGCGCCGCCGCCGTTCGGACAGATCCGGTAGTCGAACAGGACGGTCGCGCCGCTGAGGGTGTAGGTGCCGACGAACACCTCGTCGCTGCCTTCGCTGCTGAAGTACAACCGGCCGTCCTCGGTCAGCACGCCGCTGAGGTCGGTGTCGTCGCCGAAGCCGTTGGCGAGCGTCGGGTCGAAGTGGATGCCCTTCCAATACCCCGCCGTCTGGCGTCGGCACGGCAGGCTGGCGATGTTGACCAGCCGCTGCACCGGCACCTCGCGGGTGCCTTCCGGGGAATTGGGCACGCCGGTCAGCGAACTGTCGTAGCTGATCGTGGCGGTGTTGCAGTCGCTGAACTCCATCAGCAGCGAGCCCCAGAGCCGGTTGTTCTTGTCGGCGGTGTCCAGGTCGCTGAAGCGCATGCCGTCGGCGTAGTAGACGTCGAAATCGATCGCCTCTCCGTCGATGACGCCCTCGGAGTAGAGCCACACCGGCTGGCCGTCGTCGTTGTACGTGTACCAGAACAGCAGCGCGCGATCGTCGGTGAAGATCTCCAGGTTGAATCCGCTGCCGGATTCCGACGGCCTGTACCACGATCCGCTGTAGGACGGGTCGATCGCTTCGGCGCCGCGGGGCGCGGCGACGAGCGCGAGACCGAGAAGCAACGTGGTGCAGAAGTGCCGCATGAATCCTGATGGCATCGACATGTTCAGCCCCCTTCGGGTTGTTGGACAGGATCGTGGCCGGCGGAAAATCATCGGGGGCTGAACCACCGTCGGCGACGCGGGATGGTGCGAATCGGGATCGCCGGTCGAGACCGCGTGAAGACGGGCGGCCCGCCGCGGTGCACGGCAGGCCGTCGCAGCATGCCGGGGTCGCGCCCGGATTTCCATGAATCGGTGCACGTTCGTTCGACGGGCTTGCCCGCGGTCGCGGCAGGCGGTATTAGTCGGATACCCAATTCCTGCAGACCGCCATGCCGCGTCCCGCACGCCTGACCTGGCTCGCTGGTGCTGCCGCTGTGATGGCGGCGCTGCTGGCCGTGCCCGCGTCGGCGCTGGACCCGGACAAGGATTTCCACCACTACGTCCGCAACAACTGGAGCATCGAGGAAGGCCTGCCGCAGATCAGCGCGCTCGCCATCGCCCAGGATCGCGACGGTTATCTGTGGGTCGGCACGCAGGCCGGGCTCGCGCGCTTCGACGGCATCCGGTTCGTCGGCTACAACCCCGAGAACACGCCGGGACTGCGCGGCATCTGGATCCACGACCTGCACGTGGACGGCGACAACCGGCTGTGGATCGCCACCTACCGCGGCGTGTCGGTGCACGACGAGCACGGGTTTCGCGCGCTGCCCGTCGCCGGCGCCGATCCGGAGCGCCTGCTCGATACCCAGGACCTGCAGGTCACCACCGCCGGCGAACTTCTGGTCGCGGCCCCCGACGGCGTCTACCGCGTGGGCGAGGAGTCCCTGGAGATGGCCTGGCCGCTGCCGCGACCCGCCACGGCGCTGATGGCGCGCGGCGACGAGATCTGGGTGGGCAGCCGCGGCCGCGTCTACCGCATCGCCGGTGGCGACGTCGAGTCGCTGGCGCTGCCGGCGGAGGAAGACGACACGGTCGTGACGCACCTGGTCGAGTCGCAGGGCCGGCTCTGGGCCGGCACCAGCGCCGGACTGTTCTGGCGCGATGGCGATCACTGGAGCCGCTACGAGGGCGGCGCGCCGCTGGCCGAGTCGCCGATCGAGGCGATGCATGCCGACCGCGACGGCAATCTGTGGATCGGCCTGGTCGAGGACCTCGTGCGGCTGCGCGACGGCCGCGTGCGGGAACAGGTCAGCGGCGACCCTTCCGGCGCCGCGGTGCGGGCGATCTTCGAGGACCGCGAGGGCAATCTGTGGTTTGGCAGCCAATGGGAAGGACTGACGCGGCTGTGGAACGGCTGGACCCGCCGGTTCGGCGCGAAGGAAGGCCTGAGCGACACGATCCTGTGGTCGGTCGCGCGCGGCCCCGACGGACGCCTGTGGGCCGGCACCAACAATGGGCTGGACGTGATGGAGGACGGCCGCTTCCGCCGCGTCGTCGACGGCAGCGACCTGCCGCATCCCAATGCGTACACGCTGCTGCCGGAGGACGGGCTCGTCTGGATCGGCACGCGCCGCGGCGTGATGACCTGGGACGGCACCACGCTGGTGGCGCCCCGGGAACTGGCGCCGATGCGCAGCGCGCAGATCAACGGCATCGTGCGCGACAGCCGCGGCACGCTGTGGTTCGCCACCACGCAGGGTCTGTTCCGGCTGGCGCAGGGCCGGCTGTTCCAGTTCGGCGCCGCGGCGGGGCTGCGCGATCCGCGCACGCGCCTGATCCATGAAACCCGCGATGGCCGGCTGCTGCTGGGCACGCAGTCGGGCCTGTACGAAGTCGCCGGCGACCGGCTGGTATCGCTGGGACTCGAAAGCGGGCTGCGCCAGGACCTGGACATCACGGCGATCCACGAGCTGGCCGATGGCCGCCTGGTGATCGGCGCGCTGTCGGAGCAGATCTTCCTGTTCGACGGCCGGCGCTGGACCGGGTTCGGACAGGAGCAGGGCATGCCGGCCAACTCGGCATGGTTCATCACCGACCACCTCGGTTACCTGTGGGTCGCGGGCCTGCGCGGCATCTACCGGGCGCCGCTGGAGCAGCTCACCGCGGTCGCCGCCGGACGCGCTACCCGGGCCGACGGCGAGATGGTGCTCAATGAACGCGGCGACCGTCGCGGCGGCCAGAAGGGCTACTGCTGCAACGGCGCCGGCAATGCCAAGGGGTTCCTGGAGGACGGCCAGCTGTGGCTGCCGACGCGCGATGGTCTCGTGGCGATGGCGACGGCCGGCATCGTCAAGAACGCGGTGGCGCCGCGCACGCTGATCGAACGGGTGCGGGTCGGCGACCAGTGGCGCGATGCCGACCCGCGCGCGAACTGGACGCTCGGCCAGAACGACCGCGACCTGAGCTTCGAATTCACCGTGCTCAGCTTCCAGGATCCCGGCAGCAACGACCTTCGCTACCGCCTGGTCGGCTACGACCGGGACTGGCGCACGATCGAGGACATCGACCGCCGCGTGGTGAACTACACCAACCTGCCGCCCGGACGTTACGTGTTCGAGGCGATCGGCGCCAACAACGCCAACGTCTGGAGCCCGGCACCGGCGCAGCTCGGCTTCGGCATCCAGCCGCGGTTCCACGAGACGCAGCTGTTCTACGCGCTGCTGGCCGCGCTGCTGGCGAGCGTGGTGTATGCCGGTTACCGGCAGCAGCTGGCCTCGCACCGGCACCAGCGCGACGCGCTCGAGGCGCTCGTCCGCCAGCGCACCGAAGCGCTGGAGGTGGCCAACCACCGCCTCGAGGACGCCAGCCAGACCGACCCGCTGACCGGGCTGCGCAACCGCCGCTACCTGGCGAGCCAGATCCCCGCCGACATCGCCCATTACACCCGCGAGGCGCTGCGGCACGGCACCTCCGACGACTCGATGGTGTTCGCGCTGCTGGACATCGACCATTTCAAGGCGGTCAACGACCTGCACGGGCATGCGGCCGGCGACCGCGTGCTGCAGCAGCTGGCGCAGCTGCTCGGACAGAAGGTGCGCGTCGGCGACTACGTCGCGCGCTGGGGCGGCGAGGAATTCCTGCTCGTGTTCCGGCCGCTGCCGCGGCAGCACCTTTCGATCCTGGGCGAGCGCCTGCGCGAGGCGGTCGCGGCCCACCGGTTCGACGTCGGCGCCAGCGAACCCCTGCGCCTGACCTGTTCGATCGGATTCGTGGAATGCCCGCTCCTGCGCGATTCGCGCGGCGCCCCCGGCTGGGAGCAGCTGGTCGAGCTGGCGGATCGCGCGCTCTATTACGTCAAGCGCCACGGCCGCAACGGCTGGGCCGTGTTCCGGGCACCACCGGGGGCCGATGCGGACGCGTTGTCGATCGCGCTGGCCGTGGACACCGAGGAACTGGTCCGCAGCGGCCGCCTGCAGGTGGTCGGCTCGCCGGGCATCGCCGGCGGCTGAACGACCCCGACCGCGCCGACGCGGCAGCCGCGTGAGCGCTGGCCCGGACCGCCGCGCCGGCCTATGCTGGCCGCATGCAGGACCCGACCCGTCGGATCGCCATCTTCGTCGTGCTCGTGGCGCTGTACGTCGCGGGTGGCGGCTATTCGACGCTGCTGATCGAGGGCCCGGGCCAGGTCGCGCTGTTCTGGCCGGCCTCGGGCGTCGCGCTCGCGGGCGTCGTCCGCTACGGGCTGCGCTGGGCACCGTTCGTGCCCGTCGGCGGGCTGTTCGTGCACCTGCTGTTCGACCCGGTGTCGCCGACCTTCCTGGTCTGGTCGCTGGCCAGCAACTTCCTCGCGGTTCTCGCTGCCGGCTGGCTGGTCCTGCGCAGGAGTTCCAGCGATCCGCTGACCGTGCGTTTCGGGCTGCGGGCACTCGCCGGCGGCGCGCTGATGTCGGTGATCAGCGCCGGCATCGGCACGCTGGGCATGCAGCAGGCGGGCATGCTCGGCGTCGAGGAGATGCCGGCCGCGGCGATGCGCTGGCTGCTGGGCGACCTGCTCGGCGTCACCAGCGTCGCGCCGGCGATGATGCTGGCGCTGTCGCGCGGCAACCGCCGGCTGCAGAGCCCCGCCGGTTCCGACTACGCGCCCGAGCACGAACGCCTGCTCTGGAACATCACGCTGACCGCGAGCTTCATGCTGATGGCCTGGGGCGGCAGCCTCGGCGGGCACTACGCGCTGGGGCTGGTCGCGCTGCCGCTGGCGGTGCTGGTCTGGAGCGCCATCCGCTTCCCGCCGCTGCACACGGCCATCGCGATCGCGGTGACGATGCTGCTGATCGCCGGACTCGCGGGCTTCGGCCTGGCCGGGTATCCGGCGCCGTCGCAGCCCCGCGACGGGCTGAACCTGCTGGCCTTCCTGATCGTGGTCTCGGCGCTGCCGATGATGCTGGCGTTCGCGATGCACCAGCAGCGCGTCACCGCCGAGACGCTCACGACGCGCGCCAACATCGACCCGCTGACCGGCCTGTTCAACCGCAACGCGTTCGAGGAGCGCGTGCGGATGCTGCTGGCCGACCCGGCGGCGCCGCCGATGGCGCTGGCGTATGTCGACCTGGACCACTTCAAGCTCATCAACGACACCGCCAGCCATGTCGCCGGCGACGAGCTGATCCGCGGCATCGCCGGCGTCCTGGAGGCGCACCGGCACCGGGATGACCTGCTGGCCCGCACCGGCGGCGACGAGTTCGCGCTGCTGCTGCGCAACTGCTCGCCGATGGTGGCCGAGGACCGGCTGCGCAGCCTGCTGCGGGCGATCGACGGATACCGCTGCGGATGGGATGGACAGATGCTCGGCAGCACGGCCAGCGCCGGCCTGGTGTCGTTCATGCCCGGCCAGGGCGAATACGCGCTGCTGCTGTCGCAGGCCGATGCCGCCTGCTTCACCGCCAAGGAACAGGGCGGCAACCGCGTCTGCCTGGCCAGCGTCGACGGCGGCGAACTGCTCGACCGCACCGCGGCGATGCGCTGGGTGGTGCGGATCCGCGAGGCGCTGGAAAGCCAGTCGATGGACCTGTTCTGCCAGAGCATCGTGCCGCTGCGCGCCAGCGAGGACCGCGGCCGCCATTTCGAGATCCTCCTGCGCCTGCGCGATCCGCGCACCGGCGAGGTGATGATGCCGGGTCAGTTCATGCCGGCCGCCGAGCGGTTCCAGCTCGGCACGCGCATCGACCGCGAGGTCGTCATGCGGACGCTCGGGTGGCTGGAGTCGAACCCGCGCGCCGCGGCGACGGTGTCGACCTGCAGCATCAACCTGTCGGGCGAGGCGCTCGGCGACGAGGGCTTCCTGGTGTTCCTGTCCGACCGGCTGAAGCGCAGCCCCTTCCCGGCCGACCGCCTGTGTTTCGAGATCACCGAGACCAGCGCCGTGCGCGACCTGGCGCGCGCGCAGCGTTTCATCACCCAGCTGCGCGAGTTCGGCTGCCGGTTCGCGCTCGACGACTTCGGCACCGGCTTCTGTTCGTTCAACTACCTGCGGGCCCTGAACGTGGACTACTTCAAGATCGACGGCAGCTTCGTGCGCGACATGGACAAATCGCCGCTGGCGGAGGCCGTGGTGCGCTCGATCAACGAGATCGCGCACGTGCTCGACAAGCGCAGCATCGCCGAGCACACCGAATCCGAGCGCGACCGCCAGGCGCTGGTCGCGCTGGGGGTGGATTACGGGCAGGGTTACGCGTTCGACCGGCCGCGGCCGATCGCCGAGTACTTCCAGGCGCTGGAGGCGGCCGCGTGAGGGGCATGCTGGCGGCCCTGGCGGCGATTTGCGTGTCGATGGCGTCGCCGCCGGCGGCGGCCGACGATGCCGCGGCGGAACTGGTGACGTTGCGGCAGGGATCGGCGCTGCTGGTGATCGCCCGCAACCGCTACCAGGGGCCGGTGGAGGTGGAGCTTTCGGCCGGCACGCCGGTGGCGTCGGAGCCGGCGCTGCCGCTGCGCGTCGAAGTGCCCGCCGGCGCCAGCGTCGAACTGGCGCGGCTGGCGCCGACCGCGACGCCGGACCTGCGCCTGCGCACCGTGCCGGGATCCGCCTACGCGATCGCCGACGACGTGGTGTATTCGCTGCCTGTCGAGGAATCGGCCTATGAGCTGGGCCAGGGCTTCCACGGCGACTTCAGCCATGGCGACGACGCCAACCGCTATGCCGTCGACCTGATCGTGCCCGAGGGCACGCCGGTGCTGGCGGCGCGCGACGGCGTGGTGATGCACGCCACGTCCGGCTTCCGCGAGGGCGGCACCGGGCCGGGCCTGGGCGGCCGCGCGAACCTGATCCGTGTGCTGCACGACGACGGCAGCATGGCGCTGTACGCGCATCTGAGGGAAGGCGGCGTGCTGGTGCGGGCCGGCGAGCGGGTGACCCTCGGCCAGATGATCGGCTACTCGGGCAGCACCGGCTATTCGAGCGGTCCGCACCTGCACTTCGCGGTGCAGGTCAACGGCGGCCTGCAGCTGGTGTCGGTCCCGTTCCGGATGATCGGGCCACACGGCTATCTCCCGCTCCAGCGCTAGCGGCGACCGCATCCTGTTTCCCCGATCCTCAGCAGGTCGTCCAGCAGCGCCGCCGCGGTGACGTCGGCGCCGGCGCCCGGCCCCTGGATCTGCAGCGGGCGGTCGCGGTAGCGCGAGCTCCAGATCGCCACGCGGTTGTCGCAGCCGTGCCCGGCGGCGATCGGGTCGTCCGGCGCCAGCGACTCCAGGCCGATGCGGGCGCCGGCGGCGTCGAACCGGGCGACATAGCGCAGCACCCGGCCATCGGCGGCGGTGCGGCGCGCTCGCGCGGCGAGCGGCCCGTCGAGCGAGCCCAGCGCCCGCGCCACATCGTCGGCCGACGTCGCGGCGGCCAGCTCCGGCGTCAGCAGCGAGTCGACCCGCACCTCCGATTCCTCCAGCGGGTACCCGGCGGTCCGCGCCAGGATCAGCAGCTTGCGGCGCACGTCCTCGCCCGACAGGTCCACACGTGGATCCGGCTCGGCGTAACCGCTGGCGACCGCCGACCGCACGCGTTCGGAGAACGGCGCGTGTCCGTCGTAGCCGTCGAACAGCCAGCCGAGCGTGCCCGAGAGCACCCCGACGATGGCGCCGATGCGGTCGCCGCCGGCGCGCAGCTCGCGCAGCGAGCGCAGCAGCGGCAGGCCGGCGCCGACCGTCGCCGAATCGCCGTAGTGGCGTTGCGGACCGGCCAGTGCGCGGATCTCGTGCTGGCGCAGCAACGGCCCGCCGAGGCCGAGCTTGTTGGCGCTGACCACGTGCAGCCCCTGCCGCAGCCAGCGCGGATGGCAGGCGGCGAGCACGGCGCTGGCGGTCGCGTCGACGACGATGTCGCCCGGCTGCAGGTCGTCGGGCAGCGTGCCGCTGCCGTCGTGCGGATCGGCCCCGGCCAGAGCGGCCAGCACGGCGCCCGGCGCCTGCGCCGGCGCGACCCGCAGGCACCGACGCGAGTTGGCCGCCACGTGCAGGCGCAGCCGCGGATCGTCGCCGTCCTGCAGCCGCGCCAGCAGGGCGCGGCCGACGGTGCCGACGCCGAACAGCACGATGCGTTTCCCGGCGGCCTCGTGCCCGACGCGGGTCGGCAACGCGCTCATCGCACCGCCTCCGCGGCTTCGCTGCCGATGCGCTGCGCGCGCTCCAGGCCGGCGCCGACGTCGGCCTCCAGGTCCTCCAGCGCCTCGATGCCGACCGACAGCCGCAACAGTCCCTCGCCGATGCCGGCGGTCCGGCGCGCGTCGGCCGACATCGCCGCATGCGTCATCGTCGCCGGATGCGCGACCAGGCTCTCGATGCCACCCAGCGATTCGGCCAGGGTGAAGTGGCGCAGACCGTCGAGGAAGGCGCAGACCGCCGGCACGCCGCCGCCGAGCTCGAACGAGATCATCGCCCCGAACCCGCGTTGCTGGCGCTGCGCCAGCGCATGCCCGGCATGCGCGGCCAGCCCCGGGTAATGCACGGCGGCGACCGCCGGATGCCGCTGCAGGCGTTCGGCCAGCGCCGCGGCGTTTTCCTGGTGCACGCGCAGGCGGGCATCGAGCGTGCGCAGGCCGCGCAGCGTCAGGAAGCTATCGAACGGCGAGCCGGTCAGGCCGAGCGCGTTCGCCCACCAGCCGAGCGATTCGTGCAGCGCCGGGTCGGCGGCGATCACGGCGCCGCCGACGACGTCGCTGTGGCCGTTGATGTACTTGGTGGTCGAATGCAGCACGAGGTCGGCGCCGAAGTCGAGCGGCCGCTGCAGCGCCGGCGACAGGAACGTGTTGTCGACCAGCGCCAGCGCACCGGCGGCGTGCGCGGCGGCGATCACTTCGTGCAGGTCGGTGATGCGCAGCAGCGGGTTGGACGGGGTTTCCACCCACACCAGCTTCGTCGGCAACGCCAGCGCGGCGGCACGCGCCGCCGGGTCGGCCAGGTCCGCCAGCACCAGCTCGAAGCGGCCCTTGCGCGCGAGCGCGTCGAACAGCCGCCAGCTGCCGCCATAGCAGTCGTGGGTCACGACGAGCCGGTCGCCGGGCTGCAGCAGCGCCTCGAGCACCAGCGTGATCGCCGACATGCCGGTGCCGGTGACGATCGCGCCGGCGCCGCCTTCCAGTTCCGCCAGCGCCTCGGCGAGCAGGTCGCGGGTCGGGTTGCCGCTGCGGGTGTAGTCGTAGCGGCGCTTCTGCCCGAAGCCGGCGAAACTGAAATTGCTCGACAGCACGATCGGCGGCGTGACGGCGCCGAACGCGGCGTCGGCGTCGATGCCGGCGCGCACCGCGGCGGTGGCGGGACAGCGGGCGCTCATGCCGCACCCCCGGCGCAGCCGCGCAGCGCGTCGGCCAGGATGCCCGCGATCGCCAGCGGCTCCTTCAGGAACGCGTCGTGGCCGTAGCGCGAACGCAGCGCGCGCAGGCGCGCCGGGCCGCCGAGCGATTCCACCAGTTCGTGCAGGTCGGCGGCCGGCACCAGCCGGTCCTCGTCCACCGCGACCACCGTGGTGGGCACGCGCACGTCGGCCGGGGCCAGGCGATGCAGGTCGATCGATTCGGACAGGCGCAGGAACGCGGTGCTGGTCCAGCGGGCGGCGTAACGGCGGCCGCAGGATTCCAGGTAGTCCTGCGACGCGCAGCGGGCCTGGCCGTCGAGCAGCGTGGCCGGCGCATCGAAGCGCTCGGCGAATTCCTCCGGCGTGCGGTAGCTGAGCATCGCCCACTGCCGGGCCAGCGCCAGGCCCTGCGCGACTCCGGCCTCGCTGCGGCCGAGCGCGACGCACTGACGCTGCAGCGCCCGCCATGCGCTGGCATACGGATGCGGGCGGTGCGCGCCCGACAGCGCCACCAGCCGCCCGAGGCGGTGGCCGTGGCGCGCGGCGAACTGCAGCCCGACCATCGCGCCGTAGGAGGCGCCGACGAACGCCGCCGCGCGGGCGACGCCGAGCCGGTCGAGCACCGCCGCCAGCGCGTCGGCCTGGTCGGCGCTGTCGATCGGCGCATCCAGGCTGCCGTCGGCGCCGAGCCAGTCGATCGCCAGCACCCGCAGCCGGCGCGTGTCGATCGCCCGGCCGGGGCCGACCTGCGCCGACCACCAGCCGGGGCCGGCGACGCCGTCGGCGACCTGCCGGTTGGCGGAAATGCCGCCGGCCACGATCACCAGTGGCGCGCCCGCCGGACCGGTCCAGGCGCCGCGGACGACGAGATCGCGCACGCCGGCGTGGCGCAGCGGCAGGCGCAGGTCGATGACGAATTCGCGCGGCAGGGTATGCGTATCGGCCGCGACGTCGGCGTCGGCGGGTTCGGCGGCAGCGTTCGGGGTCAGGCTCATCTCGCGGGGCTCCTCGGCGGGTCGGGCCCATCGGGGTTCCTGCGGGAAAGCCGGTGTCGTCCGCCCCCGCACGCGGCGGGGA
>JAKFCL010000081.1:0-4030 GCA_036676665.1 Arenimonas sp. | reverse complement strand
TTCTTCTCGAAGCGCATGTCGCGGCTGGTGACCAGCCCGACCAGCTGGCCGCCGTCGACCACCGGCACGCCGGAGATGTTGCGGGCGCGGGTGAGCTTGATCACCTCGCCGATCGTCGTGTCGGGCGTCACCGTGAACGGCTCGCGGATCACCCCGGCCTCGAAGTTCTTGACCTGGGCGACCTGCGCCGCCTGCAGCGCCGCACTCATGTTCTTGTGCACGATGCCGATGCCGCCGAGCTGCGCCATCGCGATCGCGAGCCGGGCCTCGGTGACCGTGTCCATCGCCGCCGAGACGATCGGCAGGTTCAGGCGGATGCCGCGGGTGAGCTGGGTGCCGAGGTTGACGTCCTTGGGCAGGACGGCGGAATGGGCGGGAACGAGGGAGACGTCGTCGAACGTCAGCGCTTCGGCCTGGATGCGCAGCATGGAGCGGCTCCGGGTACGGGGAAGCGCGGCATTATAGCCGGCCGCGACCCCTTACAGCAGGGCGAGTGACAGCCAGGGCACCCAGGCGATGATCAGCACGCACAATCCCACCAGCAGGAAGAACGGCACGCAGGCGCGCGCCAGCGTCAGCACGCCCATCCGGAAGCGGTACGCGGCGATGAACAGGTCCATGCCCATCGGCGGCAGGAAATAACCTATCTGCAGGTTGGCCAGCATCACGATGCCGAAGTGCACCGGGTGGATGCCGTAGCCGGCCGCCACCGGCAGCAGCAGCGGCGTCAGGATCACGATGGCCGAGAAGATGTCCATCGTCATCCCGGCCAGCAGCAGGAAGAGATTGAGCGTGAGCAGGAACGCCGCGGGCGAATGGATGTGCTCGCGGGTCAGGCCGAACAGGCGTGCCGGCACCTCCTGGTCGACCAGCCAGTTCGACATCGCCAGCGCCAGGCCGAGGATGATCAGGATCGTGCCCACCATGCGACCCGCTTCGGCCATTACCGTCGGTAGCTTTCTCAGGGATATTTCCCTTTTGATACCAACGGTTACGATGAGAACATAAAGTGCTGTCACAGCTGCGGCCTCGCTGGCGGTGAACAGCCCCGAGTAGATGCCCCCGAGCACGAGCACCGGCAGCGGTGCCTCCCACGCGGCATCGCGCAGCGCGGCCCGCAGTTCGCGGCCGTCGATGCCGGTGCTGGTCCGCGGCACGCCGCGGCCGACCCACATCGCGTGCCCCGACAGCACCGCCACCATCAGCAGGCCGGGCAGGATGCCGGCCAGGAACAGCGCCTCGACCGTCACCACGGGGTCGGTCTGCAGCTGCCCGGCGACGAAGCCGAACAGGATCAGCGGCAGCGAGGGCGCGAACAGCAGGCCCAGGCTGCCCGACGACGTCACCAGCCCCAGGCTGTAGCGCTGCGGGTAACCGGCCTGGCGCAGCGCCGGATACAGCAGCGCGCCGATCGCCACGATCGTCATGCCCGATGCGCCGGTGAAGGCGGTGAAGAACGCGCAGGCGATCAGCGCGACGATCGCCAGGCCCCCGGGCAGCCATCCCATCAGCGCATCGGACAACCGCACCAGCCGGCGCGGTGCGCCGCTCTCGCCGAGCAGGTAGCCGGCCAGCGTGAACAGCGGGATCGCCGCCAGCCCCGGCATGTCGCTGAGCCGGTAGAAGTCGACCGCGACGACGATCAGGTCGTATCCGGCGAGGTGGAATCCCAGCATCGCGATGGCCGCGAGCACGGCGAACAGCGGCATGCCCAGGCCGGCCAGCACCAGGATGACCGCCAGGCCGAGCACCAGCGACGGGTTCACGCCGATGGCCCCGGTGGCGGCGGTTCGGGCGTGGCCGATTCCGGCAGGTGCTCGCCGAAGTGCGGGCGACTCGCCGCCGCCAGCAGGAAGCGCACGCTCATCAGCGCGAAACCGAACGGCACGGCCAGCATCGGCACCCAGCTCGGGAGGCCGCCGACGAACGGCAGCGGCGCCTCCAGTTCGAGCCGCACCATGCCGACCGCCAGCCAGGCCAGCGCCGCGGCGATCACGGCGGCGGCCAGCTGGGAGATCGCCCAGACCACCCGCTGCGGCCCCGGCGGCAGCAGCCGCGGCAGCACGTCGATCGCGATGTGCTTGTGCGTGCGGGTCGCACCGAGCGCGCCGAGCAGCGCCAGCCACAGCACGCCGGTGCGGCCGACGGCCTCGGCCCAGTCCAGGCCGTGGTCGAAGCCGGTCCGCAGCACGATCTGGGTGATCGCCAGCAGCAGCAGCGCACCGAGCAGCGACGCCAGCAGCACGTCTTCGGCCCGGTGCAGCCGCTGCAGCCAGCGCTCCAGCATCAGGGCGTGCCGGGTGCCGCCAGGGCCTTGCGCACCGCCGCCATGATTTCCGGCGACAACACCTTGTCGGCCTCCATGTCGGCGGCCACGCGGATGCCGTAGTCGCGCCAGCGCGCGGCCTCGGCCGGATCCAGGGTGGCCACCTGCAGGCCCTGCCTTTTCATCGCTTCCAGCGCGGCGGCATCGTCGCGGCGGGCATTGGCGTCCATCCGCGCGGCGGCGGCGGCGAACGCCTTGCTGACCACGGCCTGGTCGGCGGGCGCGAGCTTGCGCCAGGCCTTGTCGTCCAGCGCCAGGTAGCCGACGACGAACGTCAGCGGCAGGTCGACCATGTGCCGGACCTTGCCGTGCCACTGCAGGGCGACCGTACCGGCCGGCGTGTTGGCGACCGTGTCGATCATGCCGGTCTGCAGGCCGGTGAACACGTCGCCGATCGGCAGCGGCACCGGGTCGATGCCGGCGATGTCGAACACGCGGTCGGCGATCTCGTCGTTCTGCGGCACCCACAGCCTGGCGTGCTTCCAGTCGGCCTGCGACGCCATCGGCTTGGCGCCCATGAAGTAGGCGAAACCGACGCCGGTGATGCCGAGCATGCGGATGCCGTGCTGTTCGAATCCCTTGGCCAGCAGCGGATCGACCGCGGCGCGGACACGGCCGACCTGTTCCCAGTCGGAAAACAGGAACGGCAGGCTGTACACCGGCGCATCCGGATACACCACCGACAGCTCGCTGGCGGTCAGCACGCCGCCCTGCAGCTGGCCCAGGCGCATCTTGCGCAGGACGACCGCATCGCTGCCCATCACCCCGCCGGGATAGAACTTGACCTCGACGCGGCCGGCGGTGCCGGCCTTGATCTCGGCGGCAGCGGCGCGCAGTTCGCGCATCCAGGCCGAGCCGTCGGGAGCGAGCGTGGCGATCTTCAGCGACGATTGCGCCGCCGCGGGCGCCGCCAGCGCCAGCAGCAACATGAACGCGGCAGCAAGGTGGTTCAGCATCGCGGCTTCATCCTCAGAAATAGTCCCGGGCGCTTTCCTGCAGTGCACGGGCGCGATCCTGCGCCAGCACGTTGGTCAGCGTATAGCCCACGGCATGCGGGTCGGCGGACAGCACTTCGACCAGCAGGCGATCGTGCAGTTCCTGGTCGAACACCAGCCGCGCGTAGTACTCGGCCATCAACGTCTTGGCGTACAGGTTGCGGCCGCCGCTCTGGGCGATCGCCGCCTCGAAATGCGCCCTGCCCTGTTCGGGCCGGCCGCCGACGGCCTCCGGGCGCAGCGAATTCAGCACGCCCAGGTACACCTGCGGCATGCCGCGCGCATGTCCGGGGTCGATGGCGACGACCCGCTCGAGCAGCGCCTGCACCTTCGGCAGCTCGGCGATCGCGCCCCAGTCCGCGCTGTTGGCCTGCAGATGCCCGGCCCAGGCGGCCGCCAGCGCGTACATCGCCGCGATGTCGGCATCCGGCGTCGCCGCGAGCGCGGCGGCGAACGTGTCGATGTCGCCGTCGATCGCCGCACACAGGCGGGCCGAACCGCTGCACACCCCGCGACGGGCATATCCGAGCGCCTTGCCGGCGAGGCGTCGCGCGCGCGCCTGGTCGCCGTCGGTGAAGTTGCCGGCATACGCGCCGTTCAGTTCCGCCGCGGCGAACAGCAGCGCGGTCTTGCCGGCATCGCCCCTGCCGTCGTCGACCAGCAGCGCATCGAGCAGCAGCAGGTACGCCGGCAGCGCGTCGCGCACGGT
>JAKFCL010000080.1:0-4030 GCA_036676665.1 Arenimonas sp. | reverse complement strand
AATACGATTTCTCGAGCGGCACGCCGGCATCTTCGGCGTCGGCGCGAGCGGTGCCGGCAGCCAGCGCCGCCAGCATCACGATCAGTGCCTCCCATCCGCGCATCGACGCTCTCCGGATCCGATGGTCGCGAGTCTAGCCGGGAGCGCCGCGCCCGGGCGACGTATCATCGCGGTCCCGCGGCACCGGAACACGCCCATGACCGACTCCCCTTCAGATTCCGCCGAAACGCCCGTCCTGAGCCCCGTCGAGGCGCGCATCCTCGGCAGCCTGGTCGAGAAGGAAGCGACGACGCCCGAAGCGTACCCGCTGACCGCCAACGCGGTGCAGCTGGCCTGCAACCAGAAGAACGGCCGCGAGCCGGTGATGGAACTGGAGGCCGGCGAGGTCGGCCACGCGCTGCGCGAGCTCGAAGGACGGCGGCTCGTGCGCTCGGTGCACGGCGCCCGGGCGCAGCGTTACGAACACCAGCTGGCGGCGGCGTATTCGCTGACGCGCCAGCAGCAGGCGCTGGTGTCGGTGCTGTTGCTGCGCGGCCCGCAGACGGCGGCCGAACTGCAGTCGCGCTGCGAGCGGCTGGCGGCGATCCGCGACGGCGAGGAAGCCCGGCAACTGCTCGAACGGCTGATCCAGCGCGGTCTGGCGGTCAACCTGGGGCGCGGCGCCGGCCAGCGCGAGGACCGGTTCATGCACCTGCTCTGCGGCCCGGTCGACGCCGCCGACTTCGCGGCCGCACCGGCGCGGCCGGCGCCGGCGCGCGGCAGCGAGGTGCTGGAAACCCGCGTCGCGACGCTGGAGATCGAACTGGCGCGGTTGCGCGAACGCCTCGACCGGCTGGCGCCGGAAGACTGATCCACCGCGCGTCGGAGCGGCAGGCGGCGGCCCGGGGCGGCGGCGGCGCGCCTCAGCGGCGCGGCGCGACGCTCTCGGGCAGGGTCGAGTCCGGTCCGCCGATCACCACCAGGCCGGTGCGCATCCGGTAAATGGCATCGTGCGGCCGACCGAACACCGCCTGCGTGACATCGTCCAGCGTGTCGCCGGCACCGTCGCGCATCCAGTAGCGGCCGCAGTCGTCGCCCATCACCTGCGACTTTTCCAGCCGCGCCGGGCCGAGGCCCTGGCCGGTGATGCGCTGCGACTGCTCGCCGCTGGCGAAGATCGCCTGCAGCTGCGTTTCCGGCGACAGGCGCACATGCCAGGCGGTCGCGTCGGGCGCCGTGAGCAGCAGCAGCACCTGTCCCGGCACCAGCACGTCGACGCGTCGGATCGATTCCCGGCCCGGTTCGGCGCCCGGGGCCGGCGCGCCGCCATCCACGACGAACAGGCGGCCCGGCACCGGCCGCTTCGCTCCGGGAATCCGACACCGGCTCCAGTCGATGCCGTCGCCGGCGTTGGCCGTCGGCGCGGCCGGGGCGGCGGGGTCGGGCGCCGGAGCGTCTCCGCAGGCGGCCAGCAGGGCCACGGCGCCCAGGGCGAACAGGGTGGAGCGAAGGGTCATGGGAAGGGCCGGGGCAGGAATCGTCGGTTGCAGCATACCCGCGCCGCGTCCACCCGCCGTCACGATCCCGCGGTCGCGGCGCGGACCCGCTCGCGGTGGATCAGGTACAGGCCGCTGGCGACGATGATGCCGGCACCGACGAACGTCCAGCCGTCCGGCAGCGTGTGCCACACCAGCCAGTCCAGCCCCAGTCCCCAGGCCAGCGCGCTGTATTCGAACGGCGCCACCACCGAGGCCTCGCCGCTGCGGAAGGCCTCGGTGATCGCCACCTGCCCGGCGAAGCCGGTGACGCCCACCGCGGCGATCACCCACCCGTCCTGCCAGCGCAGCGCATGCCAGTCGGGCCACGCCAGCAGGCCGGCGCCGATCGCCGTCATCGCGGTCATCCAGAACACCATGCTCTGCGAGCTGTCGGTGCGGTGCAGCACCCGCACGGTGATCGCCGACAGCGCGTAGCCGGCCGCCGACGCCAGCACGGCCAGGCCGGCCCAGGTCAGCATGCCTTCGCCGGTCGGGCGCAGCACCACCAGCACGCCCACCAGGCCGACGCCGATCGCCGCCCAGCGCCGCGGGCCGACGGTCTCGCCGAGGAACGGCACCGACAGCGCGGTGATCATCAGCGGCGCGACGAAGAACAGGGCGTAGGCGCCGGTCAGCGGCATGCGCTTGAGCGCGTACGCGAACGCCGCCAGCATGGCGATCGACAGCGCGCCGCGCAGCAGGTGCAGCGGCCAGCGGATCCGCCACAGCGTGCCGGCGCCGCCGGTCCAGAGCACCCAGGCCATCACCAGCGGCAGCGCCGACAGGCCGCGGATCGCCGCCACCTGCATCGGCGGATAGCTCGCCGAGAGGTGCTTGAGGCCACCGTCCATCAGGGAGAAGAGCCCGACCGCGATCAGCATCGCGATCACGCCACGCAGGTTGTGGGTGCGATTCATCCGCTCATTGTGCGTGACCTTGCGCGGCTTCGCCCGGGTCCCCCTGCGGCCGCTGCGCGTCGAGCCACGTCGCGGCGGCGCGGGCGTCGGAAAAGCTGCGGACGCGCAGGCCGCGATGCGAAGCGACGTGTTCGAACGTGCGATCGGGCAGCAGCATATGCGGGGCGACCAGCACCGCGATCGGCACGTCGGCGGGCCAGGCACCGGCCATGCGCAGGCCCAGCCGCAACTGGTCGGCGGCGCCCACCACGTCGCCGGTGTCGGTCAGGTCCACCAGCGCGGCGCGCACGCCGCCGGCCCGGCAGCAGCCGGCGACTTCGCCCAGGTAGGCCTGCAGCGTGTCGAGCCGCATCGGCCCGCGGATCCGGCACAACAGCCAGTCGCCGCGGCGCAGGAGCGACAGGCTGGACGCTTCGTCGCGGACGCCGCTCATCGCGCGCAGGCCCGGGCGACACCGGCATCGAGCTCGGAGCGTTCGCGGAAGCCGAGCCGGTTCCACTGCTGCTCGCGGATGGCATCGGCGGCGCGGCGGGCGCGTTCGCAGGGTGACGGCGCACGTGCCCGGGACGATGGCGCGCGCGCTCGCGTCCCGGACCGCGCCGGGGTGCCGCGCCGCACCGCCGGCGTGGCCGCGACCGATGCGGGCGCGTTCCGGCGGCTCGACACCGACCGCTCGGAAAGCGGGGTTGGCGCGGGCGGAGGCAGCGGCCGCACCCAATCCTGGCGGGCGCCGGCGGCGCACGGCGCCGACTGGTAGCTGATGTCGCCGCCGACGCCGACGCAGCGGTGGATCGCCGGCGCGGAGGCCGGCCGCGGCGCGGCGGCGGTCGCGCCCAGCCCCAGCAGCATCGCCATCGTGATCGCCCGCATCGTCGTTCTCCCGTGGCCAGTGCCCGGGGAACATTCCAGCGCGCCGGCAACGCGGTGGGGATCGGCGGATGCCGCGAGCGCGGCGACGAATTCGCCTACGTGCCGCGCGGGTAGCGCGGGCAGCGCGTGTCGCGGATGTGGCGGCTTACAGGGTGACCGGCGAATCCAGCGGCCGGCCGAGCGGGTCCTTGCACAGCTCGATCACCCAGTTGCGCAGGCGGTCGCGCTGGGTTTCGCTGAGGTTGAGCCATTCCTTGGCATTCGCGGCGTCGGCGAACTCGTGCGCCTGCGTGCATTCGCTCTTGCGCTCCGGGCGTGCGCTGCCGCTGGCTTCGGCCGCGCGCAGGCGGGCCTCGTCGTCGCGCCGCAGCAGCTCGGCGATGCGTTCCTGTTCGGCCGCACGCGCGCTTTCGGCCAGCCGCTGCGCTTCCGCGGCGGCCAGCGCCGCGCGGGCCGCCAGTTCCTCCGCGGAGGGACCGGCCTCGGGCGTGGCGTCGCGCTGCCATACCTGCGTGCTGCCCTTCGGGCACGGCTCGGACTGGATCGTCACGGCGCCGGCGGCGTCGCACTTGTACAGCGATTCGGCCGCCGCCAGCGACGGCACCAGCAAGGCCAGGAACAGGATCGGTCGAAGGATGCGCATGGGCGGGTGCCGCGGAATTGCGTGGGAGGCCAGCTTAGCGCTCCTGCCACCGCCGCGGGAAAAGCGCAGGCCGGTCCGCCCGC
>JAKFCL010000079.1:0-8316 GCA_036676665.1 Arenimonas sp. | reverse complement strand
ACCAGGCAGCGCTTCTGCGCCAGCGGCTCGCCGCCGGTGACGCAGACGTGGCGCACGCCATGGCTGGCCACCTGCGCCAGGATCGCGTCGATGTCGTGCCACTGCCCCCCGTGGAAGGCGTAGGCGGTGTCGCAGTACTGGCAGCGCAGCGGGCAGCCGGTGAGGCGCACGAACACGGTCGGCCAGCCGGCTGCACGCGCCTCGCCCTGCACCGACAGGAAGATCTCGGTCAGGCGCAGGCGCTCGCCAGCCGGCGCGGCGGCTGCGGGGTCGAGCGTGGAGTCGGAGGAGGTCTGCATGGCGCGGCGGCCGGCGTCGGCACGCCGGCCCGGATCAGCCGTTTTCGAGCGAAAGCGTGCGCAGGCGGCTCTCGGCTTTCGCCGCGGCCTCGGTGCCGGGGTAACGCGACATGAGGTCGCGCAGCGTGGCTTCGCCGGCGCCGGTGTCGCCGACGGCGATCTGGCTGTAACCGAGCTTGAGCATCGCATCGGCTTCCTTGCGCGAGCCCGGGTAGGACCCGAGCAGCGAGCGGAAGGCGTCCTGCGCCAGTTCGTAGTTCTGGGTCACGTAGTAGCTTTCGCCGAGCCAGTAATACGCGTTGGGCAGCAGCGGGCTCTGCGGGTAGTCGGCGATGAAGCGCTTGAACAGGCGGGCCGAGTCGGCGGCCTCGAAACGCTCCACCAGCGTGTCGAGAGCGGCCTGGTAGTCGGCTTCCTCGGCGGCGGGATCGGCCGATGCCGGCAGGTCGCGGGGGTCGACGGCGTCGCTCGGGGCGGCATCGACGAAACCTTCGGCCGGCTCGGGTTCGCGCACGGCCGAGGACGGCGGCGGCAGGTCGCGGGCCGCCGGAGCGGTCGCGCGGGAAGAGGGCGCGGACGCGGTCGGAGAAGCACCGTCGAGGCGGCCGAGGCGGCCGTCCAGGTCGAGGTACTGCTGCCGGTTGGTCTGCTTGAGCTGTTCGATCTCGTTCTGCAGGGTTTCCACGAGGTTGCGCAACGAGGCGACCTCGGCCTGCAGCTGGACCGTGCGGTTCTGGGCTTCGAGATTGGCCTGGCCGGCGCCCTGGCTGGCGACGTTGGCGGCGTTCTCGAGCTTGGTGACGCGGTCGGCCAGGCTCAGGCGCTGGGCCGAAACCTGCCCCGGGATGGCGGCCACGAGGGCCGCCACCACGGTGACAACGCAGAAGATGCGCTGACGTCCCATCGCTTACTTCGCGGTGTAGACGATTTCGACGCGACGGTTCTGCGACCAGCAGGACTCCATCGAGTCGTTGCAGGTCGGACGCTCTTCACCGTAGGACACGACGGTGATCTGCGACGCCGAACCGCCCGCACCCTGCAGCGCGCCGGAAACGGCGTTGCCGCGGCGCTCGCCGAGGCCCAGGTTGTACTCGCGGGTACCGCGCTCGTCGGCATTGCCTTCCAGCGTGACGCGCGACTGCGGCTGGTCGTTCAGGTACTTGGCGTGGCACGCCATGATGGCCTGGAACTCCGGACGCAGGGTGTCCTGGTCGAAATCGAAGTACACGGTGCGCTGGCGCAGGCAGGCGTCGGTGTCGAGGTCGGCCTGGGTGTAGCGGCCGTCGGTGGCGCCGGTGGTCGGGCCGACCGGGGTGCCGCCATCGGACGGACCTTCGACGACTTCCGGCTTGGAGCGGCAGGCGCCCAGGGCCAGGGCGATGGAAACGGCAATCAGCACGCGGGTGGTGGTATTCATGGGAACCCTCTGTTATCTCGGATGCAGTGATGGAACTTCTTGTTTTTGTTGGCCCGTCCTGACTCTATCTCTGCCTATAAGGTGACCAGGCGGGCTCCCGGACGTCACCATCGGCCAATACCAAACGCTGCCTTACCCTGCCGTCGGCCGAAACCGCGTACAGCACGCCACGACGGCCTTCCTTCGTGGCGTACAGCAGCATGCTGGCGTTGGGGGCGAAGCTGGGCGACTCGTCGAGGTTGCCCGGCGACAGCGTCTGCCAGCGACCCGCACCGCCGAAGCTGCGGTCAAGAACGGCGATACGATAAACGTTTCCGCGTCCCTGCGCCATAGCTATCTTCTTGCCGTCAAAGGAAATACTGGCCTTTGCGTTGGAATCTCCGTCGAAGCTCAGGCGGCTCGCCTCGCCCCCCGCGGCCGACACCTGGTACAGCTGCGGCTTGCCGGCGCGGTCGGATGTGAAGATCAGCGACTGGCCGTCGGCGGTCCAGACCGGCTCGGTGTCGATGCCGTAGTGGCGGGTGATCTGGTTCAGCGACTTGCTGGCCAGGTCCATCACGTAGATCTCGGGGTTGCCCGTGCGCGACAGCGTCAGCGCGAGGCGGCGGCCGTCCGGGGAGAAGTTCGGGGCGCCGTTGATGCCACGGAAGCTCGAGACCACTTCGCGGGCGCCGGTGGCGATCTCCTGCACGTAGATCGTCGAGTTGCCGCGCTCGAAGCTCACGTAGGCCAGCTTGCGGCGGTCCGGGCTCCACGCCGGCGACAGCAGCGGCTCCTTGGAGCGCACGACGGTCTGCGGGTTGAAGCCGTCGGAGTCGGCGATCATCAGCGAGTACTGCATGTTCGGACCCAGGCCGGTCGCCGTGACGTAGGCGATCGAGGTCCAGAACGCGCCGCGCACGCCGAGGATCTTCTCGTAGATCTGGTCGGCGATCTGGTGCGACACGTCGCGCATGCCGCGGGCGCGGCCACCGATGGCCAGGCCCAGCAGGCGTTCCTGGCGGGCGACGTCCCACAGCTCGTATTCGACGCGGTAGCCGCCGTCGGCGTTGTCGAGCACGCGGCCGACGACGACGAAGTCCTGCTTCAGGACGCGCCAGGTCGGGAACTTGATCTCGCTGCCGCGCTGCGGGCGCTCGATCACGTCCTGCTCGGCCAGCGTGCGGAACTGGCCGGAGCGGTTGAGGTCGGCGCGGATCACCGCAGCGATGTCGGTGTCGGGGGCGACCGAATTGCCCAGGTACGGCATCGGCACGACGGCAACCGGGATCGCGTTGTCGACACCGCGCACCGTGCCGATCTCCAGGGCGCCCTGGGCGCGGACCAGCCCGGCGGGCAGCAGCAGCGCGAGCGCCAGGAAAGACAGGAAACGATTCATCGGGGGCAGGCCTCTTCGGGGTAGCAGAAAGTCAGTTCGACCTCGCGGCGGAACACGGGTTCGAAACCGGCATAGGGCATCGGGTCGCGCCGGAGCGCGCGTTCGACGGATTCGCGGGCGGGTCCGTCGAAGGAACAGGACAGGAAGCGCACGTCGATCACCTCTCCGCCGGGGATCTGGGTGAACGACACCTTGCAGGGAGTCGCTTCAGGAGCAAGTGAACGATTCCAGTTGGTCTCGGCCAGCTGGTGCATCGCCAGCGCGTAGCGGGCCAGCAGGTCGGTGTCCTCGCCGTTGTTGCCGCTCTGGGCCGGGGTCCGGGCCGGGCTGGGCTCGGGCTGGCGGCGGGCGGCCTGGGCATCGGCCAGTTGCTGCAGGCGCTGTTCTTCCATCCGGGTGATGCGCCGGGCTTCCTCGCGCTCGCGCTGGATGGCCTCCACCTGCTCGCGGCGGCGCTGGCGGCGCTCGGCCTCGGCCTGGCGCTCGCGTTCGGTCAGGTCGATCTGCTCCTGGCGCCGGCGCTCTTCCTGCTCCTCGCGCTCGCGGTCGGCGGCCTGCGCGGCCAGGCGCGCGACCTCTTCCTGGTCGACGGTGTCGGGCTCGGGGATCTGTTCCTGCGGCACCGGCTGGATCTCGTCGGGCGCGTCCTGCGGCTGCGGCGCCGGCTCGGGCTGCGGCGGCGGTGCCGCCTCCACGGGCTCCGGCGGCGCCGGCTTCGGCGCCTCCTCGACGGCCTGCTGCGCCTGCACGACGTCGGCCTCGGAGATCACCAGCGCGGCCTGCACCACCGGCCCGGCCACGGAAACCTTCTCCGGCGCCGGCTGCCACCAGCCGGCGAGCACCAGCAGGCCGACGATGGCCGCGTGCAACGCCAGCGCCTTCAGCACCGGCGTCAGCAGGTCTTCGTCGTCCCCTTCGTGCTGGCGGAGGGCCTCAGCGTGCATTTTCCGGCGGCTGTCCCATCAGGCCCACGCGCGGCACGCCGGCCTGCTGCAGCAGCACCATGGTGTCGAAGACGGTGGCGTAGTCGGCGTCGCGGTCGCCGGCGACGAACACCGGCACGTCGGGGTTGGCGCGCACGAAGGCGGCGACCTTGGCCTGCAGCGTCGTCGCGTCGATCGGCTCGGCGTCGGCCGACTCGAGCTTCAGCGAGTACGCGCCTTCGGCGTTCACCGTCACGACGATCGGTTCCTTCTGCTGCTCCACCGGCTTGGCATCGGCGCGCGGCAGCTCGACATCGACGCCCAGGCTCAGCAGCGGCGCGGTCACCATGAAGATGATCAGCAGCACCAGCATCACGTCGATGTAGGGCACGACGTTGATGTCGGCCTTGAGCTTCTTGCGCTTGCGGTGGCGGGTGATGGTGGCGGACATGGTGTCGCTCCTAACGTGCGGCCGGGACCAGCGGGGTTGCCGCGCGACCGGTCGGTCGACCGGTCACTCTTCGACGTGCGACTGGCGCTGCAGGATCGAGGAGAATTCCTCGGCGAAGCTCTCGTAGCGCACGGAGATGCGCTCGACGCGGGTCGCGAAGCGGTTGTAGGCCCACACGGCCGGGATCGCCACGAACAGGCCCATCGCGGTGGCGAACAGCGCCTCGGAGATGCCCGGAGCGACCGCGGCGATGCTGGCCGATTCCTGCGTGGACAGGCCGTGCATCGTCACCATGATGCCGAACACGGTGCCGACCAGGCCGACGTACGGCGCGGTGGAACCGACGTTGGCGAGCAGTTCAAGGTTGTGCTCGAGGCGGTCGACCTCGCGGGCGAACGTCGCGCGCATCGCCCGCTGGGCGCCCTCGAGCTGGGTGCGCGGGTCGACGCTCTTCTTCTGCCGCAGGCGGGCGTATTCGCGGAAGCCGGCCTCGAAGATCGCCTCCAGGCCGGAGACGACGCGGTTGCGGTCGGTCGCGGCGCGGTAGAGCTGGGTCAGGTCGACGCCGGACCAGAAGCGGCTCTCGAAATCGTCGGCCTCGTCGTTGGCGCGGGAGAAGATGCGGTTCTTGCGGAAGATGATCACCCAGCTCACCACCGAGCCGATCGCCAGCAGCAGCATGATCACCTGCACCGGCAGGCTGGCGTCGAGCAGCAGCTGCAGGTAACTGATGCCCTGCTGTCCGGCATCGACGGCCGCGGTGGCGGCTTCGGCCGGCAGGGTCTCGACCGCTTCGGCGGGCAGTTCGGATACCGGCGCGGCAGCGGCGAGCATCA
Source organism: Arenimonas sp. (assembly GCA_036676665.1). Classification (GTDB taxonomy): domain Bacteria; phylum Pseudomonadota; class Gammaproteobacteria; order Xanthomonadales; family Xanthomonadaceae; genus Arenimonas. The sequence goes on along the minus strand of JAKFCL010000079.1, from coordinate 3,012 downwards.
TCGGCAACAGGAAGGACATCGGCGGCTCCGGTTCAATTCTGGGGGTCCGCGGCCAGCCACTCGGGCAGCGGCCGCGGGGTGAAACTCGAGGCGGTGAGGCAGGCCACGCGCACGTCCGCGCTGACCAGCACCCGTCCGTCCCGGACGATCTCCTGCGTCATCAGCAGGCTGGCGGCGCGGCGCCGCGTCATGACCACGCTGACCTGCAGTTCGTCGTCCAGACGCGCGGGTTGGCGGAAATCCAGGGTCATGTCGCGGATCACCAGCACCACGTCCTCGCGATCACGCAGGACCTGCTGCCCGACTCCCTGGGCGCGCAGCCATTCGGTGCGCGCGCGCTCGAGGAATCGCACGTAACTGCCGTGGTAAACCACCCCACCGGCGTCGGTATCCTCCCAGTAGACCCTTATCGGGAAGCTGAACGAATCGGCACTCATGATTCGAAAAGGTCGGGATCCGGCTGTTTTCGCGGGGGTTTGAGCCCCAGGTGGGTGTACGCCTTGTGGGTGACCATGCGGCCGCGGGCGCTGCGCACCAGGTACCCCTGCTGGATCAGGTACGGTTCGATGACGTCCTCGAGCGTGCCGCGCTCCTCGCTGAGCGTGGCCGCCAGCGATTCGACGCCGACCGGGCCGCCGTCGAAGTTCTCGATGATCACCGACAGCAGGCGGCGGTCGAGCTGGTCGAAGCCCTCGGCATCGACCTTGAGCATCGCCATGCCGGCGTCGGCCACCTCGCGGGTGATCACGCCGCCGGCGCGCACCTGGGCGAAATCGCGCACCCGCCGCAGCAGGCGGTTGGCGATGCGCGGCGTGCCGCGGCTGCGGCGGGCGATCTCGCCGGCGCCGTCGGCGGCGCATTCGATGCCCAGGATCGTCGCCGAGCGGCGCACGATCCGGGTCAGTTCCTCGGGGCTGTAGAACTCCAGGCGCTGGACGATGCCGAAGCGGTCGCGCAGCGGCGCGGTCAGCAGGCCGGCGCGGGTGGTGGCGCCGATCAGGGTGAACGGCGGCAGGTCGAGCTTGATCGAGCGGGCGGCAGGGCCTTCGCCGATCATGATGTCGATCTGGTAGTCCTCCATCGCCGGGTACAGCACTTCCTCGACGATCGGGCTCAGGCGGTGGATCTCGTCGACGAACAGCACGTCGTGCGGCTGCAGGTTCGTCAGCAGCGCCGCCAGGTCGCCGGCGCGCTCGATCACCGGGCCGGAGGTGGTGCGCAGGTTGACGCCGAGTTCATTGGCGATCACGTGACTCAGCGTGGTCTTGCCCAGGCCCGGCGGCCCGAAGATCAGCACGTGGTCCATCGCCTCGCCGCGACCCCTGGCCGCCTCGATGGCGATCTTGAGCTGCTCGCGGACCGGCTGCTGGCCGAGGTAGTCGTCCAGGCGCCGGGGGCGGATGCTGGCCTCGGCGAGGTCGTCGTCGCGGGTGGCGGCGGGGGCGAGGACGCGGGTCTCTTCCATGGGCGGCAATTATGGCAGGCCCGACCCCGCGAAACGCTTATTTCTTGCCGGGGCCGGCGATGAAGGCCAGGGCCAGCTGAAGTTCCCCGCGCACCGCCGGATCGGCCAGCAGCGCGTTGAATTTGCGCCCCGGGGGCGAGGCGAAGAAGGCGGCGATCGCGTCGCGCTGCGCCGGGGCGATCGACGACGCCGATCCGTCGGCCGACAGCTGTGCCGACGTCAGGGCCTGTCCGTCCGGGGAGGCATAGAACGTCGCGACGGCGGTCGCCTCGGCGAGGTCGAGCCTGCGGGCGGCGATGCGCGCGAACACGCCGGCGACGATGTCGTCTTCGAGCGCAAGGACGCGATCGCGGGTCGGACTGGCCGGCGAGGCCTTGAGGCCACGCTTGTAGGCCGCGCCGAAACGACCGTCGCGGACGGCCTGCGTCAGTTGCGCCAGCACGGCCGCATCGGGTTCGGGGGCCGTCGCGGAGGCGGCAGCCGCGGCGTTGACCGGCAGGGACAGCGGCGCGGACGCGGCACCGGCGGCCTGGGCGGCACCGAGGCCGACGACGATGATCGAGGCGAACAGGGAGGTTTTCATGCCCGGCAGGGTGCCGGGGTCCACGTGAACGCACGGTATCCCGTCGACGGCATCAGATGACGACCTGCGTGCCCAGCTCGACCAGCCGGTTGCCCGGGACGTGGAAGAACTCCGTCGCCGGCGTCGCATTGCGCGACATGAACAGGAACAGCTTGTCGCGCCACAGCGCCATGCCCTGCCCCGGTTTGGCCGACAGCGATTCGCGGCTGGCGAAATACGTGGTTTCCATCTGCTCGAACGGCGGCCCGGGGATCGACCACTTCTTCAGCGCCAGCGGCACGTCGGGATCCTCGAGGTAGCCGAAGCGCAGCGTCAGCCGCGCGAAGCCGTGGCCGAGGTCGGTGTGCACCACCCGCTCGCTCTCGTCGGCGCGCGGCACGCCGAGCACCTCCACGCTCAGCAGCACGTTGCGCTCGTGCAGCACCTTGTTGTGCTTGAGGTTGTGCAGCATCGCCGGCGGCATGAACTGGTTGGACGGCGTCAGGAACACCGCCGTGCCCGGCACCCGCGTCGGCGGATTCCTGACCAGGTTGTCGACGAAGTGCTCGATGCGCAGGCTGTCGCGGTTGACCTGCGCGTGCACCAGCGCGCGTCCGCGCCGCCAGGTGCGCATCACCGCGAACGCGACCACGCCAAGCGCCAGCGGGAACCACGCCCCTTCGACGAACTTGATGACGTTGGCCGAGAAGAACGCGCCCTCGATCACCACGAACAGCAGCGCCAGCGGCCACACCTGCCAGCCCTTCAGCCGCCAGCGCACCTTCGCCAGGATCACCAGCAGCAGCGTGCTGATCAGCATCGTGCCGGTGACCGACACGCCGTAGGCGATCGCCAGGTGGCTGGAGCTGCCGAAGCCGAGCACCACGGCCACCACCGCCAGCAGCATCGCCCGGTTCACCCAGGGCATGTAGATCTGGCCTTCGGTGCGGGCGGACGTGTGCACGATCTGCATGCGCGGCAGGTA
>JAKFCL010000078.1:0-2443 GCA_036676665.1 Arenimonas sp. | reverse complement strand
GGAGCGCGTGCGCTGCTCGCGGATCACCTTCCTGTCCTCGCGCAGCAACACCATCCTGTCGATGCCCCTGCTATTCCTGATGGCGGCTGGCGGTCATGGCCTGCAGCTGTTTTCCTGAAGACCGCCCGGCGGCCCGCGGCGGCGAGCGCTACAACTTCGCCGCCGGCCCGGCAATGTTGCCGCCGGCGGTTCTCGCACAGATCCGCGACGAGTTGCCGAACTGGCAAGGCAGCGGCCTGTCCGTGCTGGAGCAGCCGTTCACCGGCGCGCCATTCAAAGGCCTGATGCAGCAGGCCGAGGAGGACCTGCGCGCGCTGCTGACACTACCGCCGAACTACCGCGTGCTGTTCCTGCATGGCGGGGCGTCCTGCCAGTTCGGCCTGCTGCCACTGAACCTGCTGGCCCCCGGCCAGTCGGCCGATTACCTGGAAAGCGGCCACTGGGCGACCAAGGCGATCGCCGAAGCGCGCCGCCAGGCGCCGCTGAACATCATCGCCAGCGGCCGGGGCAACGGCTTCACGGCGCTTCCGGAGCCCGGCGAGTGGCGCCTCGATCCGCAGTCCGGCTACTGCCACCTGACCAGCAACGAGACCGCCAACGGCCTGCAGCTCCAGGAGTTCCCCGAGAGCCAGGTGCCGCTGGTGGCGGACATGACCTCGGACTTCCTCACCCGCCCGCTGCCGGTCGAGCGCTTCGGCCTGATCTACGCCAGCGCGCAGAAGAATCTCGGGGTCGCCGGCCTGTGCCTGCTGATCATCCGCGACGACCTGCTCAGGCCGCCGCGCGCCGGGCTGCCGTCGCCGTTCAGCTATGCGCTGCAGGCCGAGCAGCAGAGCCGCCTGTGCACCCCGCCGAGCTTCGCCCTGTACTGCGCCGCGCTGATGCTGCGCTGGATCGACCAGCAGGGCGGGCTGGAGGCCATCGCCTACACCAGCCGGGAGAAGAGCCAGCTGCTCTATCGCGGCATCGATGCCAGCGATCTCTACCACTGTCGCCAGCGGCCGGCGGATCGCTCGCCCGTCAGCGTGTGCTTCCAGCTGCGCGACGAACTCCTGCTGCCACGCTTCCTGGCGGCAGCGGGGCAGGCCGGGCTGTTCAACCTGCAGGGCCACGGCGCCGTCGGCGGCATCCGCGCCAGCCTGTACAACGCCATGCCGCTGGCCGGGGTCGAACGGCTGCTGGAGTTCATGCGCGACTTCGAACGCCGCCATGGCTGAGCCGCTGCGCCGCCTCGGCCAGCAGCTGGCCCTGCGCCTGGCGTGCCTCAGAGCCCGCTGCCTGACGGCGCCCAGCCTCGCGCGGCCGGTCGAGGTGATGGGCCTGCGCTTCGATTCGCCGCTGGGCATCGCCGCCGGTTTCGACCGGTATGGCCGGCTCGGCCGCCGCGCCGGCGCGCTGGGCTTCGGCTTCAATGAAATCGGCAGCCTCGACCTCGCCGCGACGACCCAGCTATCGGCACGCGCGCTCGGGCCCGGGACGGCGCGACTGGGGCTCAACCTGAGCCTCGGGCCGAGCCTGTCCCTCGCGGCGCTGCGCGCCGGCCTGGCCCGCGTCTGGCCGCTGGCCGACTACCTGATGCTCAACCTGATCGGTCCAGGCAGCGCCTCGCTGCTCGGCGCCGAGCAACGACCACGGCTGCGCCAGCTGCTGGCCGTGGCGCGTGCCGAGCAGCTGCGGCTGGACCGGCCCGAGCGTCGCGTGCCGCTGGCGGTCAAGCTGCGCTGCCTGCCCGGCCAGGTGCCGCTGGCCTTGGCCGAACTGCTGCTGGAGCTGGGCTACGACGGCCTGCTCGCGGCCCACGATCCGGGGCCGCCGGCAACCCGCCAGCGTTATCGCGCCTGGCAGGATGCCGCCCAGCAGGAACAGGCCTGCGCACAGATCACGCAGCTGCGCCGGCTGTGCGGCGGGCAGATCGCGCTGCTGTCGGTCGGCGGCATCCAGAGCGCCGCACACCTCGACGCCCGGCTCGCCGCCGGCGCCGAACTGGTGCAGGTGCACAGCGTCCTGCTGCATGGCTGGCCATGGCAGGCGCAGCGGCTGCTCACCGGAGGCACCCAGCCAGCGTAGACCGAGGCACGCCATGCGCAGCAGTGACCGCCCCCCGGTGCGCATGGCGCACCCTACGACAAGCACCTCGGCACCATCGGCCCGTAGGGTGCGCGGGGCCGCCCAGGCTGCGCGCGCCACCTGTTGCAGCCGCGCATTGGTCTGCGTGCGCAGCAAAGACCGTGGCCCCTCCCCGGTGCGCATGGCGCACCCTACGCCAGGCATCTCGGCGCTAGCGCCCCCTAGGGTGCTATCCGTGGCTGGCGGACGGCGGAAAAAACCTATACGACAAAAAGCACAAGGCCGGCTAAAGAGCCGGCCTTGTGCTTCAGGCGTTACCGATCAGCGCTTGGCGACCAGGTCCTTCGGCAGCTTGAAGGTCCAGAGCATGCCGCCC
>JAKFCL010000077.1:0-3989 GCA_036676665.1 Arenimonas sp. | reverse complement strand
CATCCGCAGCGAGTTCGACACCGTGGTGACGCTGCCGACCGACGAGCGCGTGGTCGGCGTGCCGCGCTGCTGCTGCAGCGCCACCGCCGGCGGCAGGCCGTCGATCGCGTCGACGTCCGGCGGCGCCTGCTGCTCGATCAACCGGCGCGCGTACGGCGCCACCGAATCCAGGTAACGCCGCTGCGCCTCCGCGTAGATCGTGCCGAACGCCAGCGACGACTTGCCCGAACCCGACACGCCGGTGAACACGACCAGCGCATCGCGCGGGATGTCGACGTCGAGGTCCTTGAGGTTGTGCTGGCGCGCGCCGCGCACCTGCACGAAGCCCGCGGACAGGTCGGCGGCGGGTGCCTGTTCGCGGCGGCGGCGGGGCGTGGGCATCGGCCCAGTGTCCACATCGGCCGTGCGCGGGGCGTCAGCGGCGCCGGCGTACGCGCGGGACCCGCCGCCGCCGGGCCTGGCCGCGGAGCGAGGCGTTATCATCGCGCCCACGCCGCCTCCCGCCGGCACCGGATGATCCCGTGAAGAACGCGCGCCTGCTGCTGACCTCCCTGCTCGTGCTGTCCGCGCTGCCGGCGCTCGCCGCGGCGGGCGCCCCGCGCATCTTCGACATCGTGCCGCCGCCCGGCCGCGAGGTGCAGCTCGTCGATGGGCTGACCGTGCTGCGGCAGCCGGGCACGGCCTTCGGGGCCGTGCTGACGTTCATGCCGGAAAACGACACCCAGGCGTGGATCCCGCTGGCCGTGCTCAACACCGGCCGCGACGCGCTGAAGGTGGGCACCGACGGCGTCACGGTCCGGTCGGGAAGCGAACCGCTGAAAGTCTGGTCGTCGACCGCGCTGGTGCGCTGGCTCAAGGACGGCCGCAGCGGGCTGCCGACGGTCGCCGGCGACGCCCGCGCCACGGCGGCGGCGACGCGGCGCCCCGACACCAGCTTCATGAGCAGCGAAGCGCCGATCGCGCCGGCGCCGCCGCAGACCATCGGTCCGGTGGAGCCCGGCACGCAGACCCAGGGCAGTTCGTCGGCCGGGCTGCGCAATATCCGCACCAATGCCGAACAGGTCGCGATGGACCGGGAACGCGCGCGGATCGACGCGGCCCGCGACCGGCTGTTCCGCAGCGTCAAGCTCGAGCCGCGCGGCGTCGCCCGCGGCGACGTGCTGTTCGCGCTGCCGCCGCGCGGCGCCGGCGCGCCGGCCGAGTTCGTGGTCACGCTCGCGTTCGGCGGCGAGACGATGGACGTGCGCTACCGCGAACGCACCTCCCCCGTGGACGTCGCCGCGGCCGTGCCCACCGAATAGCCCCCGCAGGCATTCGGGACAGTGTTTCCCGCGCCGCGGCCGCGCCGATGGCGCGGTCCCGGGCTAGCATGGCGGCCTTCCCGGAGGAACGCCGCCGCATGGACCCGATCCTTTCCATCCGCGAGGTCAGCAAGACCTACGCGTCCGGCCACAAGGCGCTGAGCTCGATCGACCTGGACATCCGCCGCGGCGAGATCTTCGCGCTGCTGGGTCCCAACGGCGCCGGCAAGACCACGCTGATCAGCATCATCTGCGGCATCGTCAACGCCAGCACCGGCAGCGTGCTCGCCGACGGCCACGACATCGTCGGCGAGTGGCGGGCCGCGCGTTCGAAGATCGGGCTGGTGCCGCAGGAGATCTCCACCGACGCGTTCGAGAGCGTGTGGGCGACGATGAAGTTCAGCCGCGGCCTGTTCGGGCGGGCGCCGGACCCGGCGCACCTGGAGAAGGTGCTGCGCGACCTGTCGCTGTGGGACAAGAAGGACGCGAAGATCATGACGCTGTCGGGCGGCATGAAGCGGCGGGTGATGATCGCCAAGGCGCTGTCGCACGAGCCGACGATCCTGTTCCTGGACGAGCCCAGCGCCGGCGTCGACGTCGAGCTGCGCCGCGACATGTGGGCGATGGTGCGCGAGCTGCGCGAGCGCGGCACCACGATCATCCTGACCACGCACTACATCGAGGAGGCCGAGGAGATGGCCGACCGCATCGGCGTGATCAGCAAGGGCGAGCTGATCGTCGTCGAGGAGAAATCGGTGCTGATGCGCAAGCTCGGCAAGAAGCAGCTGACGCTGCAGCTGCAGCAGCCGCTGGCGGCGATCCCGGCGGACCTGGCGGCGCTGCCGCTGGAGCTCGCCGACGACGGCCACGCGCTGGTCTACACCTTCGACGTGCAGGCCGACCAGGGCGGCATCGCCGCGCTGCTGCGGCGCCTGAACGAACTGGGCATCGACATCAAGGACCTGCATTCGAGCGAAAGCTCGCTCGAGGACATCTTCGTCAGCCTCGTGCACCGCGACCGGAGCGCCGCATGAACTGGCACGGCATCCGCGCCATCTACCGCTTCGAGATGGCGCGCACGTTCCGCACGATCACCCAGTCGATCGCCTCGCCGGTGCTGTCGACGTCGCTGTATTTCATCGTGTTCGGCGCCGCGATCGGGTCGCGCATGGGCGATGTCGAGGGTGTCGGCTACGGTGCCTTCATCATCCCGGGCCTGATCATGCTGGCGCTGATGAACGAGAGCCTGTCCAACGCCTCGTTCGGCATCTACATGCCCAAGTGGGCCGGCACGATCTACGAACTGCTGTCGGCGCCGGTGGGCTGGGGCGAGGTGGTGCTGGGCTACGTCGGCGCCGCGGCCAGCAAGTCGGTGATGCTCGGCGTGCTGATCCTGGTGACCGCGCGCTTCTTCGTCGACTACGAGATCGCGCACCCGGTGTGGATGCTGCTGTTCCTGCTGCTCACCGCGACCACGTTCAGCCTGTTCGGATTCATCATCGGCCTGTGGGCCACCGACTTCCAGAAGCTGCAGGTGATCCCGCTGATGATCGTCACGCCGCTGAGCTTCCTCGGCGGCGCGTTCTATTCGATCTCGATGCTGCCGCCGCTGTGGCAGAAGATCGCGCTGCTCAACCCGGTCGTGTACCTGATCAGCGGCTTTCGCTGGAGCTTCTACGGCCTGGCCGACGTCGATCCGGTGGTCAGCTTCGGCGCGATCGCCGGGTTCCTGGCCGCCTGCCTGGTGGCGGTGGCGTGGATCTTCCGCACCGGCTGGCGGCTCAAGCAGTAGCGGCGACCGGCGCCGCCCGGGGCCGGCCCGGCCTGCGCGGACAGCCTGGTTCCGGGTGGGTTCTCGGCGCCACCACATGACGTCAGGCTCCATGGCGGGTGAAGATGCCCCGAGACCGAGGAGCCCGTATGCGCTGGCTCGACCCGCTGGTGGAACGGACGAAAGGCGATTTCAGGCTGGCCAGCGTGCTGGCCGTGGCCGCGATCGTCGCCACCGCGCTGCTGCCGTTCGCCGTGTACCGCGCCGCGACCGGCCAGTGGCTGGCGGCGGCGGTGGACGTGGGCATCGTGGTCGCCGTCGTGTCGATCGCCGCGGTGGGCTGGTGGCGCCGCGACGTGCGCCTGGCCGGACCGGTGCTGGCCGCGTTCGCGTCGATCACCTGCATCGCGGTCGGCGACGTGATCGGCCTGGTGTCGCTGTTCTGGACGGCGCCGGTGCTGCTCGGCAATTACCTGATGGCCTCGCGGCGGCTCGCCATGGGACTGTCGCTGCTGCTGGTGTCGGGACAGGTGCTGTTCCACGGCGACCATCTGCCCGGCGCGCTGGCGATGGCGAGTTTCGTCACGACGTCGCTGATGGTGATGGTGTGCGCGCACGTCGCGGCGTCGTTCGGCGAAACCGAACGCGTCGACCTGAAGGACCAGGCGACCCGCGACCCGCTGACCGATGTCGACAACCGCCGGGCGATGGAACAGGCGCTGGCGCGCATCACCGCCGCCGACGACTGCGCGACGCTGGCCGTGCTCGACCTGGATCGCTTCAAGCGCATCAACGACGAACACGGCCACGATGCCGGCGATGCGGTGCTGGTGCGGTTCGCGCAGCTGGTGCGTGGCACCGTGCGTCGCAGCGACCGCTTCTTCCGGATGGGCGGCGAGGAATTCGTGCTGCTGCTG
>JAKFCL010000076.1:0-36725 GCA_036676665.1 Arenimonas sp. | reverse complement strand
ACCGGCGTGATCCAGGACGCCCGCAGCGCCGCGGCCTCGAAGTCGACATCGCCGACCAGGCGGCCGTCGTCGAGCCGGTTGATGCCGACATCGATCACCACCGCGCCGGGCTTGACCCACTCGCCGGGAATCAGCCCCGGCCGGCCGACCGCGACGACCAGGATGTCGGCCTCGCGAACATGCCGTTCGAGCACGTCGCGCGGGGTGAACTTGTGGCAGCTGGTGGTCGTGCAGCCGGCGATCAGCAGTTCCAGCACCATCGGCCGGCCGACATGGTTGCTGACGCCGACGATGGTGGCACTGGCGCCGCGGACCGGCCGGTCGGTGTAGGCCAGCAGGGTGGTGACGCCGCGCGGCGTGCACGGGCGTAGGCCGAACTGGCGCAGCGCCAGGTGGCCGACGTTCTCGGGATGGAAACCATCGACGTCCTTGCGGGGGTCGATGCGGTGGATCAGGTCCTTGGCGTCGCGGCCGCCGGGCAGCGGCAGTTGCACGAGGATCCCGTGGATCGCCGGATCGGCGTTGAGGCGGTCGACCAGCGTCGCCAGTTCGGCTTCGGTGGTTTCCGCCGGCAGGTCGAAATCGATCGCGCGGATGCCGACCTTCTTGGCGGCGCGGCGCTTGTTGCGCACATAGACCGCGGACGCCGGATCCTGACCCACCAGCACCACGGCCAGTCCCGGCGGCGGCCGGCCGGCGGCCGTGCGCGCCGCGACCCGGCGGGCGAGATCGTCGAGCAGGGCGTCGGCGATGCCTTTGCCGTCGAGCAGGCGGGCGGTCATGGGGTGGGCAGCGGTCCTGGCCGCGCGCAGGCACAATGCCGGCAGTCGCGTGCCGCGATTATCCCCGAACCCTTCCCTGCCCCGCCAGCCATGACCGACACCACCGCCCTGGAAGCCGCCGCGTTCCGCCGCCTCGTGCAGCATCTGCAGCAGCGCAGCGACGTGCAGAACATCGACCTGATGATCCTCGCCGGCTTCTGCCGCAACTGCCTGTCGAACTGGGTCCAGGAGGCCGCCGAGGCGGCCGGGACGCCGATCGGCAAGGACCAGGCCCGGGAAATGGTCTACGGCATGCCGTTCGACGCGTGGAAGGCCCGCTACCAGCGCGACGCGACGCCGGAACAGCTCGCGGCGTTCGAAGCGGCGCGAAAGGCGCACCCGTAAAAAAAACGCCCCGGCGAGCCGGGGCGTCAAGTTCCCACTGACGGGAGTTGGAGAGGGTGGAGATCAGCCGCCGCGGGAGCGCTTGCGCGTCGCCGGCCGGGCGGCGCCCTTGCGGGCCGGGGCGCGGCGTTTCGGGGTGGCGATGACGCCGAGCTTCTCGAGCACCGGCGCCACGGTCACCAGGAACTGGTTCTCGGCGGTGGTCGCGAAGGCGGCGGCCTGCTTCTTCAGCGGCGCGACGCGGGCCTGCGCCTGGCGGGCGATCGCCGCGACCTGCTGGCCGGCGGCATGTGCCAGTTCGCTGCCACGAAGCGGCAACGCGCCGGCGCCGGCGACGAGGTCGCCGATCGATTCGCGCGCCTGCTTGCGCCCCAGCGACACCGCGCCGAGGCCGGCGAGCAGGACGCTGCGGGAAGTGACGGCGGTGCGCGGGGCGGGCTTGCGGGTCGCGCTGCGGCGGGTCGTGGTCTTGCGGGTCATGGCGGCACCTCGGGGTCGTCGGCCGGATCGGCCAGTTCGAGTCCGAGTCTGTTCCGCAGCGTCCGAGCAATCACACTAGGCCCGGCGCCTCATGCGGACGTGGGCGCCGCGCCGGGCCCGCCGGTCCGCTTCGGGCGCCGCGCTTGCGGCGCGTGGGCCCCCGCGACATGCTGGCTTCCTTTCACGGAGACGGTCGATGGCCACCAAGAAATCCGCCTGGGCGAAATTCCCGCATGACGCCAAGGCGTTCGATTACGCCGGCGACAAACTGAAGAAGGCCTGGCCCGACCTGCACGCCGGCGATGCCGAGCCGTTCCCGGACGACAAGCGCGCCGCGGCGCTGCTCAAGGCCGCCGGCAAGGCCGCCCCGAAGGGCCTGGATGCGCCGGCCGTGGCCGCCGCGCTGCAGGACGCATGGCGGGCGTTCCACCGTGGCGATTTCCAGCTGGCCTGCGAGGCCGGGGAAGCCCTCGGGCCGGTCGGCGCCTCCGTGGCCTGCAAGGCGCTCGGCATCCACGCCACCTATCTCGTCGACGACGAGGCCGAACAGCTGGCGCGGTACGAGCGTGTCGGCCAGCTCGCCGAGGCCGCAATCGCGGCGCTGCCGGACGAGGCCAACAGCCACTACCGGTTCGCGTTCGGCTTGGGCCGCTACAGCCAGGGCATCAGCATCGCCAAGGCGCTGAAGATGGGCCTGGCCACGAAGGTGCGCAAGGCGCTGGACCGCACGCTCGCGCTGGCGCCGAAACACGCCGAGGCGCATACGGCGCTGGGCCTGTACCACGCCGAGATCATCGACAAGATCGGCGCGCTCGTCGGCGGCATGACCTACGGCGCGAAGGCGTCGGAAGCCGAAAAGCACCTGGCGACGGCGCTGAAGCTGACGCCGTCCTCGCCGATCGCGCACCTGGAGTACGGCAACCTGCTGCTGCTCCTGCACGGCGACAAGCGCGAGGACGACGCGGCCGCGGCGTTCGAGAAGGCCGGCAAGCTCAAGCCGCGCGACGCGATGGAGAAGCTGGACGCCGAGTACGCGAAGTCGCAGCTGGAATGACGGTCATGACGACGCCGCCGCCGCGGCCGTCGCCGCCGCCAGCGGCCCGGACCGGCAGGCCGCGAACAGGTCCTCGCCGCGGTCGTAGGCGGTGGTCTGCACCCGCATCAGTCCGAGCACCGAACTGAAGAGGTTGTCGTGGCTGGCCGGCTGCGCCGCGACGCGGCGCAGGCAGCCCCGGTCGAAGCCCTCGGCCCGCCGCAGTGCCGGCGAAAGCCACGCGACCATCGGCACCTTGAGCTGCACGTCCGGCGCGATCGCGTACGGCACGCCGTGCAGGAAGAGGTGGTTCTCCCCCAGCGATTCGCCGTGGTCGGACACGTACACCATCGCCGTGTCGTACGCCGATTGCGCCTGCAGGAGCGCGATCGTCCGGGCGAGGAAATGGTCGGTGTACAGGATCGCGTTGTCGTAGGCGTTGACGATCTGCGCCGTGCTGCAGTCGCCGAGCTGCGGCGTACGGCAGTCCGGCACGAAATGCCGGTAGGCCGGCGGGTAGCGGCGCGAATACGCCGGGCCGTGGTTGCCGAGCTGGTGCAGCACGACGACCCGGTCGACCGGCGCCGGATCCAGTTCGCGCGCCAGGTCCGCGAGCAGCACCTCGTCCAGGCAGCGCTCGTCGTCGCAGTAGTGGCGGTCGCGCGCGTGCAGGTACGAGACGAACGGCAGGCCGTCGCAGACTCCCTTGCAGCCGGTCTGGTTGTCGCGCCAGAGCGTGGCGACGCCGGCGTGGTCGAGCACGTGCAGCAGCGATTCGGAGCGGCGGATCGCCGTGGCGTCGTAGTCCCGGCGTCCGCGCGCGGAGAACATGCACGGCAGCGACACTTCGGTGCTGGAGCCGCAGGCGGTGACGTCGCTGAAATTGAGCACGTCCAGCCGCGCCAGTTCCGGCGTGGTCTGCCGGCGGTAACCGTTGAGCCCCCAGTTGCGCGCGCGCACGGTCTCGCCGACCACGACCACCAGCAGGCGCGGCCGGTGCCCGGGCGGCAGCAGCAGGCGGGCGTCGGTGCCGAGGGGACGCCGCGGACCCGCCGCCGCGGCGCGGTCGTCGGAGGCGGCGCGCACCGTCGAGACCACGAGGTTCCCGGGCGTGATCAGGTAACGCAGGTCGTGGTGGTTGCGCATCAGCGCGGACAGGTCCTGGAACGACAGCAGCATCGCGGCGAGGCTCGCGGCGACCGTGACCGCCAGGGCCACGCCGCGCCGAAGCAGCGCGGTACGCCACGGGAACCGGCGCAGGCGCACCCGCCACAGCACCGCCATCGGCAACAGCACGGCGCCGGCCAGCCATGCGAACAGGCCGGGCGTCGCCAGTTCGCCGGCCTCCTTGGCTTCGGTGTGCAGGACGTTGCGCACCATGTCCGGGTCCAGGTACACGCCGTAGCGGTCCATGGGGTACGACGCCAGCGCCGCCAGCACCACCAGCACCGAAAGCAGCGGTCGCGCGGTCCGGCGGTGGAGCACCAGGGCCAGCGCCACCGCCTGCAGTCCGGTGATCGCGACCGCCATCGACAGCGCCGTGAGCCAGCCGTCGAGCGCGTGCAGGTCGGTGGCCGCGGCAAAGGCCCGCCACAGCGCCCGGTTGCAGAACACGGTGAAGTAGAGGCTGGCCAGCAGCGCCAGCGCCTCGACGCTGAGCTGCGGACGCCAGTCGGCAGCGCGGCGCAGGACGCGGCGCCACCCGTTCTGGCGCGGAATCGGGCGGGTCGTCGGCGCGGCGGTCATGGCGGGCAGCCTCGGCGATGCAGGCGTAAAGGCGCCTCAGCCGAAACTCAGTCGCGCGTTAAGACCGGGTTTCGATCCGGATCGTCGCGTGGCCCGAAGGATCGTCCGCCTGCACCAGCCGCCAGTCCAGGCCGCGGCACAGGCGCTCGACGAACATCAGTCCCAGTCCCAGGTCGCTGCGGTCGCCGCCGGCCGCGGTGGCGGCCTCCCCTGCCCCGTCGATGCGGGCCAGCGAAAAGGCCCCGTCCGCGAACTGCAGGCGCCAGCGCGAACCCGGGGCACGGGTCATGACCCGCTGCAGGAGCACGGTCAGGATCGCCGAAAGCCAGCGTCGCGGCGCCGGCAGCACCTGGCTGCCGCCGGGGGCGAATTCGAGCCGGCGACGGATGTCCGGAACGCCGGCCGCGACCCGGTCGATGGCTTCGTCGATCGCGGCGGTCACATCGACCGGCTCCCGCTCGGCGGGCACGCCACGCGCCGACAACAGCAGCGCCTCCAGCAGCGCCCCCAGCTCCAGCAGCGCGCGGTCGATGCGGTCCATTCGCGGCACCTGGCCGGCGCTGAGCGCGGGATCGTCCTTCATCACTTCCACCGCGCCCTGGATCACGGCGATTGGCGTGCGCAGTTCGTGGCTGGCATTGGCGAAGAAGGTGCGGTCGGTCGAATCGACGTCGACCAGCCGCTGCTGGTAAGCATCGATCGCGCCGGCGAGACGGCCGATATCGTCGCGGCCGAACGTCGCCTGCAGCGCCGTGGGCACGGGCCGCAGCGGCAGCGCGTCGACGGCGTCGGCCAGCCGCACGACCGGCGCGATCGTCCGCTGCGCCAGCAGCCAGCCGAGCCAGCCCGCCAGCAGCGTGCCGCCCAGCACGATGACCACCATCATCCGCATCAGGTAGTGCTCGAGCATCTCGACCCGCCCCAGCCGCACGACGAAGACCAGGCGGTTGCCCGGATCGCCGACGACCCCCACATGCAGGCCCGGTTCGGTGGCGTCCTCGAGATCGTGGATGCCGTTGGCGAGGCCGCGGTACGGCAGCGGCGCCTCGTCCTCGCGGTACCCGGCGAAACCCTCGGACACCGGCAGCGTGGTGGCGGGGTCGTCGTGCAGGCGCTGCAGATAGGTCCGGGCCTCGCCGTCGAGCATCGTCTGCACGATGATGGTTTCGTAATCCTCGGCCACGACCAGCGTGGCCCCGGCGAACACCAGGCTCAGCACCAGCCCGATCAGGCCGTAGGCCAGCGCCACGCGCAGACGCAGCGGGATCCGGCTCATGTGGCGGCGTCGCCCAACCGGTAGCCGACCCCGTGCACGGTCTGCAGCAGCGGGCGGGCGAACGGCCTGTCGATCAGGCTCCGCAGTCCGTAAATGTGGGTGTGCAGCGCCGCCTGGTCGCCGCCGTCGGCGCCCCACACCGCCCGCATCAGCCGGGCGTGGTCGACGACCTTCGGCGATTCGCGCATCAGGCATTCGAGCAGCCGCGTCTGCGCCCGGGTCAGCTGGATCGCCCGGCCCTCGCGGTGGACCGTGTGTGCGCCGGGATCCAGCGCCAGCCCGCACGCGTGCAGCGGCTGGCCGGCCATCGGTTGCCCGCGCCGGGCCAGGACGCCGATGCGCGCCTCGAGCTCGCGCAGCGAGAAGGGTTTGACGAGGTAGTCGTCGGCGCCCTCGGCGAAGCCCTTGAGCTTGTCGTCGAGCTGGTCGCGCGCGGTCAGCATGATCACCGGCACGCCGTGGCCCGCCTCGCGCAGGCGGCGGCACAGCACCAGCCCGTCCAGGCGCGGCAGGCCCAGGTCGAGGACGACCACGTCGTAGGTCCCCGACATCGCCATGCGCAGGCCGGTCTGGCCGTCGGCGGCATGGTCGACGGCATGGCCGCGGCGGGAGAAGAAATCCCAGAGGTTGGCGGCGAGGTCGGCCTGGTCCTCGACGATCAGCAGGTGCAGCGATTTCGCCACGATCAGGCCCGTGATGCCGCCGGTGCGGCGAGGGTCGCCATTGTGCACAGAAGCGCGATCCGGGCGCGCCGCGTCCACGTCGCCGGCGGCGCCGTGCCGGTCCGTTCCACCTGCATGCCGGCGCGGGCGAAGAGTTCGGGAAGCCAGCGGGCCATGCCCGGAACCGGCGGCAGGCGCGCGAAGGCTGCGCGCGCGAACAGCATCGAACCTGTGCCGAGCTCGACGCAGGCGACATCGGCCGCGGGCGGGGCCGGGGGCGGCGAAGGGGGCGCGGCATCGGGCCCGGGCAGCAGGATCCACGGCGAGCGCGTCGCGGCGACACCGGCACACAGCGCCTCGGTTTGCGAAACGCGGCGCGAATGCAGCACGACCCGCAACCGCGGATGGCGGCCGGCGAGGTCGCGCAGCAGCGCCTCCGTGGGCTCCGGCGGGCCCCAGCCGACGGCGAGCACGTCGCGACCACCGTCCGCGCACAGCCGCTCGAGCTGGCGGCGGAGGGCCGGCGCACGACCCCCGTCGCCGCGGACGCAGACCAGCCAGGTCGTGGGGGTTTGCCGGGCGTGCCCGTTGGAAGTTTCCATCCCGCCACGATGGCGCCGCGGGTGTAACGCCGCCTCAACCGATTCTCAGGGGGGTGTTAAGCGGACCCCTCCTCCGGCGACGGTCGTCGGCCCGGTGGCGGCCGGGCAAAAAAAAACCACCCGCGAGGGTGGCCTTTTTTTTCGAGGATCTGGTGGGCGGTACAGGGCTTGAACCTGTGACCCTCGCCGTGTGAAAGCGATGCTCTACCGCTGAGCTAACCGCCCGTAGAGGCTGCGGATCTTACGCGAGCCGCGCCGGAGCGGTCAACGCGGCCGGGGCGTGGTGGCGCCCCGTGGCGTCAGCGCAGCTTGGAGGCCAGCATCGCCGCGGCTTCCGGCGGCGGCGCGAAGCTGTCGGCCCGGGCCCGCTCCCAGAACACCTGGAACACGGCGTGGTCAGGCATTCCGTCCAGCAGCGCGCCCTGGCGCACGAACCGGTGCAGGGTCGCCAGCGAACGGACTTCGGTCGACGACACGCGCCGGATGATGTGCTCGGGCCCCAGCTGCGCCGGGTGGGTCAGGCCGGCGGCGGCCAGCAGTTCCTTCAGGGCCAGCAGCGTGTTGCGGTGGAAATTGTGCACCCGGGTCGCCTTGTCCAGCGGGTCGAGTGCGGCCTGGCGGTGCGGGTCCTGGGTCGCCACGCCGGTCGGGCAGCGGTCGGTGTGGCAGCTCTGCGACTGGATGCAGCCCAGCGCGAACATGAAGCCGCGGGCGGCATTGCACCAGTCGGCGCCCAGCGCCAGCGTGCGGGCGATGTCGAACGCCGTGATGATCTTGCCGGCCGCGGCCAGCCGCACCTGCGAGCGCAGGTCCAGGCCCACCAGCGTGTTGTGCACCAGCATCAGCGCCTCGCGCATCGGCGCGCCGACGTGGTCGCTGAACTCCAGCGGCGCCGCGCCGGTGCCGCCCTCGCCGCCGTCGACGACGATGAAGTCCGGGACGAGGCCGGTCTCCTTCATCGCCTTGGCGATCGCGAACCATTCCCACGGGTGGCCGATCGCCAGCTTGAAGCCGGTCGGCTTGCCGCCCGACAGCGTGCGCAGCCGATCGACGAACTCGAGCAGGCCGATCGGCGTCGAGAATTCGGCGTGCATCGCCGGCGAATGGCATTCCACGCCCGGCGTGATGCCGCGCGCCGCGGCGATCTCGACACTGACCTTCGCCGCCGGCAGGATGCCGCCCTGCCCCGGCTTGGCGCCCTGGCTGAGCTTGATCTCGATCATCTTCACCTGCGGGTCGGCCGCGTTCTTCGCGAACCGCTCCGGGTCGAAACGACCCTGCTCGTCGCGGCAGCCGAAATAACCCGACGCCACTTCCCAGACCAGGTCGCCGCCGTGTTCGCGGTGGTAGCGCGAGATCGAACCCTCGCCGGTGTCGTGGTAGAAGCCGCCCTTCTTCGCGCCGGCGTTCAGCGCCAGGATCGCGTTCGCCGACAGGGAGCCGAAGCTCATCGCCGAGATGTTGAAGACGCTGGCGTCGTAGGGCTGCGCCCGGTTCTCGCCGACGCGGATGCGGAAATCCGGCGACACGATCGTCGTCGGCTGCAGCGAGTGGTTGATCCACTCGTAATCGTCGCCGTACGTGTTGAGCTGGGTGCCGAACGGGCGCTTGTCGAGCACGTCCTTGGCGCGCTGGTAGACGATCGCCCGCTGTGCCCGCGAGAACGGCGTTTCCTCGGTGTCGGGCTCGATGAAGTACTGGCGGATCTCCGGCCCGATCGATTCCAGGCCGTAGCGGAAATGCGCCAGCAGCGGGAAATTGCGCCGCAGCGCCTGCTTGCGCTGCAGCAGGTCGCCGATGCCGACCAGGGTCAGTGCGCCGAAGATGACCAGGCCCCACATCGCGCCCGGCACCCAGCGCATCGCCACGGCCGAGGCCAGGGTCAGCACGATGGCGGCGGCGAAAGCCCAGTAGCGCGACGGCAGCATGTCTCAGGCTTCGCCGGTGCTGGCCGCGGCCCGCGGGCGGCGCAGTTTCGTGTAGATCTGCCACAGGCCCGCGGCGGCGACGCCGGTCATCAGCAGCGACAGCAGCCGGAAGCCGAGCATCACCGTCTCGATGCTGCCGGGGTCGATGCGCGAGAACAGCAGCGGCACGACGCCTTCGCTCAGCGCGCCGAAGGCGAAGCTGGCGGCCAGAAGCAGGAAACCGACGATACGGGTCTGTTGCCAGATCGCCACCGGGATCAGCGTCACCAGCAGCAGCATCGCGAACTTCAGCAATCCGATCAGCACCAGCATGGCTCCGCTCCCGTGGCCGCCGGCGGCGGGGGCGGCCGGGCATGCGGCCGATTGTGGCCCGGCGAAGGGTGCCGCGGTCAAATGCCGGTTACAGGAACGTCAGCACCGGTGCGAAACCGCCGCCCGGCGTGCGGAAATTCGTGGTCTGTCCCTGGTAGGTGCGGGCGGCGAACAGCAGCGGTTCGCCCCCGGCGGCGTAGCAGCGGATGTCGACCTTCAGCAGCGCGCCGCCTTCGGACGTGGGCCGTTCGCTCGGCGGCACGATCGCCTGCGCCACGTAGTCGCCGGTGGCCATCTGTTCCCAGGTCTTGCGGGTGAGCTTGTCGCCGCGGTAACTGGCCTTGCCGCCGTAACCGCCGGCGGGCTTGAAGAACAGCCGGTTGCGCCGCGCCCACAGCGCGTCGCGGTTGCCATCGGTCAGCGGCTCGGTCGGCGGGACGCCGGCGAGCAGCGTGGCGATGGCCGGTTCCGCGAGGCCGGCACGGCGCAGGAACGCCGCATCGCCCAGCAGCGCCAGGTTGCGCTTGTCGGCGTAACGGGCGTGCGCGCGCGGATGCGGACTCATCGCCACCGCGCCGTCCAGGAACGCCTGCCGCAGCGGTGCGTGGCGCGGATCGTCGAGCGCGAAGTCGGTCAGGCGGTTGTAGACGAAGCCGATGCGCCGGCCGCCGGCGTGCAACCCGCCGTCGCGGTAGACCAGCGCGGCGGGATCGAGGATCAGGGTCTCGTGGCCGAGGCGTTCGAACAGGTCGCGGAACAGCACGAACTCCGGATACAGGTATTGCGACTCCGGGGCTTCGTCGACGATCGCGATCGCGCCCGTTGTCCGCCCGGCCGACTGCTGCCGCCATTCCGCCAGCCACGCGTCGGCGACACGATCCTCGGCGGTGGCCGCTTCGGTCGCCGGCATCGCCAGTTCGGGCATGCAGAGGTATTGCGCGCGTGCGACCAGCGCGTTGAGCAGCACGCCGCCCGGATTGGTGTTGATCTCGATCAGCTGCGGGCCGTCGGGCGACAGATGGAAATCGAAACCGAGCAGGCCGCCGGGCGAGCCGGGATCGTGCGCGGCGATCGCCGGTGCCCAGCCTTCGACGGCGGGCCACCAGGCCGGCGAGGCGACCGCCGCCTCGATCGCCCGCACCACCTGCGTCATGCGCTCGATCGCGGCGCCGGGCACGAACACCGGCAGCGCCGCGAACAGGTGCCGATGCGACTCCAGCAGCGACGCCGGTGCGCCGTCGCGTGGCAGCAGCGCCGCGAGCTGGTCCAGCACCGCCTCCGGGTCCACGGCCAGGCAGAAGCATTCGCGCTGCAGCTGTTCGGCGGACAGCGCATCGGCGCAGGTGAAGCCGCAGCGCCGCGCCAGCTTTTCGATGCGGGTGTCTTCCAGGGTCATTCGATGCCTGCGTGTCGACCGGTGGTGCCCGGGGCGGGGGTCGAACCCGCATGGCCTTGCGGCCGCAAGATTTTAAGTCTCGTGCGTATACCAGTTCCGCCACCCGGGCTTGCGCGCATCGTGCCGGATTGGCTCGGCCGTCGCCAGAACGGCGCACGAAAAAGCCCCGCCGGAGCGGGGCTCATCGAATTGGAGGCCGAGGTCGGAATTGAACCGGCGTACGCGGATTTGCAGTCCGCTGCATAACCACTCTGCCACCCGGCCGGATAGCGTTGCCGGAAGCTTATCGCGTCCGGCGGCGGATGCCACCGCCTGAAAAAACAAAACCCCGCGGGCGGGGTTTTGGCGAAACTGGAGCGGGAAACGAGACTCGAACTCGCGACCCCGACCTTGGCAAGGTCGTGCTCTACCAACTGAGCTATTCCCGCAAGAGACGCGCATTTTGGGGGATCGCCCCCGAGGGTGTCAACCCTTTCGGATCATCCCTTTCGCATCATCCCTTCCGGCTCATCGCCGGCCAGGCCGCGCGCAGGTAGTCCGCACCCGACCACAGGGTCAGCGCCGCGGCGATGGCCAGCAGCCATTCGCCGATGCGGAAGATCGGCAGCCCCAGCAGGTCTTCGTAGTACAGCAGGCAGCTGATCGCGACCATCTGCACGATGGTCTTGAGCTTGCCCAGGCCGGCCACCTTGACCAGGCCGTGCGCACCGACCTGCGCCATCCATTCGCGCAATGCCGAGATCGTGATCTCGCGGCCGATGATCACCGCGCTGAGCAGCGCCATCCACGGCGTGTCGTGCCGCTCGACCACCAGCAGCAGCGCGAAGGCCACCGTCAGCTTGTCGGCCACCGGATCCAGGAAGGCGCCGAAGGCCGAATACATGCCGTAACGGCGGGCGATCCAGCCGTCGAGCCAGTCGGTCATCGCCCCGAACACGAAGATCGCGGTGGTGGCGAAATTGGTCCACGGATACGGCAGGTAGAAGACGGCGATGAGCACCGGGATCAGCAGGATGCGGAACAGCGTCAGCAGGGTCGGTATCGTCAGGGTCACGTCGGGTCCGGTCGGGACGGGGTCGCGGGCGATTGTGGCCCAAGACCGTGAAGGGCGGCGTATATGCGTTCCGCGAGCGCGGCATTGACTCCCTCGACCCGGGCGATCTCCTCCACGCCCGCCGACTTGAGCCCCGACAGCCCGCCGAAATGCTTCAGCAGGCTGGACCGGCGCCGCGGCCCGATGCCCGGAATGTCTTCCAGGCGGCTGGTCTCGCGCGCCTTCTGGCGCTTGCCGCGGTGGCCGGTGATCGCGAACCGGTGCGCCTCGTCGCGGACCTGCTGCACCAGCTGCAGCCCGGGCGAGGCCGCCCCGGGCCGCAGCTCGCGGCCATCGGACAGCACCAGCGCCTCGTGGCCGGCGCGGCGTTCGGGCCCCTTCGCGACGCCGACCATCGCCACGCCCTGCACGCCCAGTTCGTCGAGAACGTGGCGCGCCTGCGCCAGCTGCCCCGCCCCGCCGTCGATCAGCAGCAGGTCCGGCAGCACGCCGACCTCGATGCCGCGGCGGAAACGTCGGTCGAGCACCTGGTGCATCGCCGCGTAGTCGTCGCCCGGTTCGATGCCGGTGATGTTGTAGCGGCGGTACTGCCCGCGCACCGGGCCTTCGGCATCGAACACCACGCACGACGCGACGGTGGCCTCGCCCATCGTGTGGCTGATGTCGAAACACTCGATCCGCGCCGGCGGTTCCGCCAGCCCCAGCAGCTCCTGAAGCGACAGCAGGCGGGCGCGCTGGCTGGCGCTGGAGGCGATCTCGGTCGCCAGCGCCAGCGCGGCGTTCTGCGCGGCGATCTGCAGGTAGCGCGCGCGTTCCCCGCGCACCGACGGCTTGATCTCGACCTTGCGCCCGGCCTGCGACGAGAACACCTGCTCGAGCAGGTCCAGGTCGGGAATCGCATGGCTGAGCACGATCTCCCGTGGCGGCCGCTGGTCCAGGTAGTACTGGGCGACGAACGCCCCGAGCACCTCCTCGACGGTCTCGACGCCGTTGGTCTTCGGGAAGAAGCTGCGCGTGCCCTGGTTCAGCCCGTTGCGGAACGCCATCAGCAGCACGCAGGCCGCGCCCTGCTCCAGCACGCAGGCCAGCACATCCATCTCCACCTGCTCGCCCTCGACGTACTGGCGCGCCTGGATCCTGCGGATACCGGCGATCTGGTCGCGCAGCAGCGCCGCCTGCTCGAAGTCCAGCCGGCGGCTGGCCTCTTCCATCGCCCGGCCGAGGTCGTCGACGACCTCGCCGCCGCGGCCTTCGAGGAACAGCGCCGCCCGACGCACCGTCGCATCGTAGTCGCGGGTGGCGACCAGGCCGACGCACGGCGCGCTGCAGCGGCCGATCTGGTGCTGCAGGCACGGGCGGCTGCGGTTGCGGAACACGCTGTCCTCGCAGCTGCGCAGGCGAAACAGCTTGAACATCAGCTCCATCGTCTCGCGCACCGCGCCGGCACCCGGGTACGGCCCGAAATAGCGGCCCGGCACCGAACGCGGGCCGCGGTGGAAGGCCAGGCGGGGCCAGGTCTCGTCGGTGAGCACGATGTACGGGTAACTCTTGTCGTCGCGCAGCAGCACGTTGTAACGAGGGCGCAGCGACTTGATCAGCTGGTTCTCGAGGATCAGCGCCTCGCCTTCGGTGCGCGTCACCGTGATCTCGACCGAGGCGATCTGCGACACCATCACGGCGATCCGCCGCGACGGCTGCTCCTTCAGGAAGTAGGCGCCGACCCGCTTGCGCAGCGACGCCGCCTTGCCGACGTAGAGGACGCTGCCGTCGGCGGCGAGCATGCGGTAGACACCGGGCGCCGGCGTCAACTCGCGGACGAAGGCCTTGCCGTCGAACGGCGCCGGTTCGACGGTCATTCGCCGATCGGCAGGCGACCCAGCTTGCCGGTGGCCAGGTCGTGACGCAGCACTTCGTGCGCGCCGGAGTTGGCGATCCACAGGGAGCCGGCGCCGGCGGCCAGTGCCGTCGGCTGCACCAGCGGCTGGGGCAGTTGCTGGGTGGTCATCTCGCCGCCGCCCAGGCGCAGCCGGCGCAGGGTGCCGTTGTAGCTGTCGGCCACCCACAGCACCGGCGCGGTCGGATCGATCGCCAGGCCCAGTGGCAGCTGCAGGCGGGCCTCGCGGCGCTGGCCGTCCTGTTCGCCGAACTCGTAGAGGCCCTGCCCGACCAGGGTCTGCACCGTGCCCTGCTGGGTCTGGATCGAGCGCACGGACGAACTGCCGGAGTCCACGACATAGAGCATCTGCTGCACCAGCGCCAGCGCGGCCGGGTGCGCGAGCATGGCGCTGCCGGCGGCGCCGTCGGTGATGCCCAGGTCGCCATTGCCGGCCAGACAGCGGAAGCGCGCCTGGCCCAGGTCGTATTCCCAGACCTGGTTGGTGCCGGCCATCGCGATATACAGCCGGTCGAGCGTCCCGGCGACGTCGTACGGCTGGTTCAGCGGCATGCCGGCGATCGCCGCGCCGGTGGCCTCGCGCGGCTGGCCGGGGCGGCCGTTGCCGAGCACCGTTTCGACTGCGCCGTCGATCAGGCGGATGCGCCGCAGCGCGTGGTTGCCGGTGTCGGCGACGTACAGCTGTTCGCGCACCAGGCACAGCCCGCGCGGGCTGCGGAACGCGGCATCGTCGGCCGGGCCGTCCACCAGGTCGCCATGGCCGGTGCCGAACTCGCGCAGCACGCGCCCCGAATGCGTGCACTCGAGGATGCGATGGTGGCCGGTGTCGGCGACGTACAGATGGTTCTCGCCCACCGCCAGCCCCGACGGGAACGACAGCGGCAGCCTCGGCTCCGCGCCGATCCGGCGGCTCGGCCCGGGCGGGACCACGGCACCGCCGGCCTCGTCGATCAGCGCGGCGATCGCCGCATCGATCGCGCCGATCTGGTGGTCGCCGGCGAAGATCTGCCGCAGGTACCCGCGTGTGTCGATCAGCGCCACCGATGGCCACGTCTGGATGCCGTAGTGCTGCCAAGTCGCCCACGCGCGGTCGTTGGCGACCGGGAACGGGATGCCGAGGCGGTTGACGGTCTTGAGCACCAGCCGCCCGTCGAGTTCGGAATCGAACTTCGGCAGGTGCACGCCCAGCAGCGACAGGCCCAGCGGGAACCGGGCCTGCAGGCGCACGAGGTCGTCGATCAGGTTGTGGCAATAGGGCGACGCCGCGTTCCAGAACACGACCGCCAGCACGCGTCCCCGGTGCGCGGCCAGCGTCTGCGGCTCGGCATTGGCCCACTGCAGGGACGGCGAAAGTTCCGGGGCGGCGGCGAGGGTCTGCGGCATGGACGCGGGCTCCTGGGGTCGAGGCATTATGCCCTGCGCCCGGCGGCGGGAGTCGGCGCGTCAGTCCGTCGGGCGCGGGCCGTCGCCTTCCGTCCGCGCCCGCGCGTCGGCGACGACGAGGTCGGCCTCGGTGTCGACGCCCGGCGGGAAGGCCACCGGCGTGGTCGCGACCGCGATGCGGAAGCCCGCTTCCAGCACCCGCAGCTGCTCGAGCGACTCCAGCGCTTCCAGCCGCCCCGGCGGCAGCTGGGTGAAACGGCGCAGGAAGCCGGCGCGATAGGCATAGATGCCGATGTGGCGCAGCGCGGGCGATGCCGGCGGACTGGTGCGGTCGCGGGCGAAGCGGTCGCGCTGCCAGGGAATCGGCGCGCGGCTGAAATACAGCGCGAGCCCGCCGGCGTCGCAGACCACCTTGACGGCGTTGGGATCGAACAGTGTTTCGGCATCCTCGATCGGCGCCGCCAGCGTCGCCATCTCGGTACCGGCAGCCGCCAGCGTCGCCGCCACCGCGCGGATGCCCTCGGGCGGCGCGAACGGCTCGTCGCCCTGCAGGTTCACGACGATCAGGTCGTCGGGCCAGCCCAGCGCATCGGCGCATTCGGCGAGGCGGTCGGTGCCCGACACGTGGTCGGTCCGGGTCATGCAGACCGTCAGCGCCTCGCCCGCCAGCGCGTCGGCGATGCGGGCGTCGTCGGTGGCGACGATCACCTCGCGGGCGCCGGCGGCCAGCGCGCGCCGCGCCACGCGCACGACCATCGGCACGCCGGCGATCAGTCGCAGCGGTTTGCCGGGCAGGCGCGAGGCGGCATGGCGGGCGGGGATCGCGACGACGAAGTCAGGCAGGGGCATGGGCACGGCTCCATTCGGCCAGGCGGGCGTGCAGCACGGCGAAGAACCCGGGCGGCAGCTGTGCCTGCACCGGCACCGCGAACGCGTCCTGCGGGCCGAGGTCGGCGCACTTGACGGCGTCCTTCTCGGTCATCAGCAGCGGCAGCGGCGGCGGGAAATCGAGGTCCCCCGGCAGGTAATCGTGGTGGTCGGGAAACGGATGCGCCAGCGCCTCGATGCCGGCGTCGCGCAGCGCACGGAAGAAACGCTCCGGGTGTCCGATGCCCGCGACCGCATGCACCGGCCCGGGCGCGAACGCCGACAGCGGCCGCGCCACCCCGCCGTCGAGCGGCAGCGCGTCGCCGAACACGAGCCGCATCGGCCATTCGCCGTCGCCGGCGTCGCCGCCATTGACCACCCGCAGGTCGGTCGGGCGCCCGGCCGGCTCGCGCAGCGGCCCGGCGGGGATCAGCAGGCCGTTGCCGTGCCGGCGTTCGCCGTCGACGACCTCGATCTCGATGTCGCGGCCGAGCCGGCGGTGCTGCAGCCCGTCGTCGGCGATGATCAGCGTGCAGCCGTCGGCGACCAGCGCGCGCGCGGCGGCCACCCGATCGCTGTCCACCTGCACCGGCAGGCCGGTATGGCGGGCGATCAGCAGCGGTTCGTCGCCGCACCGTTCGGCGGCCATGTCGGAGTGCACGCGCACCGGTTCATGCGAACGGCGGCCGTAGCCCCGGCTGACGATGCCGGGCCGCCACCCCTGCGCGGCGAGGCCGCGCGCCAGCGCGATCGTCAGCGGTGTCTTGCCACTGCCACCGGCGACCAGGTTGCCGACCACGATCACCGGAACGGGCAGCCGGTGCACGCGGCGCAATCCGCGCCGGAACATCGCTTCGCGGGCCCGCAGCCCCAGCGCGTACAGTCCCGCCAGCGCGCGCAGGCCGGGCCCGGGCACCACGCCGCCATACCAGCGCCGCAGCAGCCAGGATTCCAGCGACGCCCTCATGCCGTCGGCTCGTCCGGGGCCACGGCCTCGCGGAACTGCATCCGGTGCAGGTGCGCATACAGGCCGCCGCGGGCCAGCAGCTGCGCATGCGTGCCCTGCTCCACGATGCGGCCGTCGTCGAGCACCAGGACCTGGTCGGCGTGCTCCACGGTCGACAGGCGGTGGGCGATCACCAGCGTCGTGCGGTCGGGGATCAGGCGGTTCAGTGCGTCCTGCACGAGGCGTTCGGATTCGGTGTCCAGCGCGGCGGTGGCTTCGTCCAGGATCAGGATCGGCGCGTCCTTCAGCACCGCCCGGGCGATCGCCAGGCGCTGGCGCTGCCCGCCCGACAGCAGCGAACCGTTCTCGCCGATGCGCGCCTGCATGCCGCCGGACATGCGGTCGATGAATTCGGTGGCGTTGGCGGCTTCGGCGGCGGCGCGGATGCGACCGGCATCCATGCCCTCGACCTGGCCGTAGGCGATGTTGGCGGCGACGGTGTCGTCGAACAGCATCACCCGCTGGCCGACCAGCGCGATCTGCTGGCGCAGGTCCACGAGCCGGTAGCGCCCCAGCGGCGTGCCGTCGATCAGGACTTCGCCGCCGTCGGGGTCGTAGAAGCGCGGCAGCAGCCGGATCAGCGACGACTTGCCGCTGCCGGAGCGGCCGACGATCGCGGTCACGGTGCCCGGTTCGGCGACGAACGAGATGCCCGACAGCGCCGGCGCATCCTGGCCGGCGTAGCGCAGGCTGACGTCGCGGAACTCCACCTGGCCGCGCGCGCGGATCAGCGGCATCGTGCCGGTGTCGGGTTCGTCGGGCTGGTCGAGGATCTCGAACAGGCGGTCGGCGGCGGCGACGCCGCGCTGGATCATGCTCTGCACGTTGGTGATGCGCTTGAGCGAGGGCAGCATCGCCATCATCGCGGTCAGCAGCGTGACGAAACTGCCGGCGGTCATCCGGCCCTGCGACGCCTCGTAGCCGGCCACCAGCAGGATCACCGCCAGGCCGGTCGCCGCCAGCGTCTGCACCACCGCCGACGCCAGCGCCTTGGTCGCTTCAACCTTGATGCCCAGGCGCAGGTTGCGGTTCACCAGCGCGCCGTAGCGTGCGCGTTCCGAGGCCTGGGCGCCGTAGATCTTCACTTCCTGCTGCGCCGACAGCGCCTGTTCGGCCACCTGCGCCATGCCGGCCACGCCGTCCTGGATGCCGCGGTTGATCTTGCGGTAGCGCCGGCCCACCACTGCCGAGATGCCGGCGATCAGCGGCGCCAGCACGATCATCACCAGCGTGACGCGCGGGCTGTACCAGAACATCACGCCCAGCAGCACGATGATCGTCAGCGTGTCGGTGAAGATCGTCTTCAGCGCATCGCTGCTGGCCTGCATCACCTGCTCGGTGTCGTAGTTCAGCCGCGACACCATCGCCGGCACCGCCTCCTGGTCGAACCGGGCGCTCGGCAGGCGCAGGTATTTGGCCAGGATGTCCTCGCGCAGGTCGCGCACGACGCTGCGGCCGGCGCGAGCCATGCCGTAGTCGGTCGCGAACGTCGCGAGTCCGCGCAGCACGAACAGGCCGACGATCGCCGCCGGCAGCGTCCAGCGCAGCGCCTCGTTCCGGGCCACGAACGTCTCGTTGACGACCGGCTCCATCATCGCGGTGAATGCACCGGCGGCGCCGGCCTCGATCGCCATGCCGACCCCGGCCGCCGCCAGCAGCGGCCAGTAGCGCCGGGCGCGGGCCAGCAGGCGGCGGTAGATCGCCCAGGCGGAGCGTTCCTTGGTCACGGCGTCGCGGTCCCCGGCGTGGTGGCGATCGACAGGCGCGTGAAACCGAGCTGGCCGAGCGCGTCCATCGCGGTCACCACCGCCTGGTGCGGCGTGCGGGCATCCGCGCGCAGCACAACCGGGCGGTCGCGATCGTCGCCGGCGACGCGGGCGATGGCTTCCTTGAGCGAGGCGACGTCGCGCTTGAGCACCTCGTTGCTGCCGACGAAGAACCGCCCGTCGGCGTCGACCAGTACCGTCAGCGGCTCGCCCGGCTGCGGCTCGGACTGGGCCTGGGACTGCGGCAGCACGAGCTTGAGTGCCGAACGGTGGTCGAACGTGGTGGTGACCACCAGGAAGATGATCAGGCAGAAGACCACGTCGATCAGCGAGACCAGGTTGATCTCCGGCTCGTCGGGGGGAAGCCGCGAGCTCAGCCTCACGCGTCGCCCCGCTTGACGGCCCTCGCCGGCTTGGGCGCGTGCGCCACCGGGTTTTCGTCGAGCGCATCCATCAGGCTGATCGCCTGGACTTCCATGTCGACGATGTAGCCGGTGACCCGACCGCGCAGGTAGCGGTGGAACATCAGCGCCGGGATCGCCACGCACAGTCCCGCCGCGGTGGAGATCAGCGCCTGGCCGATGCCGCCGGCCAGCTGGTTGGCGTCGCCGACGCCGGCGGTCAGGATGTCCAGGAACATCTGGATCATGCCGAAGACCGTGCCCAGCAGGCCCAGCAGCGGGCTCACGGCGGCGATGGTGCCGAGCGTGTTGAGGAACCGCTCCATCCGGTGCGCGACATGGCGGCCGACGTCCTCGATGCGTTCCTTGACGATCTCGCGCGGGCGATGGCGCACGTCCAGGCCGGCGGCGAGCAGTTCGCCGAGCGGCGAATTGCGCCGGAGCACGTCGATGTGGCGCGGATCCAGGTTGCGGCCGCGGGCCCATTCGCGGACTTCCTCGCCCAGGCCCGGCGGCAGCACCTCGCGGCGGCGCAGCGTCCAGAAACGCTCCAGGATGATGGCGGTCGCGAACACCGCCAGCACGATGAGCGGCAGCATCACCCAGCCGCCTGCCTTGATCAGTTCGAGCACGCCTCACCTTTCGATTCCGGAACCGGCGCCAGCATAGCCTGTGGGGGCGGAGGCGGCATCCCGCCAGTAGCGACGCCGATCCTGGCGCAGCCGCTCGACGACGCGTGCGCCCTCACGTCCGAGCCGGATATGCACCGCGCCGCTGCCGGCGGTGTCGTGGACCTCGGCGCGGTAGCGGTCGTATCGGGCGAGCACGTTCGCCCGCGGCAGGCCGAAGCGGTTGTCGCGGCCGACGGCGATCAGCGTGATCGCGGGCCGCACCGCCGCGATGAAATCCAGGCTCGACGACGAGTCGCTGCCATGGTGCGGCGCCAGCAGCACGTCGGCGCGGATGGCCTCGGCCGGCAGGCGCGCCAGCCGGGCCTCGACGTGGCGACCGATGTCACCGGGCAGCAGCGCGCTGGCGCCGGCGGCCGTGATCCGCAGCACGCAGGAACTCTCGTTGCGCAGGTAGGGGAAGAAGGCCGGCGGGTGCAGCACCTCGAAGCGGACGCCGTCGTGTTGCCAGTGCTGCCCCGCGAGGCACGGCCGCATCGTGCCGCGGGCCCAGCCCGGCGGCGCCAGTTCGTGGCCTGGCCGCAGGGCGCGGCGCACCGCCCCGGCGCCGCCGGCGTGGTCGCTGTCGCCGTGGCTGATCACCAGCCGCTCCAGCCGCGTCGTCGACAGCGCGTGCAGCGCCGGCACCACCGTCGTCTCCCCGAGATCGGCACCGCCGGGCGTGGCGGGGCCGGCGTCGTAGAGCAGATCCGTGTCCGTCGTGCGCACGAGCACCGACAGCCCCTGGCCGGTGTCGAGCAGCCACAGGTCGGCTTCGCCCGGCGGCGGCCGGTCGGGGCGCGGCCACAGCAGCGGCAGCAGCAGCAATGCCGCCAGCGGCTTGCCCGGTACGCCGCGCGGAAGCAGGCACCACAGCGTCCCGGCCAGTGCCAGCGCCAGGGCCGGCAGCGATGGCTCCGGCAGCGACGCCATGCTCGCCGGCCACGCCGCGACCCGCTCCAGCAGCAGCCACAGCCCCTGCATCAGCGCCGCCGCCATGCCCCAGCAGGTACCGGCGGCGACGTCCGAAACCGGCACGGCGGCCAGCCCCAGCAGGCACAGCGGCACGACCCCGAGGCTGATCCACGGGATGCCGACCAGATTCACCAGCGGCCCGGCGAGCGAAGCCTGCCCGAAGAACCACACGGTGAGCGGCAGCAGCCCCAGCACGGCGACCCCCTGCGCCTTCAGGAAAGGACCGACCAGGCCCTGCCCCGGGGTCGACGGCAGGCACCAGATCAGCCAGGCCACGCCGAGGAAGCTGAGCCAGAACCCGGGCGCCAGAACGCTCAGCGGATCGGCCAGCAGCACCGCGATCAGCGCGAACGCGAACGCGTCCTGCGCCCGCTGCGGCCGGCGCGCCAGCCGCGCCGCCAGCGCCGCGGCGATCATCAGCAGCGTGCGCACGGTCGGCAGCGCGAAGCCGGCGAGCGCGGTATAGGCGAACGCGAGCAGCAACGCGGCGGCGGCCGCGCCCTGGGGCCGCGGCCAGCGCCGGCCCAGCGCCGGCCACAGCCACCACAGGCCACGCCCGAGCAGCGCGCCGAAGCCGGCGACGAGGCCGACATGGAACCCGGAGATCGCGATCAGGTGGGTCAGGCCGGTGGCCCGCAGCACGTGCCAGTCCACGTCCGACAGCGCCCGGGTATCGCCCAGCGCCAGCGCGGTGACGAAACGCGCCCGTTCCGGCGGCAGCGCGAGGGCGATGCGTTCGCCGAGGCGTTCGCGCAGGCGGTCCAGTCCGCGACCGGGCCGCAGCCGCACCGCGGTTTCGCCGTCGCCGGTGATGCTGCCGGTCGCCACCAGGCGCTGCTCGAGGGCGCGCCGTTCGAAATCCGGGCCGCCGGGATTCACCCGCCCGCGCGGCGGCCGCAGCCGCACCGGCAGGCGCCAGGTACTGCCGGCCTCGACGGTCGGCAGCGTCGCCGGTGGATGCGCGAACCAGCCCAGCCGCAGTCGCCTGCCGACCAGCCCGGCCCCGTCGCCGCTGGCCGCGTCGACCCGGAAATCGAAGTGCAGGACGGCGCCGGAACGCTGCGGCAGGCCGAGCACCCGCCCTTCCACGATGCGGTCGATGCCCGAAGCGGCGGCAGGCAGCTGCCGGTCGAGCGCCGCCCGGCCGTGCGCGCAGGCCAGGCCGATCCCAAGCAGCGCCGCGCCGGCGATCCGCCCGCGGTCCGGGCGAAGCCAGGCGGCCAGACCGGCGAGCGCAAGCACGACCGCCGCGGCGAACGGCGGCAACGCGGGAAACCGCTGCACGGCCAGCACGCCCGCCAGCAGCGCGACCGCGACCGCCAGCCCGAACGGGGCCGGAGCGGCCCGCGCGGCCGCGTCGCGAGGGGCTCGCGCGGTCGCCCGCGCGGCGCCGGACATCAGTCCTCCGGCAGTAGTCGCAGCTGTCCCTGGGTCAGTTCCAGGGTTCGATCCAGTCGCCGCGCCAGGCGGCGATCGTGGGTGACCATCACCAGCGCCGTGCCCTGCTCGCGATTGAGTTCGAGCAGCAGGTCGAAGACGCCGGCGGCGGTCTTCTCGTCGAGATTGCCCGTCGGCTCGTCGCCGAGCACGCAGGCCGGGCCGGTCACCAGTGCGCGCGCGACCGCGGCGCGCTGGCGTTCGCCGCCCGACAGCTCACCGGGCTTGTGGCCGAGACGGTGGCCCAGGCCGACCCGCTCGAGCAGCGCCTGCGACGGCGCCCGCGCCGCCGCGATGGCATCGCCGCGGATCAGCAGCGGCATCATCACGTTCTCCAGCGCCGTGAATTCCGGCAGCAGGTGGTGGAACTGGTAGACGAACCCGAGCGCGCGGTTGCGCAGCACGCCGCGTGCCTTCTCGGTCAGCGCCGACATGCACTGGCCGGCGACGTGGACCTCCCCCGACGTCGCCCGGTCCAGCCCCCCCAGCAGGTGCAGCAGCGTGCTCTTGCCGGCGCCGGACGCGCCGACGATGGCGACGGTCTCGCCGCGCCGGACCGACAGGTCCAGGCGGTCGAACACCGGCGTGCGCAGGTCGCCTTCCTCGTAGGTCTTGCCGAGCTTTTCGCAGCGGATCACTTCGTCCATGGCGGCGACCTCATTCATAGCGCAGCGCCGTGGCCGGATCGGTGCGCGAGGCGCGCCAGGCCGGATAGAGGGTCGCCAGCAGGCAGAGCACGAACGCGACCGCGGCGATGCGGGCGACGTCGCCCGGATCGACCACCGACGGCACGCCGCTGATGTAGTACACGTCCGACGGCATCAGCTCGGCGCCGACCAGCTTTTCGACCGCCGCGACCACATGCGACAGGTTCGCGGCCAGCAGCACGCCGCCGACGACGCCGATGGTGATGCCGAGCAGGCCGATCACCATGCCCTGGACGACGAACACGCCCATCACCGCCCCCGGCGACATGCCCAGCGTGCGCAGGATCGCGATGTCCGACTGCTTGTCCTGCACCAGCATCACCAGCGACGACACCAGGTTGAAGGCGGCGATGGCGATCACCAGCGACAGCAGGATGAACATCACCGTCTTTTCCATTTTCAGCGCGCGGAAGAAGTTGGCGTGGTCGCGGGTCCAGTCCCGCACGCGGTAATAACCGTCCATCTTCTGCGCCAGGTCGCGCGCCACCGGCCACGCCTCCCACAGGTCGACCAGCTTCAGGCGCACGCCGGTGACGCCCTCGCCCATGCGGCCGAGTTTCTGCGCGTCGGCCAGGTGGATCACCGCCAGGCCGAGGTCGTATTCCTGCGCGCCGGCTTCGAAGATGCCGACGACCGTGAAGCGCTTGGCCCGCGGCAGCGCGCCGAGCGGCGTCGCGGTGGCCTCCGACACGAACACGTTGACCGAGTCGCCGACGCCGACGCCGAGCGTGATCGCCAGTTCGCGGCCCATGATCATGCTGAAGTCGCCGGGCTTGAGGTCGTCCAGCGACCCTTCCTTCATCTTGTCGGCGAGTTCCGACACTTTCGGCTCGAGCGCCGGCAGCACGCCGCGCAGGATCGCGCCCTGCCGGCGCTGGCCCTGCAGCAGCGATTCGGTCTCGACATACGGCGCGGCGCCGAGCACGCGCGTGTCCTGGCCGGCCAGTTCGACGGCGCGCGGCCAGTCCTGCAGCGGCCCGTCGAGCCCCGACACCGTCGCGTGCGCGACCATGCCCAGGATCCGGGCGCGCAGCTCCTGCTGGAAGCCGCTCATCACCGCGATCGTCGTGATCAGGGCGATGACGCCGATGATGATGCCGAGGATCGACGCCATCGAAATGAAGGATATGAACCCGTTGCGCCGCTTGGCGCGCAGGTAGCGAAGGCCGATCGAGAACGGAAGTGGCTGGAACATGGGCGCCTATGCTGCCATCGACGGCAGGTTGATGTCGGAACGATGAGCGGCCCGCGCCGCCAGCACCAGCCGGCGGCGACCGCCGGCCGCGAGCGTGTCGGGCCACCAGACGAGGCGATGGCGCCGGCCGCGTGCATCGCGGCCCTGCAGCAGGACGATCGGGCCGCGAAGCTCCAGTTGGACCCGGCGCAGGTCGATACCGCGCCCTGCCCGGTGGAGCGTTGCGCCCGCTTCGCCGCCTGCCCAGTGCAGCGAGCAGGCCGGTTCCGCGGCCGCGCGCCGCGCCCGGACCAGACCGTGCAGCAGGACCAGCCCGGCCAGGGGCCGCCTGGATGCTTCGGGGAGGGCGCTGGCCATCACCGCGTAAGTGGCCAGCATCGCGAGCATGACCAGCCCGCCGACGAGCCAGCGTGACGGCCGCCAGTCAATGCGGCAGCCCGAGCACGAGGGCGACGAGTCCGGCGAGCGCTGCATCCTCGGGAGCCTCCCGGCCCATGAACCACCGCCACAGCTTGTCGTCCTCGCTGTCCAGCAGCCGTAGGAAGTCCGCCCGTTCCGCCGCGTCGGCAACCGGCCAGCGGGCGTCGAGATATCGCAGCATCAGCTGGTCGAGTTCGCGCATGCCGCGCCGGCAGCGCCAGCGCAGGCGGCGCAGTTCGGCGTCGTCGCTCAAGCGCGCCGCGTCCGGGCCGGGATCGGCGGGTGCCGCGGGTCGACCGGGGCGGCCGGCATCACGGTCAGGCGCCGCGGCGCAGCAGCATCAGCTTCTTGATCTCGCCGATCGCCTTCGCGGGGTTGAGGCCCTTCGGGCAGGTGCGGGCGCAGTTCATGATCGTGTGGCAGCGGTAGAGCTTGAACGGGTCCTCGAGGTCGTCCAGGCGGGCGCCGGTGTCCTCGTCGCGGGAATCGACGATCCAGCGGTAGGCCTGCAGCAGCACGGCCGGGCCGAGGTAGCGGTCGCCGTTCCACCAGTAGCTCGGGCAGCTCGTGGAGCAGCACGCGCACAGGATGCATTCGTAGAGGCCGTCGAGCTTGGCCCGGTCCTCCTTGGACTGCAGGCGTTCCTTGGCCGGCGCCGGGCTCTGCGTACGGATCCACGGCTTGATCGAGGCGTACTGGGCGTAGAAGTGGCTCAGGTCCGGCACCAGGTCCTTGATGACCGGCATGTGCGGCAGCGGGTAGATCGGCACTTCCTTGCGGCCGCACTCGTCGATGGCCTTGGTGCAGGCCAGCGTGTTGGTGCCGTCGATGTTCATCGCGCAGGAGCCGCAGATGCCCTCGCGGCACGAGCGCCGGAACGTCAGCGTCGGGTCGATCTCGTTCTTGATCTTGATCAGCGCGTCCAGGACCATCGGCCCGCACGCGTCCATGTCGACGTCGTAGGTGTCGGTGCGCGGGTTGGCGGTGTCGTCCGGGTTCCAGCGGTAGATCTTGAACGTGCGTACGTTCTTCGCACCCGGAGCCGGGAAATGCGCTCCCTGGGTGACCGTGGAATTCTTCGGAAGGGAAAACTCAGCCATTCGCGTGATCTCGATGTTGGAGCGGCTTCCGCCGCGACCGCCTGTTCCGTGGGTGGATGCGGCTTCCGCCGCCGCCGCCGGCCCGCCTCAGTAGACGCGCGCCTTGGGCGGCACCACTTCGACGTCGTTGCTGAGCGTGTACATGTGCACCGGGCGATAGTCGATCGTGGTGGCGCCGGCGTCGTCGACCCAGCACACGGTGTGCTTGTGCCAGTTGGCGTCGTCGCGTTCCTGGTAGTCCTCGCGGGCGTGGGCGCCGCGCGACTCCTTGCGGTTCTCGGCCGACGTCATCGTCGCCACGGCCTGCCCCAGCAGGTTCTGCAGTTCCAGCGTCTCGATCAGGTCCGAGTTCCAGACCAGCGAGCGGTCGGACACGCGCACGTCGGCGAAGGACGCGTACACCTCGCGGATCTTCGCCACGCCCTGCTGCAGCGTTTCCTCGGTGCGGAACACCGCCGCGTGGTCCTGCATCGTGCGCTGCATGCTGTCGCGCACCTGCGCGGTCGACAGGCTGCCGCTGGCGTGCCGGAGCTTGTCGAGGTTGGCCAGCGAACGGTCGCAGGCGGTCGCCGGCAGCGAACGGTGCGGCGCGCCCGGGGTGATCGTCTCGGCGCAGCGGTTGGCGACGGCGCGGCCGAACACGACCAGGTCGAGCAGGGAATTGGAGCCGAGGCGGTTGGCGCCATGCACCGACACGCAGGCGGCCTCGCCGATCGCGTACAGCCCGGGCACGACCGTGTCGGGGTTGCCGTTCTTCAGCGTGACCACTTCGCCGTGGTAGTTGGTCTGCAGGCCGCCCATGTTGTAGTGCACGGTCGGCAGGACCGGGATCGGCTGCTTCGTCACGTCGACGCCGGCGAAGATCTTCGCGGTCTCGGCGATGCCCGGCAGCTTCTCGTGGATGTCGGCCGGGTTCAGGTGCGTCAGGTCCAGGTGGATATGGTCCTTCAGCGGACCGACGCCGCGGCCCTCGCGGATCTCGATCGTCATCGAGCGGCTGACGACGTCGCGCGACGCCAGGTCCTTGGCGTTGGGCGCGTAACGCTCCATGAAGCGCTCGCCGGCGGAGTTGCGCAGGATGCCGCCTTCGCCGCGCACGCCCTCGGTGATCAGGCAGCCGGCGCCGTAGATGCCGGTCGGATGGAACTGCACGAATTCCATGTCCTGCAGCGGCAGGCCGGCGCGCAGCGCCATGCCGCCGCCGTCGCCCGTGCAGGTGTGCGCCGAAGTCGCGCTGAAATACGCGCGGCCGTAGCCGCCGGTGGCCAGCACGGTGCCCTGGCCGCGGAACAGGTGCAGTTCGCCGCTGGCCATGTCCAGCGCGAGCACGCCGCGGCAGACACCCTCGTGGTCCATGATCAGGTCGAGGGCGAAGTACTCGATGAAGAATTCGGCCTGGTGCGCCAGCGACTGCTGGTAGAGCGTGTGCAGCATCGCGTGGCCGGTGCGGTCGGCGGCGGCGCAGGTGCGCTGGGCCGTGCCCTTGCCGTAGTGCGTGGTCATGCCGCCGAACGGGCGCTGGTAGATCTTCCCGTCCTCGGTGCGCGAGAACGGCACGCCCTGGTGCTCGAGCTCGATCACCGCCGGAATGGCCTCGCGGCACATGTACTCGATGGCGTCCTGGTCGCCCAGCCAGTCCGAGCCCTTGATGGTGTCGTAGAAGTGGAAGCGCCAGTCGTCCTCGCCCATGTTGCCCAGCGCGGCCGAGATGCCACCCTGGGCGGCCACCGTGTGCGAGCGGGTCGGGAACACCTTGCTGATGCAGGCCGTCTTCAGCCCCTTCTGGGCCAGGCCGAAGGTGGCGCGCAGGCCGGCACCGCCGGCGCCGACGACCACCATGTCGTAGGTGTGCTCGTGGATCTTGTAGGCAGCAGTCATGGGGGTCTCAGGCGGTGAAGACGACGCGGCCGATGGCCAGCAGGGAGGCGATGACCGCCAGCGCGCACACGAACTTGACCAGCACCTGCAGCACCAGCTCGGCGGCGCCGTGGATGTAGTCCTCGATCACCACCTGCAGGCCCTGCTGGGTGTGCCAGAACAGGGTCAGCACGAAGCTGGCGAGCAGCGTCGCCGTCAGCGGGCGGGCCACCGCGGCGCGGGCGGTGTCATGGTCGACGCCGACCATGCCGACCGCGAAGATCACGAACCACGGTGTCAACAGCGCCAGCGCGATCGACGACAGGCGCTGCGCCCACCAGTGGCCGGTACCGTCCTTGGCCGAACCCAGGCCCTTGGCGCGGGCGAGCGGATGCCGGAGGCTCATGCCCTGCCCCCCAGGCCGATCCACCACAGCAGCGCGGTGAGCGCGATGGTCAGCGCGACCACGACGTAGCCACTGGTGTAGGCGGTGGGCAGGTCGTAGCCCATCCCGGCATCCCAGAACAGGTGCCGGATGCCGTTGAGGAAGTGGTAGACCAGCGCAGCCGCCAGCGCCATCAGCGCCAGCTTGCCGGGCAGCGACGCCAGCGTCGCGGCGAGGTTGGCGTACGCGCCGCCGTCGAAGGCGACCGCCACGAGCCAGGCGACCAGGATCAGGGCGCCGGCCGCCAGCACCACACCGGTGCCGCGGTGGATGATCGACAGCACGCTGGTGAGCTGCGGGCGGTAGTACGGCCCGATCATGAAGGGGGAAAGCGGACGTTCGCGCGTCGCCATGGCGTCTCTGCTGGTGATGACAGGAAGGGGCGCGTCCGAAGGCGCGATCAGAAGTCGATGCAGCGGCCGTTCTTTTCCCAGTCCCCGAAGCGGGTGGGCTCCGGACCGTCCCGGCCGCCGAACTCGGGTTCGACGACAACCGGCGGGAACCGCGGGGTCCCGCCAAGGTCCGGATCGGAGCCAGTGCGGGCAGCCTCGGAGGGAGCGGCGGTTTCGCCTATGATTCGCGGCTCGTTCGCCATCCGCCAATGTTAAGTCCCGCACCCATGTCGTTCAAGCCGGATTTTCCCGTCGACCACCCCGTCGCCCTCTCCGGCTTCGGCGTGCTGTCGGTCCAGGGCGCCGATGCGGCCGCGTTCCTGCAGGCGCAGACGATGAACGACGTGCTTGCGCTCGCGCCCGGGTCGTGGCACTGGAACGGCTGGCTGACGCCGAAAGGCCGGGTCGTCGCGTTGTTCGCGCTGCTGCGCGTGGCGCCGGAGCGCTTCCTGCTGGTGCTGCCGGACCATCCCGCCGAGCCGTTGCGCCTGGCGCTGCAGCGCTTCGTGTTCCGGAGCAAGGTCGTGCTGGCGCTTCCGGAGCTCGTCGCAGCCGCGGGGCCGGCCCAACCCGCCGCGGCGGCGGCCGGCATCGCCGGTGACGAGGACGCGGGCCTGGCCATCGACGCCGGCGGCGACGGGATCGCGCGCACGCTGTGGCTGCTTCCCGCCGGCCACACCACCGTGGCGGCCGCCGATCCGGGTGTCGACGCCGCGTGGCGCGCCGCCGACATCGCCCACGGGTTGCCCCGGCTGGGGCCGGCCCAGCAGGAAGCCTGGACGCCGCAGCAGCTCTCGCTGGACCGGCTGCAGGCGTATTCGCTGCGCAAGGGCTGCTATCCGGGTCAGGAGATCGTCGCCCGCACCCACTATCTCGGCCAGGCGAAGCGGTCGCTCGTGCGCCTGTCCGGCGACGGCCTGGCGGAAGGCCAGGTGGTGCATGCGGGCGAGCGGGTGGCGGGAACCGTGATCTGCGTCACGCGACGCGGCGACGAGGCGCTGGCGGTGCTTGCCGCCGACACGACCGAGCCGCTGGAGGTCGCCGGCACGCGTGTCACGATCACTCCGCTGAACGGCGGCCTCGCGCGCTGACGGCAACGTGCGCCGACGCATGGCGGTGCCCCCGGATGTCTGCTATACCGCCGGGCACAGGGAGGATCCACCCATGAAGCTGAACCATGTTTTCGCAGCGCTGGCGCTTTCGTTGTTCGCGGCCCCGGCGCTGTCCGCCGAGTACACGCTCGCCGTCGAACCCAACTATCCGCCGGCCGCCGCAAGGCAGGTCTACAAGCCGCTGCTGGACTATCTCTCGCGCACCACCGGGCACACCTTCGTGCTGCGCACCTCGACCAACTACCACGTCTACTGGCGCGACATCCGCTCCAACGCCAAGACCGACTTCGCGTTCGAGGAAGCCCATTTCACCGACTACCGCATCGACCGGCTCGGCTTCACGCCGCTCGTGCGCACGACCGAAGGCACCAAGTACATGCTGCTCGCCGATGCGCCGGTCGCCGA
Organism: Arenimonas sp.; assembly: GCA_036676665.1. Classification (GTDB taxonomy): domain Bacteria; phylum Pseudomonadota; class Gammaproteobacteria; order Xanthomonadales; family Xanthomonadaceae; genus Arenimonas. Next base: position 7,040 of record JAKFCL010000076.1, on the reverse strand, counting down.
GAACGGCATCGCCGGCCTGATCGGCTACCGCGTGGTCAGCATGCCGGCGCCCAGCATGGGCTACCTGCTGCTGGGCGAGCTGTACAAGAACCCGATCGCGCAGCCGGAGATCCAGTCCGTCGCGGCCAACTGGCGCGACGGCGTCGAGATGGTGTTCTCGCAGGAGACCGAAGCGGCGATGGTCCCGGGCTACATCGCCCAGCAGTACCCGAACCTGATGGTGGTCTCGGAGTCACGCGAGTTCACCGGGCGTGCGCTGTCGGCCGGCGGCACCGTGCCGGCGGACGTGCGCAAGGCCGTCACCGAGGCAATGCTGAAACTGCACGAGGACAACGCGCTCTACGAGGTGCTGTCCGAACTCGGCACCGCGCAGTTCGTCGCCGCCAAGCGCGAGGACTACGTCGGCAACGAACGCCTGCTGCGCGGCGTGTTCGGCTACAAGGCCAAGCCGTCTTCGGCGGCGGCGGCGACGGCCGCCGCACCCGCGCCGGCCACCGGCACGGCCCCGCCGCCCGGTGCGTCCGACGAAGAGGAAACCGGCGGCATCCAGGTCACGGCCGAAGACTGAGGCCGGAAGCCCGCGGAAACCCGAAGGCCGGCGAAAGCCGGCCTTCTTCTTTGCGGCGTCGCCGGATCGATTCCGGTCAGTCGGCCTCGAAATAGATGATGTCGCCGGTATTCACCCCGAAGCTCTGGCCGAGGCTGATCGTGCCGGACTTGCGCAGGTGCAGCTCGTCGCGGTGGACCTTGATCTCCTCGTCCTCGCCGATCCGCACGTAGGTGCCGTTGGTCGAACGGTCGGCGACCATGAAGTGGCCGCGCTTGTACTCGATCAGCGCATGCGCGCGGCTGACCCAGTCGGCTTCGATCACCAGGTTGTTGCCCGGCTCCCGCCCCATCGAGAACGGCTGCGAACTGGTGTCGAGCTCGATCTGGTTGGCGCGGTGGCGCAGGCGCAGCTTGGCGGCATCCGGGGCGTCGCCGCCGCCGAGCCGGATCGCCGACTGCACCATCGTCATTCCCGAGGTGTCTTCCTGCCAGACCAGGTCGACGATCTCGATCGGCAGCAGCTTGCCGCTGACCCGCGCCTTGCCCAGACTGCGCGCCTCGGGGACCTTGCCCGACAGGCTGTCGTACGTGGCGGCGGTGGTGACCACCTGCTCGCGCTTGGCCAGCGACGCCATCCGCGCGGCGGTGTTGACCGCGTCGCCGTAGACGTCGCCGTCCTCCTCCTCGAGCGCATCGCCATGGTGCATGCCGATGCGCACCGCGAGGTTGTCGCGCACGAAGTCGATGTCGCGACCCATGCGCCTTTGCATGTCGCACGCGGCCAGCACCCCGTTGAGGGCGCCGGGGAACGTGCACATGATCTCGTCGCCGATCGTCTTGATGACGCGGCCGCCGTGCTGCTGGCAGACCTTGGTCAACGCACCGAGCACCGCCGCGATCAGGCGGCGCGCTTCCTGGTCGCCCTTGGTCTCGAACAGCCGCGTGCTGCCGCTGACATCGGCAAACAGGATGGTCTGGGGCCGGGACTGGGTCATTGGGAGAGTCTAGGCGAAGCCCGGGAGCGCGTCATTCACTCCGGCAGCCAACGCGGTCAGGCCTTCGCCGCGGCCATCTGCGCCGCCATCGCGACGATGTCGTCCTCGCCGGGAATCACCAGGAACGCCGCGCCCGCCAGCGGCGTGTAGGTGTCCTCGCCGACCACCCGGCGCAGCGGCCTGGCGCCGTGGCCGCCCTCCACGACCGCGGTGATCACGCCCTCGCCGACGCCGGCGGAACGGCGGCCTTCGTCGACCACGAGGATCCGCGCGCACTCGCCGGCATGGCGGACGATCGCCGCGGCGTTCAGCGGCTGCAGCCAGCGCAGGTCGACGACGCGCACCTTCCAGCCGTGCGCCTGCTCGATGCGGCGGGCGGCGCGCAGGCTCATCGTGACGCCGTTGCCGAATGTGAAGATCACCAGGTCGGTGGCCTCCGGCGAATACGTGCGTTCCTCGCCGAGCACCATCGCCTGCTCCGGGGGCGGGTACGCGGTCAACCACTGGCCGTCGCCCGCTTCGTACAGGTCCTTGGTCATGTACATCGCGATCGGCTCGAGATACGCGCAGACGCGGCCGTCGACCTTCGCCAGCGCCATCATCGTGCGCAGCATCATCGCCGCGTCGTCGCCGCGGCTCGGGCAGCCGACCACGAGGCCGGGGATGTCGCGCAGCGCGGTGATCGAGTTGTCGTTGTGGAAGTGGCCGCCGAAGCCGCGCTGGTAACCCAGCGACGCGATCCGCATCACCATCGGGTTGCGGTACTGGCCGTTGCTGAAGAACTGCAGCGAACACGCCTCGCCGCGGATCTGGTCGCAGGCGTTGTGGAAATACGCCAGGTACTGGATCTCGGGCAGCGGCAGCATGCCCATGTTGGCGTAACCCTGCGCCAGGCCGAGGATCATCGTCTCGTCGAGCAGCGTGTTGAACACCCGCGCCGACTTGAACTTCGCGTGCAGGCCCTTGGTGACGGTGTAGACACCGCCCTTCTGGGCGACGTCCTCGCCGAACAGCAGCGCCTCGGGATACTTCACGAACAGGTCGTGCAGCGCCTGGTTGATCTGGATCGCCAGGTGCCGGGGCGGCTGGTTCTCCGGCAGCTTCGCCTCGCTGCCGAATACCTGCAGGCGGCGCTCCGGATCCGGGCGGCGGGCCGCTTCGGCGGCGACGGCCGCCGGCGTGTACGGCGCCAGCGGCGCCATCACCTCGGCGAGGTCGTCGAGCTTCGGGCGGCTGTCGGCGTCGGCGGCGGCGGCGAAGCAACGCACGCGCATCGCCTCGTATTTCGCCAGCAGTTCGTCCTTCGACAGCAGGCCCGACACCAGCGCGATTTCGGCCGTGCGCAGCAGCGGGTCGGAGGCCTCGACCGCCATCAGTTCCTCGAAGCTGCGCCACTCGATCTCGAAGTCGGTGCCGGCGTGGCCCATGATCCGGGTCGTCTTCAGATGCAGGAAGGTCGGCCGGCGCGTGCGTCGGCAGTGTTCGACCGCCGCCTGCACCTGGCCGTAGCCCTCGGCGATGTCGAGGCCGTCGGCGAAGAAATAGTCCAGGCCGTCGCGATGGCGGAAGGCGTTGCCGATCCAGCCGCCCGGCGTCTTCACCGAGATGCCGATGCCGTTGTCCTCGCAGACGTACAGCACCGGCGCCGGCAGCTTCTGGTAGGCGGTCCACTGCGCGGTGTTGAACGCCGTCTGCGCCGTCGCATGGTTGCTGGAAGCATCGCCGAAGCTGCAGATCGCGATCGAATCGTCGGGAATCGGCAGCGCGTGGCCGATGCGTCGCGCCTGTTCGATCGCGATCGCGGTGCCCAGCGCCTTGGGCAGGTGCGAGGCGATTGTCGACGTCTGCGGCAGCACCCACAACGGCTTGCTGCCCCAGACCTTGTGACGGCCGCCGGAAATCGGGTCCTCGCTGCTGGCGGCGAAGCTGAGCGCCGAATCCATCACCGGATCCATGCCCGGCAGCTTGCGGAAGCGCTCGGCCATGAAGCCGCCGGAACGGTAATGCAGGAACGCCGGGTCGGTGTGCCGCGTCAATCGCGCGACCATCGCATTGCCTTCGTGCCCGGACGAGCCGATCGTATAGAAGACCTTCTGCTGCACGCGCAGCACCCGCGCCATCAGGTCCAGGTGGCGCGACACCAGCTGCGAGTCGAGCAGTTCGAGGAAGTCCGCGGCCGTGCAGGCACTGCCGTCGAGCACGGGCTCGTGCGGCGCCGGCTTGGCTTCGGGACGGCCGTTCCAGCCGCGGACGAACTCGACGAAATTGTCGTCGCACACCTTGGCGCGGTTGACGTCCTTGTGGCGGGCGGGGATCAGCGGCGTGGCGGCGGACATGGCGTTCTCGGAAAAGGGAGTGCGGTGGGGGTCAGCGCTGCTGCGGCACGAAACACGGCAGCGCCTCTACGCGCGCCAGCCAGGCGCGCAGCGCCGGGTAGCCGTCGAGCCGGATGCCGCCGCGGCCGGCGTCGTGGGTGTAGGCGTACAGGGCCAGGTCGGCGACGGTGCAGCGGCCGCCGACGAACCATTCGCGCCCGGCCAGATGCTGCTCCATCACCGCCAGCGCCTGGTGGCCGCGTTCGCGCAGTCGCGGCAGTTCGGCCCGGCGCGGGTGGTCTTCCGGCAGCCAGCCGCAGATGAAGCGGGCGACCGCGACGTAGGGCTCGTGGCTGTACTGCTCGAAGAACAGCCACTGCAACACCTGCGCGCGCTCGAAGGCGTCGGCGGGCAGGAACGGCGTGCCGTCGGCGAGGAAACACAGGATCGCGTTCGATTCCGGCAACAGACGGCCGTCGTCGAGTTCCAGCAGCGGCACGCGGCCATTGGGGTTCTTCGCCAGGAAAGCCGGGGTCCGGGTCTCGCCGTTGGCCGAATCGACGTCGATCCAGCGGTACGGCACGCCCAGCAACCCGAGCAGCAGCTGGACCTTGTAGCAATTGCCCGAAGGCTTGAAGCCGTAGACCGTCAGCATCCCCTGCCCCTTGGCGCCCGGCATGCCGGGCGCGCCCGATCAGAACGCGTTGATGCCGGTGACTTCGCGGCCGATCACCAGCTGGTGCACGGTCTCGGTGCCCTCGTAGGTGATCACCGACTCGAGGTTCAGCGCGTGCCGGATCGGCGGGTGCTCGGTGGTGATGCCGGCGCCGCCGAGGATGTCGCGCGCCTCGCGGCTGATGTCCAGCGCCATGCGGCAGTTGTTCCACTTGGCCAGCGACACCTGCGAATGCTGCAGCGTGCCGGCGTCCTTCAGGCGGCCCAGCTGCAGGCTCAGCAGCTGCGCGAGCGTGATGCGGCGGGCCATGTCGGCGAGCTTGAGCTGCACGGCCTGGGTCGCGGCGATCGGGCGGCCGAACAGGATGCGCTCCTTGGAATACTCCAGCGCCGAGGTGTAGCTGGCGATGGCGGCGCCGATCGGCCCCCAGGTGATGCCGTAGCGCGCCTGGCTCAGGCAGCCCAGCGGGCCCTTGAGGCCCTTGACGTTCGGCAGGCGCTGGCTGTCGGGCACGCGCACGCCGTCGAAGAACAGCGCGGAAGTGACCGAAGCACGCAGGCTCATCTTCTTGTGCACGTCCTGGGTGGCGAAGCCCGGCGTGCCCTTCGGGACGATGAAGCCCTGGATCCCGTCCTCGGTCTGTGCCCAGACGATGGCGATGTCGGCGACGCCGCCGTTGGTGATCCACATCTTGGCGCCGTTGATGACCCAGTCGCCGCCGTCCTTCTTCGCGGTGGTCTTCATGTTGGCCGGATCGGAGCCGCCATGCGGCTCGGTCAGGCCGAAGCAGCCGATGATCTCGCCGCGCGCCATCCCGGGCAGGTACTGCTGGCGCTGCTCCTCGGAGCCGTACGCGTAGATCGGGTACATGCACAGCGAGCTCTGCACGGAGACGAAGCTGCGGATGCCGCTGTCGCCGCGTTCGAGTTCCTGGCAGATCAGGCCGTAGCTGACCGCGTTGAGGTTCGCGCAGCCGTACTTCTCCGGCAGCGAGGAACCGAGCAGGCCCATTTCGGCGATCTCGGGGATCAGTTCCTTCGGGAACCGGCCCTGGTCGAAGGCGTCGCCGATGATCGGCAGCACGCGCTCGTCGGTGAAGCGCGCGACGCTGTCCTGGATCATGCGCTCCTCTTCCGAGAGCAGCGAACGGATGTCGAACAGGTCGGTCGGATTCAGGGCCATGGGAGCGGTGTCTGCGGGTTGGCGGGAAAGTCGGGCATTTTAGCCCGTCCGCCGGCTCCGGCGGCACCCCGCCCCGCACGCCCGTCCGGCACCGACGGCCGGGCGGCCGCCGTGGAAACGATCCCGGGCCGGCGCCCGGGGCCCTCCCGCCCCGCCCGCCATGAAAAAGGGGCCGGCATGGCCGGCCCCCTTTTCCGTTCGCCGCGAGGCCCTCAGCCCTGCGGCAGGGCGTCGAAATCCTCTTCGCCGTCCGGGTCGCCGTCGCGGACGCCATCGGCGTCGTTGATCGCGATCGTGCCGTTCTCCATCGGCAGCCGGTCGCCGGGCTTCTCGTCCATGATCACGGTGCCGGTCTGGTCCTTGTACTTCCAGTCGACTTCGTAACCGACGATGCGGTCGCGCTCGCCGAGCAGGATCTGCGCGCCGGGCTTCTCGTCGACGCGGGTGGTCAGGACCTCGCCGTCGCGGTTGTAGCGCACGTCGTAGCCGATGACCTGCTCGCGCGGTTCCGACACCGTGCTGCAGCGGCGCTCGACGTCGGTGTAGCGCTGGCCACCGACATGGCGCCGGTCGATCTCGCGCCCGGCGAAACCGCCGCCGACCGCGCCGGCGACCGTGGCGAGCTTCTTGCCGTCGCCGCCGCCGATCTGGCTGCCCACGAGGGCACCCGCCAGCGCGCCGATCACCGCGCCGTCCTTGTTGCCGAAGCGCTCGGGCTGGCGACGTTCGACCGCGACGTCCTCGCAGACCTCGCGCGTGCCGGTCACGGTTTCGGTCACCGGTTCGGACGCGATCACGTCGCCGTAGATCGGTTCCTTCTCGGTGATCGGGGTGGAGGCCACCACGTCCGCGTAGGGGGTGGCGAAATTCTGGTAGCCGGCGATCGCGACGCCGCCGACCAGCACGCCTGCGATGACGGCCAGGATGGTCTTGTTCATGGGGGGTCTCCTCTCTAGGTTTTCATGGCATGGCGAATTGCACGCACCGCCATTGCACCCGAAGAGTGGCCCCCCGTTCCTGAACGCCGACCGAAACGCCAGCCTCATGACCAAGATGGTAATTTCACCGTTCGATCACCCGCCGGAGAACCGCATGCCCCACCCCTTGACCGGACCGGCCCTCGGTTTCGCCAGCCGCCTGCGATTCCCCACGCTGTTCAAGATCACCGTCGGCCTGATGCTGGTGAGCTGGCTGTGGCCCTTCGACCCGATCCCCTTCATCGACGAGATCGTGACCGCGCTGTCGGTGATGGTGCTGGCCAACTGGCGCAAGCCGGAGGCGCCGCCCGTCGACGTCATCGACGGCCAGTCGCGACGGGAATGA
>JAKFCL010000075.1:0-1911 GCA_036676665.1 Arenimonas sp. | reverse complement strand
CGTCGCCGGCGCCGGCCGCCGCCCCGGCGCCGTCCGAGGGCGCGACCGACGCCGCTCCGGCCGCGACCGACGCGCCCGCCGAGGGCGAAGCCACCACCGAACCGGCCACGAGCGCCGAGCCGGCGGCCCAGCCGTAAGCCTCCCGCGCCGGCTCCGTGCCGGCGCGACTGAACCTTCGCGGCCGGGCGTGGTCTGGCTGTCGATCCCGATAGGAGCTCGTCCGATGAAGCGTCTGCTGCTGCCCTTCCTGATGCTGGTGAGCCTCGCCGCGTGCGGCCAGGCCCCGTCCGATGCCCCGCCGGCCGACACCGTGCCGGCCGCCTCCACGCCGGCCCCGGAGCCCGCGCCGGCCGCCGACGTGGACGAACCGGCGCCGCAGACCCCGGACGGCGCGACCCCCGCCGATGCCGCGGCTCCGGCCGACGCCGCCGCCGACACGTCCACCCCGGCCGAACCGGCGCCGCTGCCGGAACCGCCGGTGACCGATCCGGCCACCGCGCCGCGCGCGGGCGTCGACTACACCGTGCTCGCCACCCCGCAGCCGACGTTCGCGCAGGGCGGCATCGAAGTGGCCGAGGTGTTCGCCTACACCTGCATCCACTGCGCGAACCTGCAGCCGAGCCTGGTGTCGTGGAAGAAGACGCTGCCGGCCGACGTGCGCGTCGAGTACGTGCCCGCCGCCTGGGGTGGAGTGGCCGACAACTTCGCGCGCGCCTACTTCGCCGCGCAGGCGATGGGCCTGCTCGACAAGACGCACGACGGCATGTTCGGCGCGGTGCTGGTGGACCGCAAGTTCGCGACCGGTTCGGTCGACGAGATCGGCGACTACTACGCGACCCAGGGCGCCGACCGTGCCGCGTTCCTGTCGACGATGGACAGCTTCTCGGTGACGGCCAAGCTCAACAAGGCCAAGCAGTTCGCCATGCGCGCCGGCGTCGAGGCCACGCCGACCTTCGTGATCAACGGCAAGTACGTGGCCCAGGTCACCGGCGACCGCGGCCCGCAGGGCCTGTTCGACACGATCGAATACCTGGTCGCGCACGAGCGGGCCGGCACGACGCCGTGAACGCGGCGCGATAACCGGGTGAACGCACGGGGCCGCATTCGCGGCCCCGTCGCATTTCCGGCCTTGCCTGCGCGCAGCGCGGCCGCCACCATGGGCCGCATGAGTGCACTGCCCGATCGCCTGCGACTGCTGAGCGCCAACATCCAGGCCGGATCCAGCACGCGCGCCTACAGCGAGTACGTCACGCGCAGCTGGTCGCACGTGTTCCACCACGGCAAGCAGCTCAACCTGGACAACCTGGCGAAGATCGCCGAGCCGTACGACATCGTCGGCCTGCAGGAATCCGACCCGGGCAGCCTGCGCTCGGGCTTCACCAACCAGGCCGACTACCTGGCCGAACGCGCCGGCTTCCCGTTCTGGACGCACCAGCCGAATCGCCGCATCTCGCGCATCGCCGGCAGCGGCAACGCCATCCTGAGCCGGCTCGAGCCGACCGAACTGCTCGACTACGCGCTGCCCGGCCGCATCGCCGGCCGCGGCGTGCTGCTGGCGACGTTCGGCAAGGGCGCGAAGAAATGGCAGCTGGCGGTGACGCACCTGTCGCTCGGGGCGAAGTCGCGGCACCAGCAGATCGGCTTCCTGGCCGAGCTGCTCGCCGACAGCAAGCGGGTCGTGCTGATGGGCGACTTCAACTGCGATGCCGAGGCGCCGGAGATGCAGGCGCTGTACCGGCAGACGTCGCTGCGGCCGCCGCCGCACAAGCTGTGCACGTTCCCGAGCTGGGCGCCGGACCGCTGCCTGGACCACGTGCTGGCCGGCGGCTTCGCGATCACCGACTACACCGCCACGGCCGCCGCCGGTTCCGACCACATGGCCGTATCGGTCGAGCTCACCCCCGACTGATC
>JAKFCL010000074.1:0-36813 GCA_036676665.1 Arenimonas sp. | reverse complement strand
CCGGCATCGAGCGTGCCGGCGGCGTTCACCGTGCCGGTGTCCATGTCGGCCAGCAGCAGGATGCTGCCGTTGCGGTTCTCGATCGTCCGCGCCTGGATCACGCCGGTGTTGTTGACGACCGTGTCGAGCAGGTTGCCGGCGGCCTGTGCGGTCAGCAGCACGCGGCCGCCGTCGGCCTGGATCATGCCGCCGTTGTCGACCAGGGCCTGCACCGCGCCCTGGTTCACGGTGACGTTGAGCAGGCCGTCGCCGGCGACGTCGAGCGTCACCGCTTCGCCGCCCACCAGCGCCACGCTGCCCAGCCGCGCCGAGATCACGCCCTCGTTGCGCACGTTGCGACCCATCAGTGCGACATAGCCGCCGCCGTTGGCCTGCAGGTTGCCCTGGTTGACCACCGCGCCGGCGCCGGCGCCGGTGAAGCGATGGCGTCCCGCGAGGAAGTCGGCGTCCGTCATGCCCATCGTCGTGGCGACCAGGCCGCCGACGCTGACCGAGGAACCGTTGCCGAACAGCACGCCGTTCGGATTGATCAGGAACACCTGGCCGTTGGAGGTCAGCGTGCCCATGATCACCGACGGGTCGGCGCCGGTGACGCGGTTGAGCGCGATCGAGTCGGCGCCCGGCTGCACGAACTGCACGGTGTGGTCGGCGCCGATGCTGAAGGACTCCCAGTTGATGATCGCCAGCGAACTACCCTGGTTGATCGTGGTCTGGTTGCCGGTCTGGACGATGCCGGCCTGGCCGGCGACGACTTCGCCGCCGGTCGGTGCGACGGACTGCGCCAGGACCGGCGTGGCGAGAGCCAGCAGCACCGCGCTGGACAGGATCGAAAGCGCCAGGTGGGCGTGGCGTGCTGCGGTGGGGCGATTCATGGCGTATTCCTTCGGTGCCGCGCGAAGCGGCTAGGGCACAACATCAGAAGTACTTGACGGCCTGGATCCAGAAGCGACCGGACCTGTCGGGGGCGGAGATCGCGTCCTCGCCTCCGAGCTTCCACGCGTAGTAGGTGCGGACCGACCAGTCGCCCGGTTCGCTCCAGGCCAGGCCGACGCCGGCGCTGGCGAGGTTGCGGTGGTTGTCGCCGTCGAACCACGGATCCTTGTCGATCGTGATGCGGCCGGCATCGACGAAGCCCAGCAGGTGCAGCTGGCCCGGGATGCGCTCGGACGTGCGGGCCAGCAGCAGCCTGGCCTCGACACTGGCGATCAGCCCTTCGTCGCCGATGGCCTCGCCCTGCGGATACGCGCGGGTGCCGTCCATGCCGCCGAGCACGAACTTCTCGGAGGGATCGAGGTTCCCCGAGGCCAGCTGCCCGGTGAGGGCGGCACTGACCGACAGGTTGTCGGTGACCCGCTGGACGCGGCTGACGTTGAACCAGAGCTTGCCGTAGCCGCCCTGGGTGCGCGCGGTCATCGCATCGATCGCACGCGGCAGCGGCGACTGGATGTCGAGGTCCCCGCGCGACACGCTGACGAAGAAGGCATTGGTACCGCCACCGCCGAAACCATCGCTGCGGTCGCCGGACAGCGAGAGGCTGAGCACATTGGCGCGCACCTCGCGGTCGGCGGCGGGGAAGAGCCGCAGCCGGTCCTCGAAGCGCTTGTGCTCCAGCGTCATGCCCACGCGCAGGTTGGCGTCGCGCGAGCGGATCAGCGGCAGCGAACCGTAGAGGCTGGCGACCTTGGCCGTGCCGTGCGCGCCGAGCGGGCGGAACTGTTCGCCCAGCTCGTAGTCGAGCAGGCTGTAGGCGATGCCGACCGTGGCGCGGCCCAGCATCGTCTGGTACGACGCGCGGCCGTACTTGAGGCCCGACCCGGAAGTCAGCAACCGCAGGCTGGCGACGTCGCCGCGACCGAGCGGGTTGTTGAGGTTCACCTGGCCGCCGACGCGATATTCGCCGGTGTAGGGATTGCCGGCATTGTCGGCGTCGACGAAACCGGTCACCCGGCGCCCCGGCGCGACGTCGATCACCAGGTCGCTGGTGCCCGACGCGGTGCCCGGCACCAGGGTGGAGCGGACCTGCACGCCGGGGAGGTCGGACAGGTGCAGCAGCTTGTTTTCCAGCGGCTCGATCAGGATCGGGTCGCCATTGCCCGGTTCGTCGAGCACGCCGCGGACGAGGCCGTCGGAAATCGTGCTGGAGTTGCGCAGCACGACGTCGCCGTAGCGGCCTTCGCTGACGGCGATGGTCACCTTGTGCGTGCTGATGTCCTGCGCCGGCAGCCAGGCCTGTGCCACGAAATGGCCGCGCTCGCGATAGAAGGCGGTGATGCGCGCCGCCATGGCCTGCAGTTCGGCCAGGGTGGACTCGGTGCCGGGAACGAACCCGCTGGCGGCCAGCAGCTCGGACTCCGGATACGAGCTGACACCGGTCAGGGTGAGGTCGTTGACGAGGACGCGCACGCCTTCGGCGCCGGGTTGCGCGACGGCCGTGCTCTCTTCGATGCGGACCTCGGGCGGGGCGCGGGGCACCTGCACCGGGGGCGGCAACTGGTTGAGCTGGCTGCCGGCGCCCGGAGGTGCCTGCGCATACGCGTTGTGTGCCAGCGCCAGCAGCGCCAGCGGCAGGATTTTCGACGGGATCTTCATTGGGAACCTTCCCCGTGCGGGGTCGTGTCCCGGCCGCCGGAGGCAGACGGGCGCAGGTGCGGGAGGACGGCTGCCTGCGGCGGGACGCGCCTTGCGGCGCGCTCTGGGACAGGTTCATTGATGCTGGTCGGCGAAGGAAGCTTTCGGGAGTCTTCGCCTGACGCACACTATCCGCGCTCGGCAGGGCACAGCCGCGTGAAACACCGGATTCCGTTGGGCTGGCGTTGGGGTTGGCCGCGAGGAATGCGCGCTGGTCCGCAGTTTCGGCGCCCGCCGACCGGATGCCGCGGGCGTTGCGGCGCCCGTGCGGTCCGGACCTGACCTGCCCTTGCCTGCATTGACGTGGGCTTGTCCTGGCACCCCGTAGTTTCCATCCGGCCCGCGATCATGCCGGCCCCTGCGAACCGGAACCCATGGCTGACCGTGTCGCCACCCAGCTCGCCCAAAGCACGCTCCGCCGCATTTTCGTCGGCGCGACCGTCACCGGCGTGCAGTTCGCCGTTCCGCAGCTGGAGTTCGAGTCGGCGGAAGTCCCGGGCGAACCGTTCGTGCAGCTGTTCTCCGAATGGATGCTGTATCCGGTGCGGCCGGAGGTCTTCGCCCCGCACGCCGACGCCGACGCGCAGGACGACCTGCTGAAGTCCGTGGCGTTGCGTCACAAGGTCGTCGAGGACGTGGACGTGCTCGAACCGTGGCCTCACCTGCTGCTCACCTTCGGCGACGGCTCGGTCCTGTTCGTCAATGGCCGGCACGACGTGCACGAGGCGTGGACCGCCGGCCTGAACTGCCCGTCGCCGGCGGCCCGCATGCAGGTGACGGCGGCCATCGGCGGCGAGCTCGCCTTCCGCTTCCCCGAAGGCGAGGAAACCCGCGCGGCTTCGTGAGCGGCCGGCCGGCCCCGCGGCGCCGGCGCGTGGACGGACTCAGGCGCTGCGCGGCAGCGGATCGAAGTGCAGGCCGCACTCGCGGCGCAGGCCGAAGAAGCGGGTGTCCTCCTCGCGCATGCCCGGCTCCCAGCGGCGGGTGCTGTGCACGTCGCCGATCGACACGTAACCCTGGTCCCACAGCGGGTGATAGGGCAGGCCGTGCCCCGCCAGGTAGCGGCCGACGTCGCGATCGGTCCAGTCGGCCAGCGGATGCAGCTTCCAGCGGCCGTCGCGCAGTTCCAGGAAGTCGATCGCGCCGCGCGACTCGGCCTGGCCGCGGCGCAGCCCGGCGATCCACGTGCGCACGCCGAGCCCGGCCAGCGCGCGTTTCATCGGCTCGACCTTGTGCACGGTGTTGTAGCGGTCGATGCCGGCCGCGCCCATCTCGCTCAGTTTCTCCACGCTCGCCAGTTTCCAGGCCTCGGCCGGGTCCGGGCGGTAGATCTTCAGGTTCAGGTCGAGCCGGTGGGTGAGTTCGTCGACGAAGCGGTAGGTTTCCGGGAACAGGTAGCCGGTGTCGACCAGGATCACCGGCAGGTCCGACCGCACGCGGGTCGCCATATGCAGCGCGACCGCCGACTGCGCGCCGAAGCTCGACGACAGTGCGTGTTCCCCGGACAGCGATTCCAGCGCCCAGGCGATGCGGTCCGTGGCGTCCAGCCCGGCAAGCCAGGTGTTGAGTTCGCGCAGCGCGCCGGTGGATTCGGCGGCGGCGGTCGGATCGGGGACCAGGGTCATGGCTGCAGTTCCAGCGGGATGCCGGGGCGGGGCGCGACGATGCCGGCGCGGACCAGGAAATCGCCGAAGCCCTCGCCGGAGTCACGCTCCGCACGGTAGCGCGCCAGCAACGGCTCGAGCGTGATGCAGATCAAGTCTTCGCCGATGTTCTCCCGGTACAGGGTGTTCAGGCGCTGGCCGCGGTGGTCGGCGCCGAGCATCAGGTTGTAGCGGCCCGGCGCCTTGCCGACGAGGGCGATCTCGCCCAGGTACGGTCGCGAGCAGCCGTTCGGGCAGCCGCTGATGCGCAGGCCGATCGGTGCGTCCAGCAGTTCGAGCCGTGCCAGCAGCGCTTCGACCTGGTCCAGCAGTGCCGGCAGGTAACGCTCGGCCTCGGCCATCGCCAGGCCGCAGGTGGGCAGGGCGACGCAGGCCAGCGACTTGAGCCGCAGCGGGCTGGCGGTGCGGAAGCCGTCGAGGCCGTGGGCGGCGGCGAGCGCGTCGATGCGGGCGCGCCCGCCGGCCGGCACGCCGGCGATCACCAGGTTCTGGTTCGGCGTCAGGCGGAAGTCGCCGGCGTGCACCTTCGCGATCTCGCGCAGGCCGGTCAGGTGGGCGCCGTCGGCGCCGTCCTGGATGCGGCCCGAGAGCAGGCGCAGCGTCAGGTGCCAGCGGCCATCCTGGCCCTCGACCCAGCCGAAGCGGTCGCCATTGTGGTCGAACGTGTACGGGCGCGCCGGCTGCAGCGCGAACCCGGCGCGGCGCTCGACTTCCTCCTTGAACCACTGCACGCCGCGGTCGTCGAGCGTGTACTTCAGGCGCGCACGCTTGCGCACCGCGCGGTTGCCGAAATCGCGCTGGGCGGTGACCACCGCGGTCGCCACCGCGGTCACCTGGTCGGGCGCCACGAAGCCGATCACGTCGGCCAGGCGCGGATAGGTTTCCGGGTCGCCATGGGTCGCTCCCATGCCGCCGCCGATCGTGACGTCGTAACCGGCGAGCTCGCCGTCCTCGACGATCGCGATGAAACCCAGGTCCTGCGCGAACACGTCGACGTCGTTCAGCGGCGGGATCGCGAAGCCGATCTTGAACTTGCGCGGCAGATACGCCGCGCCGTAGATCGGCTCGTCCTCCTCGCCGGCGCCGGCCACGCGCTCCTCGTCGAGCCAGATCTCGTAGTAGGCGCGGGTATTCGGCAACAGGTGCCCGGACAGCGCCGCCGCCTGCGCGTACACCTGCGCGTGCAGGTTCGACTGCAGCGGGTTGGCCGCCACCGCGACATTGCGGTTGACGTCGCCGCAGGCCGCCAGCGTGTCGATCAGCGCGGCGTTGATCGCCTGCATCGTCGGCTTCAGCCGGCCCTTGATGACGCCGTGGAACTGGAACGCCTGCCGCGTGGTGATGCGCAGGCCGCGTTCGGCGAACGTCGTGGCGATCGCGTCGAGCTTGAGCCACTGCGCCGGCGTGACCACGCCGCCCGGCGTGCGGGTGCGGATCATGAAGCTGTAATCGGGCTCGAGCTTCGACTGCCGGCGTTCCTCGCGCAGGTCGCGATCGTCCTGCTGGTAGCTGCCGTGGTACTTGATCAGCACCTGGTCGTCCTCGGCGAGCGCGCCGGTGACCGGATCGGCCAGGCTGCGCAGCAGCGTGCCGCGCAGGCGGCCGCTGCCGGCCTTGATGTCCTCGACGGAATGGGCGGACATCAGTACACGTCCCGGGCGTAGCGGCCCTGCTGCTGCAGCGTCGACAGGTAATCCTTCGCGGCGTCGGCGTCGTGGCCGCCATGGGTGGCGATCACCTCCAGCAGCGTCGCCTCGACGTCGCGCGCCATCCGGGTGGCGTCGCCGCAGACGTAGACGTGGGCGCCGTTCTCGAGCCAGGCATACAGCTCGCGGCCTTGCCCGCGCAGCCTGTCCTGCACGTAGATCTTGTGGGCCTGGTCGCGCGAGAACGCGAGGTCGAGCTTCGCCAACCGGCCGTCCTTCAGCGCCTGCTGCCACTCGAGCTGGTAGAGGAAGTCGTCGCGGCGCGTGCGGCCGCCGGACAGCAGCCAGTCGCGACCGGTCGCGCCGGCCGCCGCGCGTTCCTGCACGAAGCCGCGGAACGGCGCCACGCCGGTGCCCGGTCCGATCATCACGACATCGCGCGACGGATCCTTCGGCAGCCGGAAGCGGTCGTTCGCCTCGACGAACACCGGCAGCGTCGTGCCTTCCGCGCTGGAGGCCAGCAGATGCGACGCGGCACCCCAGCGGCGGCCGCCGGCGGCGTCCCACACCACGTGGTCGACGGTCAGGTGCGCTTCGGTGCCGACCACCGCCTGGCTGGACGCGATCGAGTACAGCCGCGGCGCCAGCGGTCGCAGCGCCGCGACCAGTTCGCCGCCGCTCCAGTCGCCCGGGTGCGCCAGCAGCACGTCGATCAGCTGCTGCGATTCGAGCAGCCGCCGCAGGGCGCCGGCATCGGCCAGCGTGCCGGCCAGCGCCGCGTCGTCGCTGCGTTCGGCGTGGCGCTGAAGGAACGGCCGCGCCAGCTTCGTCAGTTCGCGCCTCGACGCCAGCCACGTGCGCAGCGGCAGCGATTCGCCGCCGTGGGCGACCGTCGAATCGCCGTCCAGGCGCAGCTGCGCCAGCACCGATTCGACCAGCGCCGGCGGATTGGCGGGCCACAGGCCGAGCGCGTCGCCGGGCTGGTACGCCAGGCCGGAGCCTTCCAGCGACAGCTCGACATGGCGCACGTCCTTGGCGCTGCCGCGGCCGGTGAGCCGCTGGTTCGCCAGCACTTCGGCGGCGAAGGGTCTTTCGCGCGAATGCGGCGTGCTGGCCGCGGCCGGGCGCAGCGGCGTCACGGTCGCCAGCGGCGCACCGGATTTCAGTTCGTCCTTCGCCAGGTCCAGCGCCTGCGCCAGCCACGGCGTCGCCACGGTCTCGAGGTCGAGGTCGGCGTCGGCGCGGGCCAGCAGGCGCTGGCCGCCAAGCTCCGCCAGCCGCGCATCGAGCCGGCGGCCGATCGCGTTGAACTGCGGATAGCTCGAGTCGCCCAGGCCGAGCACGCCGAACTTCAGCCCCTTCAGCGCCGGCGCCCGCTTGCCGGACAGGTGCTCGACGAAACCGCGGGCGTCGTCCGGCGGGTCGCCGTCGCCCTGGGTGCTGATGACGACGTAGAGCAGGCGCTCGTCCTTGAGTTCGCGCAGCGGGTAGGCGTCGGCGCGCAGCAGGCGCACGCCGACGCCCTGGGTCTCGGCCTGGCGCGCCAGCTGCTCGGCCAGGCGCTTCGAATTGCCGGTCTGGCTGCCGTAGACGATCGTCAACTTCGCCGCGGCCATCGCCTCGACCGCCGGTGGCGTCGCCAGCCGCAGGCCGCCCGGGCGCTGCGCCAGCCCGGCGGCATAGCCGGACAGCCACCACAGGCCGGCCGGGTCGAGCCCTTCGGTCAGCCGGGCGACGAGATCGGCGTGTTCGGCCGACAGCGGCGACAGCGGCAGGTTCGATTGCGGGACGGCGGACATCGGCGGGACCGGGCAGCGGGGGACGATCCCAAGCTACCCAGCCCCTCTGCGGCGCGGAAAGGACGAGGGGGCATGCGCTTATGCCCCCCGGCGCAGATCAGCCGCCGTTGCCGAGCCGCTCGGCGAGCACCGCCGCCAGTCGATCGGCGCTGCCCGGCCCGTACGCGAGGAACACCGACGGCTCGGTCAGTTCCAGCTCCAGCAGCTGCGGGCCGTCGGCGGACGGCAGCAGGTCGACCCGGGCATAGGCCAGCGGGCCGAACGGCAACGCTTCCAGCACGCGCCGGGCGACGTCGCGTTCGGCGGCCGAGGGAGTGCGCGACTGGATGCGTTCGGGCGCGAACAGCGCCCGCGTCGGGCCCTCGCCGCGGCGCAGCAGCGGCGCCTTGCGGATGGCGTGGCTGAACTCGCCGCCGAAGAACAGCAGCGCGGTCTCGCCGTGTTCGTCGACGGCATGCAGATACGGCTGCACCAGCACATGCCGGCCCTGGTCGAGCAGGCGCGCGGCGTGGGCGATGGCCTGGTCGCGTTCGCCGGCGCCGTAACGCTGGGCATCGCGCGAG
The DNA here is from genome assembly GCA_036676665.1 of Arenimonas sp. Taxonomy (GTDB): domain Bacteria; phylum Pseudomonadota; class Gammaproteobacteria; order Xanthomonadales; family Xanthomonadaceae; genus Arenimonas. The sequence continues at coordinate 28,513 of JAKFCL010000074.1, read as the reverse complement.
CCGGCGCCGACGGTCGGCTTGACGACGAATTCGTCGAGCGCCGGCAGCGACGCCGGGTCGTCGCCCGGCGCCAGGAAGTGGCTTTCGATGACAGGCACGCCCTTCGCGGCCAGGTCGCCGAGGTAACGCTTGTCGGTGTTCCAGCGCACCACGTCGGGGCCGTTCCAGAGCCGGGTGAGGGTCGACACGCGGTCGCACCAGGCCAGGAATTCCGGCAGGCGGTCGATGTAGTCCCAGGTCGAACGCAGCAGCACCGCGTCGAAGCGCGACCAGCTCACGGTCGGGTCGTCCCAGGCCAGCACCTGGGAGTCGATGCCGGCTTCGGCGCAGGCCTGCTGCAGCGGCGGCAGGTCCTCGTCGAGCGGATAGGCCGCGATGGCCGTGGCGAGCGCGACCGTCGCCATCACAGGTTCTGGTAGTTCGGGCCCGCGCCGCCCTCGGGCGTCACCCAGTCGATGATCTGGTACGGGTCCTTGATGTCGCACGTCTTGCAGTGCACGCAGTTGGCCGCGTTGATCTGCAGGCGCTTGCCGTGCCGGCTGGCGGCGTCGGGCACGATCTCGTAGACACCGGCCGGGCAGAAGCGCTGGCACGGGTTGTCGTATTCGGCGGCGCACTGCTCGAAGCAGACATCGGTGTTGAGCACCCGGAGGTGCACCGGCTGGTCCTCGTCGTGCTCGGTGGCGGCGAAGTAGACGCCGGCCAGGCGGTCGCGCGGCGCCAGCGTGCGCTCGACGTAGTCGCGCTTCGGCGTTTCGGCGACGTCGAGCTTCTGCAGCGCGCTCCAGTCGGCCTTGCACTTCCACGTCCACGGCGACCGTCCCGCGGTGACCGTTTCCCAGGCCGAGTTCAGCACGCCGAACCACAGGCCCTTCTTGAAGCCGGGCTTGATGTTGCGGACCTTGCGCAGCTCGGCCATCGCCGGCGACGCGCGCAGCGCGGCGTCGAAGCCGGTGCTGGCCAGGCCGTCCTTCTGCGCGGCGAGGTGTTCGGCGGCGAGCATGCCGCTGCGGATCGCCTGGTGGGTGCCCTTTATCTTCGGCACGTTCAGCAGGCCGGCGGTGTCGCCGATCAGCAGCGCGCCCGGCATCTCGACTTTCGGCAGCGACTGCCAGCCGCCGGTGACGATCGCGCGGGCGCCGGCGCTGAGGATGCTGCCGCCCTCGAGCAGCGGCTTGATGTGCGGGTGGTTCTTCCACTGCTGGAAGGCTTCGTAGGGCTGGTACTTCGGGTCGCGGTAGTCCAGGCCCGACACATAGCCCAGCGCCACCTGGTGGTTCGGCAGGTGGTACAGGAAGCTGCCGCCGTAGGTGTGGCTGTCGGCCGGCCAGCCGAGCGTGTGCACGATCTTGCCCGGCTGCACGCGGCCTTCCGGCACCTGCCACAGTTCCTTGATGCCGATCGACCAGTTCTGCGGGTCGGAATCCTTGTCGAGCTCGAAACGGCGGATCAGCCGCTTGGTCAGATGCCCGCGCGCGCCTTCGGCGAACACGGTGAGCCTGGCGACGATGTCGATGCCGGCGGTGTAGGTCGGCTTGTGGCTGCCGTCCTTCGCGACGCCCATGTCGCCGATGCGCACGCCGCGCACGCGGCCGTCCTCGGCGTGCAGGGTCTCGGCGGCGGCGAAGCCCGGGTAGATCTCGACGCCGAGCGCCTCGGCCTGCGGCGCCAGCCAGGCGCACATCGCCCCGAGCGAGACGATGAAGTTGCCGTGGTTGTCCATCTGCGGCGGCACGACCGGCGACTTCGTACCGCCCGTCTTCGTCAGCAGCCAGAACTCGTCGACCGTGGCGGGCACGCAGATCGGCGGCGGGTTGTCGCGCCAGCCGGGCAGCAGCGCGTCGAGCGGGCCGGGTTCGATCACCGCGCCGGACAGGATGTGGGCGCCGATCGTCGAGGACTTCTCGATCACGCAGACGCTCAGGTCGGGCCGCAGCTGCTTGAGCCGGATCGCGAACGACAGGCCCGCCGGACCTGCGCCGACGGTGACCACGTCGTATTCCATGACGTCCCGCTCGCTCATCGTGTCCACCCCCTGCGCCGAAGGGCGGATTGTCGCGGTTTGCCCGGCCAGCGGCAATCAACGACACTGCGTGAAACCCCACATGACGACCGCATAGGGATCGCATCGCATGGCTGCCAGCCCCGACGTCCTGCGCCAGGCTCCGCTGTATCGCGTGCTGCATGCCCTGGCCCGTGGCGAGGCCAGCAGCGAGGCGCTGACCGGCGCCAGCCTGGCAGCGATCGCCCGCGATGGCGGTCTCAATGCCTGGACCTGGGTGGATGCGGCCGGCGCACTCGCCGCGGCCCGCGCCAGCGACGAGCGCCGCGCCGAGGGCCGGCCGCTGGGTCGCCTCGATGGCGTGCCGATCGCGATTTCCGATGTGTTCGACGTCGCCGGCATGCCGACCGGCCTGGGCCTGCCGGGGCATCCCGGGCTCGCCGCCGAGGACGCGTTCGTCGTGCAGCGCCTGCGCGGGGCCGGGGCCGTGTTCCTGGGCAAGACCGCGATCGACGAAGCCGGTTTCGGCGCCGTCGGCCGCAACCCGCACCACGGCGACATCGGCAACCCGGTGCATCCGGGGCGCGCCGCCGGCGGTTCGTCGGGCGGCGCGGCCGCGGCGGTGGCCGCCGGCCATGCGGTCGCGGCGCTGGCGGCCGACACGCTCGGCGGCGCCCGCATCCCGGCCGCCTTCTGCGGCCTGGTCGCGCACAAGCCGACTTTCGGCGAGCTCAGCTGCCGCGGGCTGGCCGCCGGCCTGCGCCGGCTCGACTGCCCGGCACTGCTGACCCGCACCGTCCAGGACGCCGGCCTGCTGCTGCCGGTGCTGCATGGCTACGACGCCGCCGATCCGCGATCGCGCAAGCGCCGCGTGCCGCTGGCGCCGCCGGACTGGGCGCCGGGCGAGCTCAAGGCCGGCGTCGTCGCCGACCTGGCGGCGCTCGGCGTCGGCGCCGGTGTCGTCGAGAACTTCAGCGCGGTGATGGCACGCGTGGCGCCGGTGTTCGGCAGCGCGCTGCCGGTGGCGCTGGACATCTCGCCGCTGGATGTCGCCGCGTCGCGACGCGCGGCGCTGCTGCTGATGGAAGCCGAGATCCTCGCCGCGCACGGGGCGCGCCTCGACGGGGCGTCGGCACACCTGCGCGGGCTGCTGGAATTCGCGACCCGCAAGAGCGCGGCCGACCATGCCGCCGCCAACCGCCGCCTGGACGACCACATCGTCCGCGTGCGCCGGTTGTTCGAACAGTACGACGTGCTGCTGCTGCCGACCGTGGCGACGCCGCCACCGGCCTTCGGCGCCGACGAGCCGCACAACCTCGCCGACCTGACCGCGCTGGCGTCGCTCGCCGGCTGTCCGGCGCTGAGCCTGCCGCTGCCCGGCGGCCTCGGCCTGCAGCTGGTCGGCGAACCCGGCAGCGACCTGCGCCTGCTCGAACTGGGCCAGATCATCGCGTCGGTCGCCGATACCGGGGAATGAGGCGCGTGCTGCCCGCGTGAGCCCGACATCGCCCGGAGCCGGCGCCCGCTTCGAAACCCTCGTGATGCCCGCCGCCGACGTGCGCTACGCGCCGGCGTGGCTTCCGCGCGCCGAGGCCGACGCGCTGTTCGATGCGCTGATGGCGCAGGTGGCCTGGGACGTGCACCGGATCCGGATGTTCGGGCGCGAGGTGGATTCGCCGCGGTTGAGCTGCTGGATCGGCGATCCGGGCACGGGTTATGTGTATTCGCGCACGCGCTTCGAACCGAACCCGTGGCCGCAGGCGCTGGCGCCGATCCGCGAGCGGGTGTCGGCTGCGGCCGGTGTCGAATTCAACAGCGTGCTCGCCAATCTCTATCGCGACGGCGGCGACTGCATGGGCTGGCACAGCGACGACGAGCCGGAGCTCGGGCCACGGCCGGTGATCGCTTCGGTGAGCCTGGGGGGGCCGCGGCGCTTCGTGTTCCGCCGCCGCGCCTCGTCGGCGCGCGGACCGGCGCGACCCGCGCAGACGTCGCCGTCGCACGGGTCGGGATCGCCGCCAGCGCCCGGGAAGCCGGCGATCGCCCTCGCGCACGGCAGCCTGCTGCTGATGGCCGGCGACACCCAGGCGAACTGGCAGCATGCGCTGCCGCGCACCGCCAAGCCGGTGCCGCCGCGCATCAACCTGACGTTCCGGCGGATCGTCAGGCGGGACTGATCATTTCTTCCCGTCGGCCGCCCGCATCGCCCGCAGCCGGTTGCCCTCGACCAGCGTCCAGCCGACGACGTCGCGGCTGACCGCGGACATCGCCTCGCCGAACGCGACCACCATCGCCGGCACCTCGGGCGTCGCGCCCGCCACCGCGTGGCGGAAGCGTTTCGTGCTGACGCCGTCGCCGCGGAAATCGACCAGCCGCGCCTGGATCTCGATCACCGCCTCGGGCGCGCCGGCGCGGTAGTCGGTCTCGAACGCGCGCACTTCCATCAGCAGGCCGAAATCGCCGCGGCTGCCGCCGCCGACGCGGGTGACCGAGACGATCTTCCCGGAGTCCTCGAACGCCTCGACGACGCTGGTCTGCAGCAGCTCCGGCGCGGTGTCGGCCCAGGCGGCGCCCTTGTAGTTCTGCAGCTCGTTGGGTGTCGGGCGCACGGCGATCTTGGCCGAGTCGAGCATCTGGTTGGCGGCATGCGTGCCCACCGCCAGCTGCCAGTCGGCGTGCGGCCACGACGGGTCGGGCCGCACGGCCGTTTCCGGCGCATACACCTGCACCTTGACCTCGGGACCGCCGAGCGAGCCGCAGCCCGCCAGCAGCAGCGCGCACGCGGGGCCCAGCAGGGCGACGGGAAGACGGCTCATGGTTCGAACTCCTCGGGTTTTTCCTTGCCAAGCAGGAAGCCGGCGGGATTGCCTTCCATCCGCTCGGCCAGGCCGTCGAGCTCGCGGATCAGCGAGCGCAGCTGGCGCATCGTCGGGCCGACCTGGCCCAGGCCGTCCTGGGCGAACTCGCCGATCGCCTCGCGGTTGTCGGTCAGGATGCCGTCGGCGCTCTTGCCGGCCGACTCGAGCGACGTCAGCGTGCGGTCGAGCTTGGCCACCAGCGCCGGCAGTTCCTGCACGAGGCCTTCGTCGAGGTTGGTGATCGTGCGGTCGGCGCTGGCCAGCGTCTTGTCGAGCTTCTCGGCGGCGGCGCGGGCGCTGCGCAGCAGTTCGGCGATCTGCTGCTTCTCGCCGGCGAGCGTGCCCGTGACCTCCTCGAGCTGGTTGATCATCCGGGTGACCTTCTCGACGTTCTTGTCGCTGAGCAGCAGGTTGACGCGGTCGACGATCTCGCTGGCGGTGGCGGCGATGTTCTGCAGCGCCGACGGCTCGCTGGGAATCACCGGCACCTCGTCGCGGCGGCCGCGGGCGCCTTCGAGGATCGGCGCGCCCGGGCTGCCGCCCGTCAACTGGATCACCGTGGTGCCGGTGAGTCCGGTGACGGTGAGCTTGGCGCGCGTGTCGGTCTTCACCGGCGTGTCGGCGTTCAGGCGGATGCGGGCGACCACCTTGCGCGGGTCGTCCTTCATCAGCGACAGCGTGCGCACGGCGCCGACGCTGATGCCCGAATAGAGCACCTGGCTGCCGACGCTGAGGCCGGTGACGGCTTCCTGGAAGACGACGTCGTACTCGCCGTACGACTTCTCGGTGGTGTATTTGGCGGCCCACAGCGCGAACAGCACCGCGGCCAGGCACACCGCCAGCGTGAACGCGCCGATCAGCACGTGGTTGGCACGGGTTTCCATGATCAAGCCTCCTTGGCCCGGGCGGTCTGCGCGGCGCGTCCGCGCGGACCGTGGAAATATTCCTGCACCCAGGGATGGTCGAACTTCTCGACCTCCGGGAGCGGCGCGGCGATCAGCACGCGCTTGTCGGCCAGCACCGCGACGCGGTCGCAGATGCTGTACAGGGTGTCGAGGTCGTGGGTGATCAGGAACACCGTCAGGCCCAGGGCCTTCTGCAGCGTCCGGATCAGCTCGTCGAATGCGGCCGCGCCGATCGGGTCGAGGCCGGCGGTGGGTTCGTCGAGGAAGAGCAGGGCGGGGTCGAGCGCCAGCGCCCGGGCGATGCCGGCGCGCTTGCGCATGCCGCCCGACAGCTGCGACGGCAGCTTGGCGCCGGCGTCCTCGCCGAGGCCGGCCATGCGGATCTTCAGCATCGCCAGGTCGTGCACCAGGTCCAGCGGCAGGTCGGGATAGTGTTCCTTGAGCGGTACCGAGACGTTCTCGGCCACCGACAGCGACGAGAACAGCGCGCCGTTCTGGTACAGCACGCCGGTATTGCGCTCGATGATGCCGGCCTCGCGCGCCTTGTCGCTGAGCGCGTCGACGCCGAGCACCTCGATCGTGCCGCCCTGCGGTTCCCGCAGGCCGAGGATCGCCCGCATCAGCACCGACTTGCCGGTGCCCGAGCCGCCGACGACGCCGATGATCTCGCCGCGCATCACGTCCAGGTCCAGGTTCTCGTGCACGACCTGGGTGCCGAAGCTGTTGCCGAGCCCGCGCACGCGGATCGCCGGCGCGTCGTCGGCGACGCCGGTGGCGGACTCGGCGGCGGACTGCACGGCGTTCAGACGTCCATCTCCATGAAGAACAGCGCCGCGAACGCGTCCAGCAGGATCACCAGCGAGATCGTCTGCACGACGCTGGACGTGGTTCGCTCGCCGACCGACTGCGCCGTGCCCTGGGTCTGGAAGCCTTCGAGGCAGCCGATCAGGGCGATCACCACGGCGAAGATCGGCGCCTTCGACAGGCCGACCCAGAAATGCCGCACCTCGAGGGTGTCGTGCAGGCGGGTCACGAACATCTCGGCCGTCATGTCCAGGCTGCCGATCGACACCGCCATGCCGCCGAGGATGCCGGCGATCATCGCCAGGAACGTCAGCAGCGGCAGCATCAGCAGCAGGGCGAACAGGCGCGGCAGCACCAGCAGCTCGATGGGGTCCAGGCCGAGAGTGCGGATCGCGTCGATCTCCTCGCCCGACTGCATCGCGCCGATCTGGGCGGTGAACGCGCTGGCGGTGCGGCCGGCGAGCAGGATCGCGGTCAGCAGCACGGCGAACTCGCGCAGGAAGGCGATGCCGACCAGTTCGACGACGAAGATCTCGGCGCCGAAGTCGCGCAGCACGGTCGCGCCGAGGAAGGCGATCACCGCGCCGACCATGAAGCTGAGCAGCATCACCAGCGGTACCGCGTCCAGGCCGACCTGTTCCATGTGGTGCACGGTCGGGGTGATGCGAAGGCGCGACGGCTTGAGCACGACCGACAGCGCCGTCTTCAGCGTCAGACCGAGGAAACCGACCAGCGCGAGGAACTCGTGCGTGTAGTCGTCCACCGCGAAGCCCATCCGGGCCAGCATGTCCTTGAAGCCGAAGCCCTCGTGGCGCACGCGCGGCGGATTCTCGCAGATCGACTGCACGGTGCCCGTCAGCGGCTGGAACTGTGGCTTGACCTCGACCGTGGCCAGCCCGAGGCCGACCTTGACCGCATAGCGCGACAGGATCATCGCCCCGGCCGAATCCAGCCGGCTGATGTCGCGGCCGTCGATGTCCTCGGCGCCGTCGGGTGCCCCCTCGAGCAGCGCGAGCATGTCCCGCGAATGCGCCAGGGTCCACTCGCCGCGGGCCACGAGCACGCCCGGGTGGGTGTCGCTGGGTTCGATGCTCGGTGGTTCGCTCATCCGACAGGAACATCCTCGGTGGATCGGGCGCGGAATGCAGCCCCGCCGAGGATAGCCGGCACGGGAGGCGGCGGCGAGTGAATGCGGCCTGCACGCCGCTTCCGGGGCTGTCGCGGTTATGCTTGCGCGCGATGAACGCTCCCGTCCTGACCAGCCAGGCGACCTACGAGGCCCAGGCCGGTTTCGTCGCCGAACTGGCCTCGCGCCTGCACGCCTACGGCACCACCGCGCAGCGCCTCGAGGGCGCCGTGGAAGGCGTCGCCCACCGGCTCGGGCTCGACTGCGAGGTGTGGTCCAACCCGACCGGGCTGATCCTGAGCTTCGCCGATCCGGTGCGCGGCCAGCAGAACGGCATCACCCGGGTGATCCGCCTGGAGCCCGGCGAACAGAACCTGGGCCGGCTCGCGGCGACCGACGCGATCGCCGAGGACGTGCTCGCCGGCAAGCTCGACCCGGCCGCGGGGCACCTGGCGCTGCTGGCGCTCGACCGGCCGCCCTCGCGGCGCTCCAGCGTGCTGTCGGCGCTGAGCTTCGGGTTGTCGGCGGCGGCCGTCGCGGGCCTGCTCGGCTCGGGCGTGGCCGACGTGGTCACCGCCGGCGCCATCGGCCTGCTGATCGGCGTGCTGTACGTGCTGGCGGGCAACCGGCCCCGGCTGACCGAGGCGCTGGAGGCGATCGCGGCGCTGGTGGCGACCCTGCTCGCGGCCGCCGTCGCCACGTTCATCGAGCCGCTGTCGCTCAAGACGGTGATCGTCGCCTCGCTGATCGTGCTGATGCCGGGGCTGATGCTGACCAACGCGGTCAGCGAGCTGTCCAGCCAGCAGCTGGTGTCGGGCACCGCGCGCTTCGCCGGCGCGATGATGATCCTGCTCAAGCTGACCTTCGGCACCGTCGCGGCGATGCAGGGCGTGCGCCTGCTCGGCTGGACGCCGATGGAGGCCGCGCCGGTGCCGCCGACCCCGCTGGGCGAGATCGCCGCGCTGCTGGTGGCCGCCTATGCGTTCGCCGTGCTGTTCCGGGCGTCGGCGCGCGATTACCCGCTGGTGATGGCGTCGGTGCTGTTCGGTTACGCGTTGACGCGCCTGGGCGGCGAATGGCTCGGGCTGGCCAGCGACGGATTCGCCGGCGGCGCGTTCCTGGCGGGCATGGGCGTGGCGGCCGCCAGCAACCTCTACGGCCGCGTCGCCAACCGCCCCGGGGCGCTGGTGCGCGTGCCGGGCATCATCCTGCTGGTGCCCGGCTCGGTGGGCTTCCGGAGCCTGAACTTCGTGATGGAGCGCGACGTCTTCCTCGGCCTGGACACCGCGTTCGCCCTGGTGTCGGCGCTGATCGCGCTGGTGGCCGGGCTGCTGTTCGGCAACCTGCTGTTGCCGTCGCGCCGCAACATCTGACCGGCGGGGTCAGCCCCGCGACCAGACGATGTCGGCCCCTTCGCCGCCGCCGATGGCCTTGCGCAGCATCGCCACGAAGGCCGGGCTGGCGCCGGCGCCCTCGAGCATCTGCACGGTGGCCTCGCAGACCCAGTAGTCGGTGTCCGTGGAGCTTTCCTCCTCGAACTGGTCGACCAGGATCTGCAGGTCGGCCTCGCCGATGCTGCCCAGGGCCGCGCCATCCTTCGTCGAGATCGTGATCATCTTCATTCCTCGTGCGGGCGGGGTCAGCGGTTGATCAGGAAGTCTTCGAGCTTGCGGCCCTTGGCCAGCTCGGCCGACAGCCACTTGGGCGCCATGCCGCGGCCGGCCCAGGTGGCGCCGGTGTCCGGATGCCGGTACTTGGGCTCGACCTTGACGCCCTTCTGCACCGACTTCTTCGCCGGTGCCTTCTTCGTCGAGACGCCGGCCTTCTCGCGCACCATGCGGGCCGTGCCGAACAGTTCGTCGACGCTGTAACCCTCAGCCTTCGCCATCGAGACGATCTTGCTGCGCACCGCGGCGAGCGGCTTGCGCTTGGCCAGGGACTTCTCGCGCTGCTTCGCCTTGGCGATCAGCGCCTGCAGTTCCCGGGCGGAAAGGCCGTTGATATCGATGGGCATCGGAGTGTCCTCGTGGGGTTCGGCGGCGCCGGATTGCCATGATGTTAGCCGCATGGGGCCGCGCCGACAAAAGAAGGGCCCGGCGAATGCCGGGCCCGACGTCGGCGATCGGCGCGGACCCGGGTCAGCCGATGCCGAGCCTGGCGTCCAGGGCGGCGCGGTCGAGGTTCTCGTTGGCGTCGGCGTTGCGGGCGCGGTATTCGAACGTGCCGGCTTCCAGGCCCCGGCCCGAGACCACCACCCGGTGCGGGATGCCGATCAGCTCGATGTCGGCGAACATCTGCCCGGCGCGCAGGCCGCGGTCGTCGAGCACCGCGTCGACGCCGGCGGCCACCAGCTCGGCGTGGAGCGCCTCGGCCGCCGCGTCGACGGCCGGGTCGTTCTTCGGGTTGATCACGCAGACCGCGACCTGCCACGGCGCCATCGGTTCCGGCCAGACGATGCCGGCCGCATCGAAGTTCTGCTCGATCGCCGCGGCGACGATGCGCGACACGCCGATGCCGTAGCAGCCCATGTGCATGACCTGGCGGGACCCCTCGGCATCGAGCACGGTCGCGCCCAGCGCCTCGGCGTACTTCTGGCCGAGCTGGAACACGTGCCCGACCTCGATGCCGCGGGCGATGTGCAGCGTGCCGTGGCCGTCGGGCGACGGGTCGCCCTCGACCGCGTTGCGGATGTCGGCCACCTGCGCCGGCTCGGGCAGGTCGCGACCCCAGTTCACGCCGGCCAGGTGGAAGCCCTTGCGGTTGGCGCCGACGACGAAATCCGCCATCGCCGCGACGGTGCGGTCGGCGATCACCGTGATGTCCTTCAGCGGCGCGACCGGGCCGATGAAGCCGGGCTCGGTGCCCAGCGTGTCGGCGATCTCGGCCTCCGTGGCGAGCCGGTAGTCGGCCAGCCCCGGCAGCTTGGCCAGCTTGATCTCGTTGACGACGTGGTCGCCGCGCACCAGCGCCAGCACGAAGCCCTGTTCGCCGACCAGCGCCAGCGACTTCACCGTGCGCGCGAGCGGGATGCCCATCAGCTTGGCGACGTCCTCGCAGGTGCGCTGCCACGGCGTCACGACGTCGTGCATCGCCTCGCCGGCGGCGGCCCGCGCGGCCGGCGCGACGGCTTCGGCCATCTCGACGTTGGCGGCGTATCCGCTGCCGTCGGAGAAGACGATCGCGTCCTCGCCCGAATCCGCGAGCACGTGGAACTCGTGCGAGGCGCTGCCGCCGATCGCGCCGGTGTCGGCGGCGACCGCGCGGAATTTCAGGCCCAGGCGGGTGAAGATGCGCGAATAGGCGTCGTACATCGCCTGGTAGGTCTGCGCCAGGCTGTCCTGGCCGACGTGGAAGCTGTACGAATCCTTCATCAGGAACTCGCGCGCGCGCATCACGCCGAAGCGCGGGCGGATCTCGTCGCGGAACTTGGTCTGGATCTGGTAGAAGTTGACCGGCAGCTGCTTGTAGGAGCGCAGCTCGTTGCGGGCGAAGTCGGTGATCACTTCCTCGTGCGTGGGGCCGTAGCAGAACTCGGCGTCCTTGCGGTCGCGGATCTTCAGCAGCTGGCCCCCGAACTTCTGCCAGCGCCCGGTCTCCTCCCACAGCTCGCGCGGCTGGATCGAAGGCATCAGCATCTCGATCGCGCCGGCGGCGTTCATTTCCTCGCGCACGACCTGTTCGACCTTGCGCAGCACGCGCAGGCCCAGCGGGCTCCACGTGTACAGGCCGGCGGCGAGCTTGCGGATCATGCCCGCGCGCAGCATCAGCTGGTGGCTGACCACCTCGGCGTCGGCCGGGGTTTCCTTGCTGGTGTTGAGGTGGAAGCGGGACAGGCGCATCGGGCAACCGGGGGCGGGTGAGGGTCGGCCATTGTACCGGCCGACGCCGCCATCGCCCGCCGCGTGCGCGGCGCGGCCGGGCGCGGGTTCCCGGTGCGGGTCAGTTGCCGGACTTGTCGCCGCAGTAGGCCGCGACGCGGCGGGTCGCCTCGGCGCGGGCGGCCGCGGTCTCTTCGGCGGTCAGCGGCACGGCGCTGCCGTCGGCACCCTCGCGGCCGACCGGCTGCCCGGAATCGAACACGGCGAGGTTGGCGGTGGCGGTTTCGCAGGCCTCGCGGGCCGCGGCGGTCCTGGCGGCGGTGTCGCCGGCGCCGATCTCGTCGGCGACGGGCGCCCCCGCCGTCGTCGCCGGCTCGACCGTCGTCGACGCGCCGCTGGAATGCACGACACGGGCCTCGGCGCCCTCGGTGGCGGTCTGCGAGTAGCTGTAGGTGCCGTCGGCGTTCTTCGTGCGATAGATCGTGGTCTCCTCGGCGCCGACGGAAGCGGCGAAGACCACGGCAGACAGGGCGAGGAGCAGGATCGGGCGCTTCATCGGGGCGGTTCCGGGGGGCGGCGGTAAGCCTTGTTACCACCGCCCCCGTCGGCCCGCAAGGCGCCCGCGACCGGGGCTCGCCCCCGGTTCAGGAGACGCTGCGCGGCGTCTTCTATGGGCCGCCGGGTGCAGCCGCTACACTGCGCGCATGGAACCCCAGGACGAGCCCGCGCGGGAGCGCAACCGCGGCATCTATCTGCTGCCCAATCTGCTGACCACCGGCGGGCTGTTTTCCGGTTTCTACGCGATCCTGGCAGCAGCCAGCGGCAATTTCGAGAACGCCTGCATCGCCGTGCTGGTGGCTGGCCTGTTCGACGGCCTGGACGGGCGGGTGGCGCGGCTCACCGGCACCACCAGCGAATTCGGCGTGCAGTACGACTCGCTCGCCGACCTCGTGAGTTTCGGCATGGCGCCGTCGCTGGTGATGTACCACTGGGCACTGGTCGGCTTCCGCGCCGACGGGCCGCTGCTGGCGAAGGTCGGCTGGGCCGCGGCGTTCCTGTATGCGGCCTGCGCCGCGCTGCGGCTGGCCCGCTTCAACACCCAGGTCGGATCGGTCGACAAGCGCTGGTTCATCGGCCTCGCCAGTCCCGCCGCGGCCGGCCTCGTCGTGTCGTTCGTGTGGGCGATGAACGGATTCGGATTCAGCGGCCCGGGCCTGCGCTGGATGGCGATGGCGGTGACGGTCGCCGCCGGCCTGCTGATGGTCAGCCGGCTGCGGTATTTCAGCTTCAAGGGCCTGCCGCGCAGCGACCGCGTGCCGTTCATCGTGCCGCTGGCGATCGTGCTGCTCATCGCCGGGCTGTTCATCACCCAGGCCAAGGGCCTGCTGGTGATCGCCTCGGTGTACGCGATCTCCGGCCCGGCGTACTGGCTGTGGGGCAGGCTGCGGCGACGGACGGCGGCCGCATGACCTGGAATCCCGGCCAGCAGGCGATGCTGGAAGCGATGGGCTACACGCTCTATCGCGACGTCCGCGCGCCCGATCCGGCCCACCCGCTGATGCAGGCGCTGCGCCGTGCCGCCGGTGGCCGCGACCTGTCCGGGCTGGCGCTGCCGCCGCTGGACCAGCTGCGCGCCAGCGCCCAGGCCAAGCGGGCGCTGTGGGCGCGGCTGCGGGCGCTGCGCAGGCGCTGAACATGAACGCGCGGGTCGCCGACGCCACTCAGCTGCGGCCGATGCGGCAGACCGACGTCGAGACGGTGTCGGAGGTCGAGAAGCGCGCCTATGTCTTCCCGTGGACGCCCGGCATCTTCCGCGACTGCCTGCGCGCCGGGCACCAGTGCTGGGTGCTGGAATCGGGCGCCAACCTGATCGGCTTCTCGGTGCTCAGCGCCGCCGCCGGCGAGGCGCACCTGCTGAACCTGTGCATCGCCCCCGAATACCAGGGCCGCGGCCACGGCCGCCGGCTGCTGCGGCGGATGATCGACCTGGCGCGCTGGCACGGCGCCGGCCAGGTGTTCCTGGAGGTGCGGCCGTCGAATCCCGGCGCGATCAACCTGTATCGCGCCGAGGGCTTCAACGAGATCGGCCTGCGGCCGAACTACTACCCGGCGGCGAAGGGGCGGGAGGATGCGATCGTGATGGCGATCGAGCTTCTGAAACCGGACACCTAGAGTTTCCCGCGCTGGGCCCTCAGCGCCGCCAGCTGGCTGCCCCAGTCCGCCAGCCGCGCCCGCTCCTGCTCGACCACTGCCGCCGGGGCGTTGCGCACGAACGTCTCGCTGCCGAGCTTGGCCTCGCACTTGCCGATCTCGGCGGCGATGCGCGCCAGTTCCTTGTCCAGTCGCGCCTTCTCGGCGCCCAGGTCGACCAGTCCCTCGAGCGGGATCAGCAGCGTCAGCTCGCCGACCACCGCGGCGGCAGCCGCGGGGGCCTCGCCCTCGAGGTGTTCGATCGAGGCCAGCCGCGCCAGGAAGGTCAGCGACTCGGAATGCTTCTGCACGCGCGCACGATCGTCGGGTTCGCCGCCGCGCAGCAGCAGCGGCACGGACCGCGATGGCGCCACGCCCAGCTGGCTGCGGATCGAACGCAGCGCGGTGACGACCGCCTTGAGCCACTCGATGTCGGTCGCGGCGTCGGTCGATTCGAGCGCGGCGTCGGCCTCGGGCCAGGGCTGCGTGCTGATGCTGTCGCCGGCGATGCCGAGTTTCGGCGCCACCGCGTGCCAGATCTCCTCGGTGACGAACGGCACCAGCGGATGCAGGGCGCGCAGCAGCGCCTCGAGCACGTACAGCAGGGTGTGGCGGGTGCTGTCGGCGGCGTCGCGGTCCCCGCCGGTCAATGCCGGCTTGGCCAGTTCCAGGAACCAGTCGCAGTATTCGTTCCAGGCGAACTCGTACAGCGCCTGCGCCGCCTGGTCGAAGCGGTAGTCGGCGATCGCGCGCTCGGTGGCGCGCAGCGTGTGCTGCAGGCGGTCGAGGATCCAGCGTTCGGCGTCGGTGCGGGGCACCGGCGTGCCGGCGGCGGAGAAGCCCTCGCAGTTCATCAGCGCGAAGCGGGCGGCGTTCCACAGCTTGTTGCAGAAGTTCTTGTAGCCCTCGCAGCGCTGCAGGTCGAACTTGATGTCGCGGCCGTGCGTGGCCAGCGACGCGAAGGTGAAGCGCAGCGCGTCGGCGCCGAAGGCCGGGATGCCGTCGGGGAACTCCCTGCGCGTCGCTTTCTCGATCTTCGGCGCGTCGGTCGGCTTCATCAGCCCGGTGGTGCGCTTGGCGACCAGCGCATCGGCGCTGATGCCGTCGATCAGGTCGATCGGATCGAGGATGTTGCCCTTGGACTTGGACATCTTTTGCCCGTCCTTGTCGCGCACCAGGCCGGTGATGTAGACGTCCTTGAACGGCACCTCGCCGGTGAAGTGCTCGGTCATCATGATCATCCGGGCGACCCAGAAGAAGATGATGTCGAAACCGGTGACGAGCACCGACGTCGGCAGCCGCTTGGCGAAATCCAGCTGCGCCATCGCCTGCTCATCCGGCCAGCCGAGCGTGCTGTGCGACCACAGCGCCGAACTGAACCAGGTTTCCAGCACGTCGTCGTCGCGGCGCAGGGCGACGCCGTCGCCCAGTTCGAAGCGGCGGCGCACCTCGCCCTCGTCGAGGCCGACGTAGGCCTTGCCGGCCTCGTCGTACCAGGCCGGGATGCGGTGGCCCCACCAGAGCTGGCGGCTGATGCACCAGTCCTGGATGTTGCCCATCCAGTGCCGGTAGGTGTTGATCCAGTTCTCGGGCACGAAGCGCACCTTGCCGGACTCGACCAGCTCCAGGCCCTTCGCCGCCAGCGTGTCCATCTTCACGAACCACTGGTCGGTGAGGTACGGCTCGATCACCTGGCCGGTGCGGTCGCCGCGCGGCACCTGCAGCTTGTGCTTCTTCTCCTCGACCAGCAGGCCGGCGGCCTCCAGGTCGGCGAGCACGAGCTTGCGCGCGGCGAAGCGGTCCAGGCCACGGTACTTTTCCGGCGCGTTCGCATTGATCGCCGCGTCGGGCGTCAGGATGTTGATCAGCGGCAGGCCGTGGCGCTGGCCGACCGCGTAGTCATTGAAGTCGTGCGCCGGCGTGACCTTGACGACGCCGGTGCCGAACGCGCGGTCGACGTAGTCGTCGGCGATGACGGGGATGTCGCGATCGCTCAACGGCAGCCGCACGGCCCTGCCGACCAGGCCCGCATAACGCGCGTCCTCGGGATGCACCATCGCGGCGGTATCGCCGAGCATGGTCTCCGGGCGCGTGGTCGCGACGACCAGATAGTCGCGGACCTCGCGCAGCGTCTCCACGCCGTCGGCGTCGTGCTCGACGTGTTCGTAGGTCGCGCCGTCCGCGAGCGGGTAGCGGATCGACCACAGCTTGCCGTCCTCCTCCTCGCTGACGACCTCGAGGTCGGAGATCGCCGTCTTCAGCACCGGGTCCCAGTTCACGAGGCGCTGGCCGCGGTAGATCAGGCCCTGCTCGTACAGCCGCACGAAGGTCTCGACCACCGCGCGGCTCAGGCCCTCGTCCATCGTGAAGCGCTCGCGGCTCCAGTCGCCCGACGCGCCCATGCGGCGCATCTGCCGGGTGATCGTGTCGCCCGACGTCTGCTTCCAGGCCCAGACCTTCTCGATGAACTTCTCGCGGCCGAGCGAATCGCGGGTCTCGCCCTTGCCCTCGATCGCCAGGTTGCGCGAAACCACCATCTCGGTGGCGATGCCGGCATGGTCGGTACCGACCTGCCACAGCGTGTCGAAGCCCTTCATCCGGTGGTAGCGCACCAGCGCGTCCATCAGCGTGTGCTGGAACGCGTGGCCCATGTGCAGCGTGCCGGTGACGTTCGGCGGCGGCAGCATGATCGTGTAGGCCGGACCCGTGCCCGACGGCTTGAAGCAGCCGGTGCGCTCCCAGTGGTCGTACCACTTGGTCTCGAAGGTCTGCGGCTCGAAGCTCTTGTCCATTGGGAATGCTCGAAGCCCGGCATGGGGCCGGGCGAAATGGGGGCGGGAAGGCCGCAAATCCTACCAAATCAGCGCTTTGCCGGCATTCCCTTGCGCCGGGAAGGTGTGGGGTTGCTCACCAGAAGAAAAGGGGGAATTTCGTCTCTTCGTCGAAAAGCAGGGCCTGTTTGCCCGTCTGGGCGTCGGATACATAGGGAACGTTGCCGATCGAATAGAGCAGATAGCGGTCTTCTACCCAACCGTGGATGCCTATCGTGACGCCTTCGCACTCGTCGTAGCGGCCGGTGGCTGCCGTGAAACTGGGGCCCCCGGCGCTCGTCACGACGAGCCGGAACTCGTCGTCGACCTTCGCGGTCCGGCGTCCGTCCGACGTGCGGCGTTCGGGATAAAGCGAGTGGGATTCCGGGTGCGCGTCGCGAGCCAGCTCGATCTCGACGCCTTCGCGAACCAACGTCGGCAGTTGGCCCTGGTCATCGGGCGACTCGACGCTTCTCCACCGGCCGTTCGGTATCGGGGAATATTCGAGAAACACCGGGTCGTTCGCGTCGTCGAAACCCTTGATGAACAGTGAATTGCCGTCGGCCGACCAGTAGGCGGTCACGAACCGGTCGAGTCCGGCCAGCAACTCCGCGGGTGGCTGGTCGATCGCCGTCCATCGATTCGTCGGCAATTCGTAAAGGTCGAATCCCACCGAGAGCCAACGGCTGTCGGGTGAGAACGACCGCCACCCGTAGTTGTCGACGCCGGCGATCGGTCGTTCCTCCGGGACGGTCAGCGCGCGGCTCGCTCCGGTTCGAAGATCGAACAGCGTGACGGCGTCCGCGTTGTAGAGCAGCCAGCGACGATCGGATGACTGGTCGTGACGGGAGTAACGCGGGAGACGGTCGGAAATGACGACGGACTCGCGCTCGTCGAGACCGCGCTGCACGAACCTGCCTTCGTCGTCGAATACGTACAGAGGATGGTCCGACTCGATCCAGCTACGGTCCGGCATCGTCGTCACCGGAATATCGAGCCCGCCGCATCCAGAGGCGGCTGTCGCACTGGGCGAGATGACGCCGAGCAATAAAGTGGCCGCGATCAGGCGGAACGAAGTTCTTGGTGACATGCGAGGGCTCAACCCGCGGCGGCGAAGGCGTCGCGGGTCAGGTTCTCGGGCGCGCCGTCGGTGCAGTGGACCTCGTCCTCGATGCGGACGCCGCCGAATGGCAGCAGCTTCTCGACGACATCCCAGTCGACGTGCCTGGCCTGCGGCGTGGCCTTGAGCTTCTTCAGCAGCGTCGGGATGAAGTAGAGGCCGGGTTCGATCGTGACCACCATGCCCGGGCCGAGCGTGCGGGTCATGCGCAGGTAGGGGTGGCCGTCGGGGCGCGGGATCAGGGCGCCGTCCTCGTCGACGAAGCCGGAGACGTCGTGCACCTGCAGGCCGATCGGATGGCCCAGGCCGTGCGGGAAGAACGTCGAGGTGACGCCCTGGGCGAGCATGTCGCCCGGGTCCATGTCGACGATGCCCAGGCTGCGCAGCACGCCGCCCAGGCGCAGATGGCATTCCAGGTGCAGGTCGCGGTAGTCGGTGCCGGCGCGCACCTTGCCGCAGAGCGCCTGCTGCTCGTCGTCGACCGCCGCGACCAGGCGTTCGAACAGGCCGTCGCCGTCACCCCAGGTGCGGGTGATGTCGGAGGCGTACCCGTCGACTTCGGCGCCGGCGTCGATCAGCAGCGAGCGCGACTGCGCCGGCGCGGCGGCGTCCTTGAACTGGTAATGCAGCGTCGCCGCGTGCTGGTTCAGGCCGACGATGTTGGTGTACGGCAGGTCGAGGTCGGTATGCCCGGTCGCCGCAAGGTAAGCGGCATGCACCTGCAGTTCCGACGCGCCGGCACGGAAGGCCTCGCGCGCCGCGAGGTGGCCCGGCACGGCGCGGCGCTGGGCGGCGCGCATCCGGTCGAGTTCGTACGGGGTCTTGAAGGCGCGATGGAAGTGCAGGTAATCGAGCACGACCTGGGGGTTGTTGGGCACGAAACCGGGCAGCGCGGCATCGGGTTCGCCGAGGATCGCCGACCTTCCGGTCGTAGGAAGGTGTTTCGCCGCCTCGTCGGCGGCGCTGATGACCCGGATGTCGAACTCCTCGACCCAGACCCCTTCCGGCGCCGACGGCGGCACATGCCAGTAGTCGTCGGGCTGGTAATAGACCATTACCGGGCGGCGTCCCGGGGTGTAGGCGATCCAGCACTGCGGATGCCGGGTCAGCGGCACCCAGGCCTTGAACTGCGCGTTGGGCTTGAACGGATAGGGACGGTCGTCGAGGAACTCGAACTTCTCCACGCCGGACGCGACGACGAGATGATCGAATCCGCCCTTTGCGAGTGCCTTGTCCGCGCGCGTCTTGATCGTTTCGAGGTGGGCGCGATATAGAGTGGATACGGCCATGGCGGTGCCCCGGGGGAAAGTCCGGATTCTGCCGCAAACCCGCGTTGCGCAGGAGTGCTTGGTGGACAGTAAAGGACGCGAAAGGCCCGGGTTCCTGGGCCGCCCACCCTGGATGTGGAGCCTGCTGGCGCTCGTCCTCGGCCTGGGGGTCACGTCCCTTGCGGCCGCGATGCATGCGCGCGCGCACGGGCGCGAGGAACATACGCGGCTGGAACGGCTCGCCGAACGCAGCTTCGACTCGGTCGAGCGGCAGCTGCAGACCTGCGGCCTGCTGGTGCGTTCCGTGCAGGCGCTGTTCCTGTCGTCCGAGCAGGTCACGCCGGTCGAATTCGAGGCGATGCACGACAACCTGCGCCCGCGCGAACAATTCCCCAGCCTGCAGGCGATCGCCTACGCCGAGCGCGTGGTCCGCGACGACGGCGCCGTGCGTTATCCGACGACGCTGGTGGCGCCGCTGCTGGGCAACGACCGCCTGATCGGGCTGGACATCACCACCCAGCCGGAGAACCTGCGGGCGGCCTGGTTCGCCCGCGATTCGGACCAGCCGGTGATGTCCGCACCCTTCCAGCTGATCCAGCGGCAGGGCATGCCGGGACCGAACGACGGCATCACGATCCGGTTGCCGGTGTTCGATCCGGGCACCCTTCCGGACACCGTCGGCGAGCGCCGCGCGCGCGAGCGCGGCTCGATCGCGGTGTCGTTCCGGGTCGGCCGGCTGATCGAGGACGCGTTGCCAGAAGAGTCGCGCGAGACCTTCCATCTGACCGCCACCGATTTCGCCGGCACCGTCGGATTGCCGCTCTACTCGAGCGGCCCGGAGCCGGCCGTGCCGGCGGGCGACGTGTTCGTCCGCGACGTGCGCTACGGCAGCCGCATCTGGCGCCTGCAGGCGCGGGCGCTGCCCGTGGCGGGCGCCTGGCTGTGGCCGCCGGCGCTGACGGCGGGGTCGGGCCTGCTGGCCAGCCTGCTGCTGGCGGCGCTGGCCTGGTCGCTGGCGGGGACCCGCTCGCGCGCGCTGGCGCTGGCGGAGGGCATGTCGGCGCGCTATCGCGAAAGCGAGGAGCGCTTCCGCGCGCTCAACGAGCTGCTGCCGGCGCTGGTGTTGCTGGCCGACGCGGAGTCCGGCCGGGTCGTGTACGCCAACCAGGCATGCCGCGACCGGTTCGCGCTCGAGGCCGACGGCAGCGAGGCGGTGCTGGCGGAGCTGATCGCCGACGATCCGCGCCTGCGCGAGGAGATCCGCGCGATGGCGGAAGGCGGCGACGACGTCGTCAACGAACCCGTGCAGCTGCGCGCGCCGGGCCGCAGCGCCTTCTGGGCGACCCTGTCGGTGTCGCGCATCGAGCTCGACGGCCGGCCGCACCTGCTGGCCGTCGCCAACGACACCACCGAACTGCGGGTGCTCAGCGAAGAGTTGAGCTACCAGTCGAGCCACGACGCGCTGACCGGCCTGCTCAACCGCCGCGAATTCGAGCGGCAGCTGCACGCCGCGATCGAGGCGCTCGATGCCGGCGCGCCGGCCGGGGCGCTGCTGTACATGGACCTGGACCAGTTCAAGCTCGTCAACGACACCTCCGGCCATTTCGCCGGCGACCAGCTGCTGACGCAGCTGGCGGCGCTCCTGCCCGGGCTGGTGCCCGCGGGCGGCGTGCTGGCGCGGCTGGGCGGCGACGAGTTCGCGGTGCTGATTCCGGGCGTGCACGAGGCGACGGCGCTGGCGATGGCGGAGCGCCTGCGCCAGGAGATCGACGGTTACATGTTCGGCTGGGAACAGCGCAACTACACGATCAGCGCGAGCATCGGCGTGGTGATGCTCACCGGCCCGGGACTGAGCCTGCGCACGATCCTCGCGCAGGCGGACACCGCCTGCTACATGGCCAAGGAACGCGGGCGCAACCGCGTGCACCTCTTCTCCGCGGTCGATTCGGAAACCGCGCAGCGGCGCAGCGAGATGGAGTGGGCGGGCAAGGTCCGGGAAGCGCTGACCGAAGGGCGTTTCCTGCTGCATTTCCAGGAACTGGTGCCGCTCTGGGACGGCGAGGACGACCACGGCGTGCACGTGGAGATGCTGATCCGGCTCCGCGACGAGGCCGGCGGGCTCGTGCCGCCGGGCGCGTTCATCCCGGCCGCGGAACGTTTCGGCCTGATGCCGCAGCTCGACCGCTGGGTGGTGGACACCACGCTCGCCAACTTCAACCGCCTGCATCCGTCCGGCAAGCCGGTGGAGCTGTGCGCGATCAACCTGTCGGGGCCGACGTTCGAGGACAGCACGTTCGCCGACTTCGTGCTGCAGCGGCTCGAGGACTACGGCGTGCCGGCGCACCGGATCTGCTTCGAGATCACCGAGACGGCGGCCGTCAGCAGCATGTCGCGGGCGGTCGAGTTCATGCAGCGGCTGCGTGGCGCCGGCTGCCGGTTCTCGCTGGACGACTTCGGCTCGGGCATGGCTTCGTTCGGTTACCTGAAGAACCTGCCCGTGGACTACCTGAAGATCGACGGCAGCTTCATCCGCAACATCGAGAACGATCCGGTCAGCTACTCCATCGTGCGGGCGGTGACCGACATCGGCCACCAGCTGGGACTGAAGGTGATCGCCGAATGGGTGGGCGACGAACGCGCGCGCGACCTGCTGCGTGGCCTGAGCGTGGATTACGCCCAGGGGTTCGCGATCCACAAGCCCGAGCCGGCGCTCTGCTTCCGGACCCCGGCGGCCTAGCGGCAGCCGGCGCCCAGGTCGATCGGCGGACCCAGCGCCACCGGGTCGCGCGCCATCGTCACGCGCGCGGCCATCGCCGCCGTCACCAGCAGTTCGTTTTCCTCGGTGATCATCAGTGCGCAGTGCACGTCCATGCGCCGGGCGATCCGTTCGAAGCCGGCGGGGCCGGCGACGAACAGCGCCGTCGCGGCCGCGTCGGCGAGCACCGGGTCGCCATGCAGGACCACCACCGCCGCCGACCCCCGGGCCGGATAGCCGGTCCGCGGATCGAGGATGTGCGCCCAGCGGGTGCCGCTGGGCGAGGTGCGGAACTTGTTGTAGTTGCCGGTACTGAACAGGGCGTCGCCGTCCTGCATCTCGATGCCGCCCAGCACCCCGCCGAACGGGTCGCGCAGGCCGACCTGCCAGCGCGCGCCGCCGCCGTCGCCGATCGCGACGACGTCGCCGCCCAGGTTCACCAGCGCCTGGCGGATGCCGTTCCGGCGCAGGATGCCGCTGGCGATCTCGGCGGCCATGCCCTCGGCGATCGCGCCGAAATCCAGTTGCACCTTGCGGTTGCGGGTCGAGAGCACGTTGCCGTCGACGACCACCTCGGCCAGCCGCGGCCTGTGCGCGCGCCACGCCTGCAGCGCCTCGTTGCTCGGCGCCGGCGAAACCACCGGGAATACCGAGGTGTGGAAGCCCCAGGCGGCGACGAGGCCGCCGATCGCCGGGTCGAACAGGCCCTCGCTGGCTTCGGCCAGCGGCAGCGAGCGCGAGATCAGCGCGACCACCGACGCCGGGGCCTGCACCGGTTCGCCGGCGGCGAAGGCCTCGTTGATCCGGGTCAGGTCCGACGTCTCCCAGGCGTGCCATTCGCGGTGCAGCTTGCCGAGTTCGGCCGACACTTCCGCCAGCGCCGCCTGCGCGGCGGCCGGATCGGCGTCGCGCAGCTGCAGTTCGGCGATCGCGCCGAACACGTGCAGTTCCTCGGTGCGGGTTTCCGGCGACGGGGTGCACGCCGCGAGCAGCAGCAGCAGCGTAGCCGGCAGCGCCGGCCCGAACGCGGCGGCGCCGGGGTCAGACGTAGTCGCTGCCGGGCGCATCCACCCAGTCGCGGATGTAGGCGACGTCCTCGGGCGAGACATCGATGAAGCGGAACCCGGTCCAGACCTGCCCCGGCGCGGCGGCCTCGTCGACCCAGAGTTCGTGCGCGCCCACTTCCACCGGCCGTGTCGGCGCATTCTCGCGCGGCAGGGTGAAGCGCATCTGGAACAGGCCATCGGCCGCCACCGGCTCGCCGAGGATCAGCAGCATGCCGGTCTCGGAAAGATTGCTCAGGTGGCCGATGACGCGGCCCGTCATCGTGTCCGTGACCTCGATGTTGGAGACCCGGCGGCGGCGGGCGCGGCGGTAGTCGGTCATCGCGACGGCGTCTCCGTGGGGGCGGGACTGCCGGCGAAGGTGCGCAGCGCGCCCATCACCGTGTTCCAGGCCCGGTCGATCAGCGTGCCCTTTTCCTCTTCGACCACATGCACCTGCCCCTGCACCATCGCCCGTGCGAGGCCTTCGAGCGTGTGCTCGCCGACCTTCTGGCCACGATGGTTCACGAACAGCACGTGCCCGGTCACCGTCGAGAACCACGAGAGCCGGCGGCGGACCTTCTCGCCCTGCTGGTTGAGGGTGAATTCGAACCAGGTCCCGAACGCCAGGTGCTTGATCTGTTCGAGCCGTGCCTGTTCTTCCGGCGACAGCACGAGTTTCTTGCGCTTGGCCTGTTCCAGGTCCTCGCCCAGGCGTGCGCGGGCCTTGAGCCGCATCGTCAGCTCGGTGCGGCTGGAAGCGGCGTCGTCGTCGACGCCCACCTGCGGTTCGACCAGGCGCTGGGCGATCGCGCCGGCCTCTTCCTCGTGATAACCGACCTGGGTCAGCGACGCCAGCAGTTCCTGGCGCAGTGCCTGCGCGTCTTCGCTCGACAGCGGCGTCGAGCCCGCCGGCGCGCGGGCGACGGCGACGAGGCGCTCGGCGATCTCCAGCTGCTGCCGCCACTGGTCGGAGTCTTCGCCGTGGCGGAGCGCCGTCAGCGCCATCACGTCGGTCCAGGCCTGGCTGAGCAGCGTGTGGGTGAACCGCGGCAGGTTCTGCTTCTTCAGCAGCCCCTCGACGACGGTGGCGGCGTGTTCGCGGGCGAGCGCCAGTTTTTCCTTGCCGCGGGCCGCTTCGACGTGGCGCTTCTCGGCGACCTCCGCCTTGCGCGACACCGTCTGCATATGCGAGCCGAGGTCTTCGAGCAGGTTGCTGAACAGGCCGATGTCGCCGTCGTAATCGCGCACCGTGCGGTCGACGACCGACTGCATCTTGCCGACCAGCACCTGGTCGGCGTCTTCCTCGCCGAGCCAGTACACGCCGGTTTCGGCGATGGTGTTCAGCATCTGCCGGGCCGGATGCTGCTGGCGGGTGAAGAACGCCTTGTCCGCCAGTGCGACTCGCAGCAGGGGCACCTGCAGTTTCGCCAGCAGCGCCGCCGCGGGGCTGTTGGGGCGCACGTCCTTCATCACGTGGTCGAACAGCATGCCGACCAGGTCGATGGTGTCGCCGTCCTCTTCGGCCAGCGTGGGCGCGCGGCCGTCCGGCGTCGCCTGCCGCAGCTGCGCCAGCAGGTCCTGCTTGAGGTGGGTGACGGTACGCGGCGCCGGCTTGCCGTTGACCAGCACCGTCGCCTTGCCGCTGTGCTGCAGGTGGCCGAGCACGTCCTGGACCAGGCGGGTGTCGACGACCGTGCCCCCGGGCATCGCCCCCGGTCTGGCCCCGCCGAGCTTGCCCAGCAGCTGCCGGCGCCCGGCCAGCAGTTGCCGCATCTGCTGGAAGGCGTCGTTGGCGGCCTCGCGGGCGACATCGCGGTTGACTTCCCGCGCCGCGGCGATGGCCGCCGGCGATGGACCCGCACCGCGACCGCTGGCTCCGGGGCCGCTGGCTCCGGGGCCGGCGCCCGAATCGGCCGCCGCGGCCGGCGCCGGATCGTCGGCGCGTCCCGGAGCCGGGGGCGCGTTCACCAGCGGGCGCGAGGTGGTCGGCGCAGGCCGTGTCGCGGCGGCGCCCAGGCCGACGGCGCCGGCATCGGCGTCGGCGTCGCGGCGACTGCGGCCACCCGGGTCGCCGTCGAACGGGCGCGGCTTGTTGCGGTCGGGGCTGGCCGCTTCCGGCGTGCCGGGGCGCACGCGCACCGGCACGTAATGCAGGTTCGGCAGCACGCCGTTGCGCGACAGGTAGGTGTTCACGGACTCGACGAACGAGCCGTACAACGGCATCAGGTGCCGCTCGAAGGTGCGGAACAGCAGCTGCCGGTGTTCACCGCCCAGTTCCAGGCAGTCGGCGGCCTGGCGGATGATCCGGCACAGCGCCTGCGGGCCGATCGGCAGGTTCTCCGAATCGAACGCCGGCTTGCCGGCCAGCACGCCGAACCGCTGGCCGAGCAGGTAGAGCGGCAGGCTGTTGCGCACCTCGGCGCGGCCGGCGATCTCCGAAAGCACGGTCGTCTCGTCCAGGTCGAGGTTCTCGACCAGCGTCATCTCGCCGATGCTGAGCCGGTAGGCGCCGCCGGGAACCTTCGACCCGGGCGGGTCCTTGATGCAGGCCAGTTCGGCTTCGAGTGCGATCAGGAAGCGCGGCACCAGGTCCGGGCGGGTGCGCTTGACCAGGCGCTGGGCTTCCAGCCAGCGCGTCTGCACGACATTGCTGCGCGCCTGTTCGGCGAACTTGAACAGCTGCTGCTCGAATTCGTTGAGCACCGCGACGAGCGTGCGTTCGAGCTCGTCGGACGCGTATTCCAGGATGCCACCCAGCAGGCCGCGCACCCGGTCGGGCAATGCCCGCGACGCCAGCGTCGGTGCCGACGCGTGCGATGTTGGTGCCGATGCGGACATATGCCGTCCCGTTGGATTCCCCGGCCCCGATTCTAGGCACAGCGCGGGGCCGGCGCCTAGGGCCGGCCCCGCGCCGGGATCACGCGGTTCAGCGTCCGCCGCTCCAGACCAGGCTGACGATGCCGCTGCGTCCGGGCGTGTTGTATCCGTTCACCCACGCGTAGTCGCGGTCGCCGACGTTCTCGAGGCGGCCTTCCAGACGCCATGCCGGAGACATCTGCCAGGCCAGCCGCAGGTGCACGAGGGCGAACGCGCCGAGCGACGCGCCGAAATCCTCGCGCGCCGAGACGTAGTCGCCGTCGATGCCCAGTTCGAAGCCGTTGTCGAAGCGGTAGCCGACGTCGGCGTGCGCCTTGCGTCTTGCCCGGCGCAGCAGCGGCTGGCCGGTGGAGGCGTTCACCGCATCCTGCCAGGTGGCGTTGCCGCCGGCGGTCCAGCGGTCGCGGTCGAAGCGGTATTCGAGCTCGAAGCCCTCCAGTTCGGCGCGCTGGATGTTGATCGCGTTGTTGGTGACGGGCGCGGCGAAGGCGATCAGGTCGCGGACGCGCGAGCGGTACAGCGACGCACCGAGGCGGTGGCCGGCGGCCGGATGCACGTCGAGGCCGGCCTCCCAGGTCTCCGAAACCTCCGGGCGCAGGTCGGGGTTGCCGGCGAAACCGTAGCCCGAGTCGGGGTAGTACAGCTCGTTGAAGTTCGGCGCGCGGAAACCTTCGCCCCACGAAAGCCGCAGCTGCACCGCCTCCGACAGCTCCCAGCCCCAGGCGGCGTTGCCGGTGCTGGCGCCGCCGTACTGGCTGCTGTCGTCGTGGCGCAGCGACAGGTCGAGCACGTGCGCGCCGAAACGACCGCCGAACCCGGCGAATGCCGCCTTGCTGTCGCGCTTCTCGTCGAACAGGGTGCCGCTGAACACGTCGCTGGAGCCACCCGATTCCTGCTGCCAGTTGACGCCGGCGAGCACGCGCGCGTCGGCGCCGACGCGGAAGCTGTTGACCCAGTCCAGGCTGGTGCGCCGGCTGCGGAACGCGTTGCTGTAGCCGCTGACGGTGTCCAGGTCCTCGCGGGCGTGGCCGACGGTGAGCTGGTGGGTCCAGCGGCCGCCGAGGTCGCCGCCGAGGGTGACGCCGCCGGAGCTGTTGCGCGATTCGGTCGTGCCCTGGTCGAACTCCAGGTCGCCGCGCGTGCCGATCGCGCTGAAGCCCAGCCGCTGCGAGCCGATCGTGGTCGCGCCGCGCACGCTCAGGTTGCGGTTGCGGTAGCCGTCGTCGTCCGGGTCGTACGAATACACGGCGCCCGGGTTGGTCGCCGAGAATCCGTGCACCCGCTCGATGCCGGCGGTGAAGCCGATGCCGTGGTCCGGGCCGCCGAACCCGGTGCCGGCGCTGGCACCGGCGCGGCCGTAGCTGCCGGCGCTGATCCGGGCCGAGGGCGCCGACGGGTCGCGGGTGAAGACGTGGATGACGCCGCCGATCGCATCCGACCCCCAGAGCGCCGCGCGGGGACCACGCACGATCTCGATGCGTTCGATCTGCTCCAGCGGCAGGTGGGCGAAATCGAACACGCCCTGGCCGGTGGACCCGACCCGGATGCCGTCGATCAGCACCAGCGCGTGGTTGGAATTGCCGCCGCGCAGGAACACGGCGCTGCCGCTGCCCGGGCCGCCGGTGCGGGCGACGTCGATGCCGGCCTGGCGGCCGAGCAGGTCGATCAGGTCCGGGGCCTGGCTGGCCTCGATATCGGCGCGGTCCAGCACGGTGACCGAGGCCAGCGCCTCGTCGATCGGCTTCTCGATGCGCGTGGCCGTGACCTGCACGGCGTCCAGCCGGGTCGGTTCGATGGCGGCGACGGCCGGCGACAGGCACGAGCAGATCGCCGCGCACAGCACGGTGGTGCGAAAAACGTGTTGCATGGAATTCCTCCTGGAACGCTCACCCGCGGTAGGAGCACGCAGGACGGCGGAACGGGGGAACGGATGGCGCGACAGGCCATGACGCTGCCCCGTCGCCCTCCGCAACGTGCCGTGGTGACCGCCCGGCGATGCCGGCGGTCGGGTCCCAGGCCGGTCTCCGGGCTTGCCAGTGGCGCGGACCGGGGTCCGTGCCTGCCTTCCGCCTTCCCATGCCGCGAAGGGCACAGTGGCTTGCTGGAAGGGTTGCTGGCCTACCGTTGCGGGGGCAGCGCCGGATTCGGACCGGCTTCCCGTGCACCTGGGGCGCGGCGATTGTAGACGAGCGCGGCTCAGTCGTCGCGGTCGGCGTCCAGGCCGAGCAGCCCGCCGTCGTCGCCGGCCTGCAGGCGCAGGCGGATCGGCCGGCAGCAGACCGGGCAGTCCTCGATGTAGTCGGCATCGCCGGCCGACGGATCGACGACGGCCTCGAAGCGCTCGCCGCAGTGCGGGCAGGAGATGACGACCGAATCGAGCATCGCCGCAGCGTGGTCGCGGCGGCGTCGGGCCGGCGTGATCGCGGGACGCCGCTGCGGGCGGCCGCGGGCTCAGTCGGGCAGGAACAGGGCGATGACGTCGTTGGTGAAGCGCCGGCCCGGTTCGGTCGGGCGGATCCGGTCGCCGTCGGTTTCCAGCCAGCCGCGCCGGTGCGCCTGCTCCAGCTCGCCGGCGATCGCGGTGCGCGGCAGGCCGGTGCGCGCCTCGAAGTCGGCCAGCGCGAAGCCCTCGACCAGCCGCAGGGCGTTGAGCATGTAGTCGAACGGGCGGTTCTCCGGCGCGATCGGGTCGTCGCCGCCGATGCCTTCCGGCGTCCCGGCACGGGCCATGTAGTCGCGCGGGTTCTTCGGCTTCCAGCGCCGGCGGATCTCGCCGGTCGCGCCCAGGCTGAGCTTGCCGTGGGCACCGGCGCCGATGCCGAGGTAGTCGCCGAATTTCCAGTAGTTGAGGTTGTGGGCGCACTGGCGGCCGGGGCGTGCATACGCCGAGACCTCGTACTGGGCGTAGCCGGCGGCGGCCATCGCGTCGATGCA
>JAKFCL010000073.1:0-1582 GCA_036676665.1 Arenimonas sp. | reverse complement strand
GGATTACTTCGCGGCGGCCTTCTTGGCCGGCGCCTTCTTGGCCGGGGCCTTGGCGGCAACCGGTGCCTTCACGGTTGCGGCGGTCTTGCCGGCGGTCGGCTTGGCGACCGTCTGCGGACGCGCGTTGCCGTGGCTGCCGGTGAAACGCTTGCCCTTGGCGGTCTTCTTGTCGCCCCTACCCATGGTGATTCCTTGAATTGATGTGTCGTGGAGGCGCGTAGCCTACCACCGCGCCCGCGCGCCCACCAAACCGCCACGGGCTGCCGTTCAGTGCGAATGGCCCCAGGACAGGCGCAGGTTCACGAGATGGGCGGCAGCGATCAGCACGCCGCCGGCGGCCATCGCCAGCGCATGCGGCGTCACCGCGTCGTGCAGGTGCCGCACCGTCAGGCCGCCCCAGACCAGCAGCAGGCCGGGCGCGACCAGCAGCCAGGCGTGGTATGCGCGGTGGTTGCGGTAACCGAGCCACAGGCTGGTCACCGCCAGCACGGTCGCGAACAGCGTGAAGCCCCATTCGAGCTTGTGCCACGCGATCAGCCCCAGGCCCAGCGCCGGCACGACCGCCAGCGCCAGCGGGATCAGCGCGCAGTGCAGCGCGCACAGGAAGGCGCCGAAGGCGCCGAGGCGATCGGCCCAGCGCGGCAGGTGCAGGCGGTGCGTTGCGCCCATGACGTCCGGGGGTTGTGGTTAAGTTGGAACAATATAACATTCCGCCCCTGACCCCGACAACCGGACCGGCCATGCCCCGATCGCTGCCCTTCGCCCGCCTCGCGCTCGCCGTCTTCGCCGCCCTGCCCGCATTCGCGCTGGCGCAGGCCGCCAGCCCGGCCCCGACCCGGCCCGCCGCGGAACACCCGCACGAGGACGTGCGTACGCTCGACGCGCTCGAGGTGACCGCCAGCCCGCTCGGCGGCGCCGTCGACGAACTGGTCCGCCCGGCCGAAATCCTGTCGGGCGAGGAACTCGACGCCCGTCGCGCCGGCACCCTCGGCGACACCGTCGCGAAACTGCCGGGCGTGCAGTCGTCGTTCTTCGGCGCCGGCGTCGGCCGGCCGATCATCCGCGGCCAGGACGGCGCCCGCGTGCAGGTGCTCAGCGGCGGCACCTCGTCGCTGGACGTGTCCACGGTCAGCGTCGACCACGCGGTGACGATCGAACCCTTCCTCGCCGACCAGATCGAGGTGCTGAAAGGCCCGTCGACCCTGCTCTACGGCAGCGGCGCGATCGGCGGCGCGGTCAACGTCGTCGACGGCCGCATCCCGACCGCGGCCGCGGGCCGCACGGTCGCCGGCCGCGCCGAACTGCGCCACGACGGCGGCAGCGACGGCACCACCGCGATGGCGCGCCTCGATGCCGACGCCGGCCGGATGACGATCCACGCCGACGGCTTCCGCCGCGACAGCGGCGACTACCGGATCCCGGGCTTCGCCTTCTCGCCGGCCCTCGTCGCCGAAGAATTGGCAGAAGGCGAGGATCCGGACCATTTCGCCCGCGGCCGCCTGCCCAACAGCGCGCTGGAAACCGAGGGCGGCGCGCTCGGCGCCAGCTGGTTCGGCGAGCGCGGCTGGTTCGGCGCCGCGGC
>JAKFCL010000072.1:0-2457 GCA_036676665.1 Arenimonas sp. | reverse complement strand
GAGCGGAAACCCCGGCGGTCGTCGACCGGCACGGCGGCCGTCGCGGCCGGCTGCACCTTGCCGCTGAGCCAGGTGTTGAGGTTGGCCAGTTCCTCGGGCGTGAGCTTGTCGAGGCCGGCGGCCTTGAATTCGGCTTCCGACATGCGCTCTTCGAGCGACGAGAACTCCTGGGCCATGGCGTTGCCGCCGAGCAGGGCCACGCACAGGGCCAACGGGAGCAGAGCGGGGGACAGCAATCGGCGCATGGGGATGGGTTCCGGACTGGTTAAACTGGTCATCGATTCGGCGGGCAGTCTACCCCCGCGCGGAACCGGGGCGCCACTTGAAGCATGATTCCCCATCGCTCGCGCGCCTGGCCGGCTGGCTCGGCGCCCAGGACACCGTGGCGCCGTTGCTGGCGGCGCTGGGCGAGGTCGCGGCCACGCTTCCCGAAACGGCGGATGAACGGCATGCCGACGAGCTGCGGTCCGTGCGGGTGCTGGCGGTGTTGCAACCCTTGCGCGCCGACGCCGAGGTGCTGGCGGCCGCGCTGCTGCACTTGTGGCCGGCGCTGCGCGCGGCGACACCGCCGGCACTGCTGTCGGCCCATCCGCGTGTTCCCGCGCTGATCGACGGGCTGGTCGCCGCCGAAAAAGTGCCGGCCCTGCACCACCAGCGCCAGGGCAAGGGCAGCGCCGAAGGCCTGCGCCGGCTCCTGCTGGCGCTCGTGCGCGACCTGCGGGCGGTGCTCGTGCTGCTGGCCGTGCAACTGGTACGGCTGCGCGAGGCCGGCGCGCTGCCGCCGGAGGAGCGCCGCGCGCTGGCCGAACTCAGCGCCGACATCCACGCGCCGCTGGCCAACCGGCTCGGCATCTGGCAACTGAAGTGGGAACTGGAGGACCTGGCGTTCCGCTGGCTGCAGCCCGACACCTACCAGCGCATCGCCCGCCTGCTCGACGAAAAACGCGGCGACCGCGAACGTTTCATCCAGGACGTGCGCACGCGCCTGGGCGAGGCGCTGGCCGAGGCCGGCGTGCACGCGTCGATCGAGGGCCGGCCCAAGCACATCTACAGCATCTGGAAGAAGATGCAGCGCAAGGGCGTGCCCTTCAGCGAGGTGTACGACATCCGCGCGGTGCGCGTGCTCGTCGACGACATCCCGGGCTGCTACACGGTGCTGGGCCTGGTGCACCAGCTGTGGCCGTCGATCCCGTCGGAGTTCGACGACTACATCGCCCACCCGAAGGGCAACGACTACCGCTCGCTGCACACCGCGGTCGTCGGACCGGGCGGGCAGACGCTGGAAGTGCAGATCCGCACGCGCGAGATGCACGAGCACGCCGAACTCGGCGTCGCCGCCCACTGGCGCTACAAGGAAGGCGGCGGCGCCGATGCCAGTTTCGAGCGCAAGGTCGCGTGGATGCGGCAGCTGCTGGAGGCGCGCGACGAGGGCGAGGACGCGCTGCTCGCCGGGTTCAGCACGGAACTGGTCGAGGACCGCGTCTACGTGCTGACGCCGCGCGGCGAAGTGGTCGACCTGCCGCGCGAGGCGACGGTGCTCGACTTCGCGTACGCCGTGCACACCGAAGTCGGGCATCGCTGCCGCGGCGCCAAGGTCAACGGCCGCATCGTGCCGCTGGACCATCGCCCGGCCACCGGCGACCGCGTCGAGATCCTGACCGCGAAAACGGCCGAGCCGCGTCGCGACTGGCTGCTGGCCAGCAACGGCTTTCTCGCCACCGGCCGCGCGCGCGACAAGGTGCGTGCGTGGTTCCACCGCATCGACCGCGGCCGCAACCTGCAGGCCGGCCGCGACCTGCTGGAGAAGGAACTGCGCAAGGTCGCGCTGATGCAGGCGGACCTGGCGCCGGTGCTGGCGAAATTCCGCTACGACTCGGTCGACGACCTGTGCCTGGCGCTGGCGCTCGGCGACCTGGGTCCGAGCCAGGTCAGCCGCTCGCTGCACGACCACGCGCAGGCGCAGCTGGCGAAACCCGCCGAGGCCACGCGCCCCGAGCCGCGGCAGCGCCCGGCGCGGGCGGGCAAGACGCCTTTCACGATCGACGGTGTCGGCAACCTGCTCAGCCAGATCGCCCGCTGCTGCCAGCCGGTGCCCGGCGACCCGATCGTCGGTTACCTGACCCGCGGCCGCGGCGTCAGCATCCACCGCAGCGGCTGCGCGGCGGTGCAGCGCCTGCTGGCGCGCGAGCCCGACCGCCTGCTGCCGGTGGAATGGAGCCGGCGCGATGCGTCCAGCTACGAGGTCGACCTGATCCTGCGGGCGTTCGACCGCAAGTGGCTGCTCAAGGACGTCACCAACGCGATCGCGCAGCTGGGCGTGAACATCCTCGCGCTGCAGTCGCATGTCGACGACGCCGCCGGGTTGGCCGAACTGCGATTCACCGTGCGGGTCGCCGATTTCGGCCAGCTCAGCGACCTGCTCGGCCGCCTCGGCGCGCTGCCCGGTGTGCAGGAAGC
>JAKFCL010000071.1:0-6376 GCA_036676665.1 Arenimonas sp. | reverse complement strand
CACGGTATTCAATGCAGCTCCCTTGCGTCGGCGTAGGCCGCACGGATCACCGCGGGGCCATGGATGCGCTCGAGCCGGCGGACGATGAAGTGGCCGCGGGCGACGCGCTGGAAATGGTTGATGAAGATCAGGTTCAGCGCCGCGCCGCTGGCGGCGCCGATCAGCGGCGCCGCCTGGGCGATCGCCTTCTGCGACACCGGCACGGCGAAGCGCGTGGCGATGCCGTTGATCGCCCGCACCAGCGCCGGCGCGCTGCCGCCGGCGAGTCCGCCGGCGAGGTGGCGCGTGGCGGCGCTGATCTGCTGTGCCAACGCGGCGCGGGTGGCGAAATAACCCGACTCGGCGCCGTCGTCGCGCTTGCCCGGGCCGCCCAGCGCCAGCACTTCCAGGCACGCCATGCGCGTATCGGCGCGCGACGGCGCCTCGCCTTCGCTGCGGGCGATGTCGGCGATCGAGCGCAGCATCGCCGTCGTCGTCAGTGGCAGTTCGATCGCCAGCCCGGCCAGCCCGAAGAACCCGCCGATCGCGCCGGTGCCGGCGACCGCCATCCTGTGCATGCGCAGGCTCGGCTTGCCGCCGGCGCCGTCGCCCAGCGTGCGCACGGCGGTGTCGAATGCGGTTTCCACGGCCTTGCGCGCCGCCTTGTCGACCAGCCGGCTGGCGCCGCGCGGCAACTGCCGCAGCAGCAGGTATTCGATCGGCGCTCCCAGCAGGTTCGCCATCTGCACGGCGAGCCCAGGCGACTCGAGCAGCGCGCGCGCTTCCGCGAGTTCGGCGAACTCGGCTCGGGTCGGTCGGCGTACCAGCGCTCTCATGGCTCCATCCTAGCGCGCATGACCACCGCGCCCAACGTGTTCCCACACGCGAACGGCTTCCGGAAGCGGTCAATGCGCCTCCGGAAGCCGGCTTTTTTCACGGTTTCTTCGCGCGGCTTTCGCGCCGCTTTCGCGCGGTCCTCAGCCGCGGTCTTCCTCGTCGCGCTCCAGGTCTTTGTCGAGCGTGCTGCCGCGACCCGAGGAACGGGTGTCCTGGCGCTCGCGGGCGTTGTCCGCGAAGCCCTGGCCGGTCGGGCTGCCCGACTGCCCGGACGGCCGCTGCGACTGCTGGTTGCGCAACGACGACTGCATGTCCTGCGCGCACTCGCGATCCTTCTGCGACAGACGGTCCTGCGACATGCCGCCCTGCGGGTTCTGGCGGTTGCTGCCGGACTGCTCGTTCTGGCGGTTGCTGCCGGACTGCTCGTTCTGGCGATTGCCGCTCTGCTGGTTGCCGGCCTGGGTCTGCGGATTCTTGTTGCTGCCCTTGCTGCTGCTGCCCTTGTTGTTCTTCATCGACCTTCTCCTGTGGGGGGATGGGACGCCGCGGCGCGCAGGACGCGTCGCTGCGGGAAGAACGGTTGCAAGCCGCGTGCCAGCGGGGCGCCGCGTTCAGCGAACGGGTAACCGGCGACCGGAAACACCGCACAGGGCGCGATTTCCGTGCAGCGTGCGGGCGTCGCCGCACGGAGGCGGCCACGAAACAGGCCGGCGACGTGCGTAAAAGCGTTAAAGGCGGGAAGCGAGGCGCCGGCGCGGTTTCACCGTGGTTTTACATCCGCGTGCCGCGCGACGGCGTCAGGCGTAGAACATGCCTTCATCGGGCGGCGAGGCGTCGGCGAGGCGATCGAGTTCGTCGTCGCCGGGGATCTCGGCCGCATGCCAGTCGGCGATCAGCGCGCGGGCGCGTTCCGCGTCGGCGTCTTCGGTCCACACGCGCACGAGCCCGTGCGCCGGCAGTTCGCCGACCGCGCCCGCCAGCCCCGCCCCGAACACATGCGCGGCGATGCCGACGCCACGCAGCAGGTCGTGCACCATCTGGGCATCCATCGCGTCGTTGGCGTCGTAGACCGGCGTCATGCCCGGATCATCGCACGGCCCCGCGCGCCTTGAGGCCGGATTCACGGCACGGCGCCGATAGTGGCCGCCTGCCCGAGGACCCGCCGATGACCGAGCCGACCCGTTCCCGCCGCTGGCCGCCGCACGTGGCGAAGTACCTCAAGGAATTCGTCATCGATGCCGACGAACACCTCGACGCGGCGCGGCGCCGCCATGCCGCCCGCTTCGGCGCCGACCGGCCGACGTACATCGAGGCCTACCGGGCCCATGCCGACGGCGACGCGGTGGAACTGACCGGGCGCGTGCTGGCCTCGGCACCGCAGGGCGGGCCGAAGGAGGACGACGGCTGGTGGGACAACCTGCTCAACACCTATCGCCGCTTCGAGAGCGACGAGGTGCCGGGCGTCGAGCTCACGCTGCAGTTCCGCGGCGTCGAGGCGCGCGCGACGACCGACAACGAGGGTTATTACAGCGCGCGCATCGCCACGGCGGGGGCCGCGGTGTCGGACGCGCTCTGGGACAACGCGATGGTGTCGCTCGCCGACGGCACGCTGATGACGCCGCAGCCGGTGCTGCAGGTCGGCCCGCAGGCCGCGTTCGGCATCATCTCCGACATCGACGACACCATCCTGCACAGCAGCATCCTGGACTGGAAGACCGCCGCGCAGCTGACGTTCCTGCACAACGCCCGCACCCGCAAGCCGCTGCAGGGCGTGGCACGGCTCTACCAGGCGCTGCAGGCGGGCGCCGACGGCACCGGCCGCAATCCGGTGTTCTACGTGTCGAGCTCGCCGTGGAACCTGTACGACCTGCTCGACGACTTCATCGAACTCAACGCGATCCCGTTCGGGCCGGTGTTCCTGCGCGACATCGGCTTCGACCAGGGCAAGTTCGTCAAGACCCAGGGCCACGGCCACAAGCTCGACCGCGCGCGCGAACTGATCCACCGCTACCCGCACCTGCGCTGGCTGCTGCTGGGCGATTCCGGCCAGGCCGATGCCGAGCTCTACGCCGAGGCGGCGCAGGAATTCGGCGACCGCATCCTGGCGATCTACATCCGCGACGTCGACCCGGTGACCGAGGATCCGCGCGATTCGTTCGTCGACGGCTTCATCGAGAAGATCGCCGGCACGAACGTGCCGATGCTGCGCGTCGGCGACAGCCTGGCGATCGCCGAGCATGCGCTCGGGCTCGGCCTGCTGGCGGAAGCGACGCTGGACGAGATCGCCAAGGAAGTGCAGCGCGACCGCCACCGGCCGACCCTCGGCGAGGCCGCCGCGAAGGAGGCCAAGGACGCGGTGGTCGAAGGCAAGGCGGCCGTGCCCGGCGGCAGCTGAGAGCAGGTTCTGATTGCCGCAGCCTGGCGGCTGCGGCGATGAGGCGCCAACCCGGCCTGCGGGCCGGGGTCAGTTCCGGGCGGGCGCGTCGCGGGTGACCCAGCCCGCGTTCACCCAGCCCGAGCGGCACGGCCCGGAATACGGCATCGCGGGGTCGCGCGGCGCGCCGACGCCGCACTCCTGGCCCGCCGCCGCCGGATACACGACGCCGAGCCACTGCTCGTCGAGCGACCCGTCGCAGACGAACACCCGCTGGCCGTTGCGCAGTGCGTCCAGGCGCGCATGCGCCGTGCCCGGCCCGGTGCGCACATTGAGCGTGCCACCGCTGCGCAGGCCGGTGATCGTGCCCGCCACCGGGCAGGCCGCCTCGGCACGGTCGCCGCCGACGATCACCGCCATCGTGCCGTCCGCGGCCACCGGGGCCGTTCCCGGCGCCGACGCCAGTTCGCGCAGCCGGCCGCCGCGCACGCGGCAGTCGGCGGCGGTCGTCTGCACGATCCGGCCGGCCGCCATGTAGGTCGCGTGCTGGCCGAGCCGGCGCAGCTGCGGCGGCAGCTGGCAGGACACGATCCGGGAGGCGTCGTCGCCGCGTGGCGGCGGGTTGTACATCGCCGGGCCCGACGCGCATCCGCCCAGCAGGGCGGCCAGCGCGAACGCGCCGGCGGCCCGTGTCATCGATCGCTGCTCCATCGCCCTTCCCCCTTGGCCATCGGCTGCGGCCAAGACGATACACCCGGGCGCGGCGGCCCGCCCGGAAGCCCGGACGGGGGTGATCGCCGGGGCCGGCAAGGGCGGGGCGCGGGGTTACTTGGCCGTGGCGGCCGCGTCGACCGTCTGCTGCATCTGCTGCATCATCTTCGGCATCAGCTCGGCGGCGCGGCGCTGGCCCACTTCGGCGCCGCGCTGCATCAGCACCGGCATCTTGGCCATCATCGAGGCGCCCTCGGGCGAGCGGTAATACGCCAGCGCGGCGTCGACCTCGGCGTCGGTCAGTTCCTCGGCGTAGATCTTGCGGAAGTCGTCGGCCATCGCCGCCCACGACATGCCTTCGGCGACCATCTTCTTCATCGCGTCGATCTGCGGGCGCGCGCGGGCGACCTGCGCCTCGCTCAGGCCGCGCTGCTTCACCGACTGCTGGAAGCCCTGCTCGAACGAGTCGGCCATGATCTGCTGCATCTGCACGAAGTTCTGTTCGATCTTCAGCTCGACGATCAGCTCATCGACCTTCGCGGCGGAGGCGGCGAAGGCCGGCGCGGCCGGGACGAGCAGGGCGAGGGACAGCAGCAGCGGGGAGAGGCGCATCGGGAATCACCGGTGTGGGGGAAGGTGACGTAGGGTGCCCGCATCCGGGCCGCCGGGGAAGCGGCGATTCCGCCCCGGCGGGGCAAGCGGCGGCACCTTCGGGCCTGGCCCGGGCAAGCGGCCGCCCCTTGACCCACGTCAGGGCGGCCCGCCGGGCCGGCGCGGACGATGTGGCCATCGCGGCACGCCGCCGCGCCCACCCTGCGGAGACTCCCATGCAATACCGGATCCTCACCCCGGGCACGCCCGTGGACATCGAAGCGGTCAGTCGCGCCCTGCGCGAGATCGACCCGGCCGGCGTCGCCGACCTCGACGCGCCGCGGGGCGTGCTGCGCATCTCCACCTGGGCCACCGACGCCGACGTGCTGTCGCTGATGTCCGAGGCCGGCCTGCCGATCGCCCGCGACCAGCTCGAGCGCCTGCCGTCGGAGTGCTGCGGTGGTTGCGGCGGCTGATTCCGCGCCGCCCCGCGCGGCCTTTGCGTCGCGGTCGCGCACGTGCCGGCGTATGCTCGTCGCTTCGCATGAGCGCGCTCGAGGAGACCCCCCCATGTCGACGCTGAAGTCGATCAACGTTCGCGTGCTGGGCGCGCAGGAAAGCCCGGACGCGATCCCGCTGACGCTTCATGCCGGCGACGCGGTGATGGTCGTGCGCAACCATCCGGACCGGCCCGGTTACGTCTGGGTCGAAGACGGCCAGATCAGCGCCGGCTGGGTGCCGCTGGACCTGCTCGACCTCAATGGCGGCGTGCCGCGGGCCAAGGCCGAATACTGCAGCGCCGAGCTCACCGTCGAACCCGGCGACACGCTGCGCCTGATCTGGGAAGACCCCGCGCACGGCGCCTGCTGGTGCGAGGACCGCCACAGCGAGCGCGGCTGGGTGCGCCAGGACCTGCTGCAATCCGAAGGAGACGCCCCGTGACCTCCCGACTTCCGCTGCTGCCGCTGACGGCGCTCGCGCTGGCGCTGGCCGCCTGTGCGCCGGCCCCCGTGGATGCGGGCGCCGGCGAACCCGCGGCGGCGACCACGACCGCGACCGCGGCCGCACCGGCCGCGACGGTGCCGCCACCGCCCGCCAGCCCGTCCGCGACCGCCGACCCCGTCGCGGCCGCCCTGCCCCGCGTGCTCGTGCACAAGAGCCCGACCTGCGGCTGCTGCACGGCCTGGGTCGCGCATATGCAGCAGGCCGGCTTCCCGGTCGACGTCGTCGAGACCGTGGATCTCGAAGCGGTGCGGAAAAAGGCCGGCGTGCCGGCGGGCAAGGCCTCGTGCCACACGGCGGTGGTCGAGGGTTATTTCGTCGAAGGCCATGTGCCGGCCGAGGATGTCGCCCGGCTGCTGCGCGAACGCCCCGACGCGCGCGGCCTGACCGTGCCGGGCATGCCGGTCGGATCGCCCGGCATGGAAGTGCCGTCCGGTGCCGTGCAGCCGTATGCGGTGCTGCTGGTGGCGCACGACGGCACGACGACGGAATTCAGCCGGCACGGCGAGCCGTAAGGCCGCTCCCGCCCGGCGCCGCGCCGGGCGCGTTCCACCACGCCGCGGCCGCACCGTCGCCGGCGCGGCCGCGCGGTGACGATCAGTCGGTCAGCGTCGCCATGTCGATGACGAAGCGGTAACGCACGTCGGCGCGTTCCATGCGCTCGAACGCCTCGTTGATCTGGTCCATCCGGATCATCTCGCAGTCGGGCACGATGCCGCGGCGCGCGCAGAAATCCAGCATCTCCTGCGTCTCGGCGATGCCGCCGATCAGCGAGCCGGCGATGCGCCGGCGGCCCAGGATCAGCGGCGCGGTGTTGGGCTCGGCGAGCGGGCCGACCTGGCCGACGATCACCAGCGTGCCGTCGATGTCCAGCAGCGGCAG
>JAKFCL010000070.1:0-3246 GCA_036676665.1 Arenimonas sp. | reverse complement strand
GGTGGCGATTATAGGCCTGCGGCGTGAACGCGGGCCTGCGGTATCCTTGCGGACTCACGCAATATCGGCCCGGACGGGCAGGAATCAAGCATGGCAGTGGTCAGCGTCCAGCAGGCGTTGTCGGGGTCGATCGCCCCGGGCAGCGAAGTCACGGTCCGCGGCTGGGTGCGCACCCGCCGCGATTCGGCGGGCCTGTGTTTCGTCAATGTCAGCGACGGCTCGTGCTTCGACCCGATCCAGGTCGTCGCCACCGCGGCGCTCGGCAATTTCGAAAGCGAAGTCAGGAAGCTGTCGGCCGGCTGCGGCGTGATCGCCACCGGCACCCTGGCGCCGTCGATGGGCAAGGGGCAGAAGTTCGAGATCCAGGCGACCGGGCTCGAGGTCGTCGGCTGGGTCGAGGACCCGGAGACCTACCCGATCCAGCCCAAGCCGCATTCGCTGGAGTTCCTGCGCGAGGTCGCGCACCTGCGCCCGCGCACCAACCTGTTCGGCGCGGTCACCCGCATCCGCCACTGCCTGGCGCAGGCGGTGCACCGCTTCTTCCACGAGCAGGGCTTCTACTGGATCAGCACGCCGATCATCACCACCTCCGATGCCGAGGGCGCCGGGCAGATGTTCCGCGTCTCCACGCTGGACCTGGCCAACCTGCCCCGCGACAGCGACGGCAAGGTCGACTTCAGCCGCGACTTCTTCGGCAAGGAGACCTTCCTGACGGT
This sequence comes from Arenimonas sp., assembly GCA_036676665.1. Taxonomy (GTDB): domain Bacteria; phylum Pseudomonadota; class Gammaproteobacteria; order Xanthomonadales; family Xanthomonadaceae; genus Arenimonas. The sequence goes on along the minus strand of JAKFCL010000070.1, from coordinate 2,530 downwards.
ATCCGGCCAGCTCAACGTCGAGGCGTACTGCCTGGCGCTGAGCAAGGTCTACACGTTCGGCCCGACCTTCCGCGCCGAGAACAGCCACACCACGCGCCACCTGGCCGAGTTCTGGATGATCGAGCCGGAGATCGCGTTCGCCGACCTCAACGACGACGCCAACCTCGCCGAGGCGTTCCTGAAGTACCTGTTCAAGGCGGTGCTCGAGGAGCGCGGCGACGACCTGGCGTTCATCGCCGAGCGCGTCGAGAAGACGGCGATCACGCGGCTGGAGTCGATGCTGCACGCGCCGTTCGAGCGGATCGACTACACCGACGCCGTGTCGCTGCTGCAGAAGTCCGGGCAGAAGTTCGACTACCCGGTCGAATGGGGGCTGGACCTGCAGACCGAACACGAGCGCTGGCTCACCGAGGTGCACGTCGGCCGGCCGGTGGTGGTGATGAACTACCCCGAGCAGATCAAGGCCTTCTACATGCGCCTGAACGACGACGGCCGGACCTGCGCGGCGATGGACGTGCTGGCGCCCGGCATCGGCGAGATCATCGGCGGCAGCCAGCGCGAGGAGCGCCTGGACGTGCTCGACGCGCGCATGGCGCAGTTCGGCCTGGACCGCGAGCACTACGGCTGGTACCGCGACTTCCGCCGCTACGGCACCGTGCCGCACGCCGGTTTCGGCCTGGGCTTCGAACGGCTGGTGGTGTACGTCTGCGGCCTGGCCAACATCCGCGACGCGATCCCGTATCCGCGCGCGCCGGGCCTGGCGACGTTCTGACCCCCGATGGGCACCGGCGCCGGCTCGCTGCTGATCTTCCTGTTCCTGGGCCTGGCGGGCTCGGCGGCGCCGGCGCATTTCGGCTTCCGCGTGCTCGCGCACCGGCAGCAGCTCGACCGCGGCATCCCGTTCGCACCCGGCACCGAGGACGGCGGCCTGGCCTACAGCGGCTGGCTGATGCGCTGGAAACACCGCGCCGCGGCCGACCGGGCGCTGAACTTCTTCGGCGGCATCGCCGCCGGCAGCGGCTGGCTGACGCTGCTGGGCGCGATCGGCACGATCGCGCTGGTCGCCATCCAGTAACCCCGAATCCCCAAGGAGCCGGCCATGGCCGACATCGAAAACCAGATCGACAGCGCCAACGACGACGACTACGCCCGCGACACCGCCGGCGACGAATGGTGGCTGGCCAACCTGGGCCGGCTGCTGGTGTGGTCGCGGCTGCGCATCCTCGACAGCGGCGTCGCCGAGGTATTCGACTGCGACGGCCGCATCAACATCTACGAAAGCCCGGACATCGCCCGCGCCGCGCTGATGGACGCCGATTTCCGTTCGCTCGACGGCATGGACGCCGACGATGCCGAGGCCTGGGGCCTGGACCTGGAGGAGATCGAACCGCCGCGCGCCGACGACGACGAGGATCTGCGCGAGCAGATGATGCAGCCGCTGAAGACGCCGCTGACCGGCCGCGACCAGTAATGTTCACGCCGCGCGCCTTCGCCGAGACCGACCTGGCGGGCCTCGACGCGCTGGTCGCCCGCGATGCGTTCGCGACGCTTGTCACCGTCGCCGATGGCGCGCCCTTCGTCAGCCACCTGCCGCTGCTTTACCGGCGCGACGGCGACGCCGTCGAACTGCGCGGGCACTGGTCGCGGGCCAACCCGCAGTGGCGGCACGGTGGCCGGGCGCTGGCGATCGTGCACGGCCCGCATGCCTACGTGTCGCCGGGCTGGTACGCCGACAAGGTGGAGCAGGCGCGCGTGCCGACCTGGAACTACGCCGTCGCGCACCTGCAAGGCGCGCTGGAAGTGCACGAGGAAGCGGACTTCCTCGCCGCCGTCGTCGCCGAGCTCGCGGAGAAGCACGAACGGGCCATCGGCAGCGACTGGCGCTACGAACCCGACAACGCCGACCAGGTCGTGCAGCTGAAGGGCATCGTCGGATTCCGCATCGTCGTCGACGCCGTGGAATTGAAGTTCAAGCTCAACCAGAACCACCCGGCCGCCAACGTGCGCGGCGCCGCGACGGCGCTCGCCGCCAGCGCGCGCGAGGCCGACCGCGAGGTGTCGGCGCTGATGTTCGACCGCCTGCGCCGTCGCGAATCCACCGGAGAATCCGCATGAACACCGATCTTCGCGGCCGCCATGCGCTCGTCTGCGGGGCCTCCGAAGGCATCGGCCGCGCCGCTGCCGAGGCGCTGGCGCTGGCCGGTGCCGACGTCACCGTGCTGGCGCGCCGGGCCGACAGGCTCGCCGAGGTCGTCGCCGCCCTGCCCCGTCGCGCCGACCAGCGCCACGGCCATGTCGTCGCCGACGCCAGCGACACCGCCGGCCTGCGCGCCGCGGTCGTGGCGCTCGCGGCGCGGCAGCCGGTGCACATCCTGGTCAACAACACCGCCGGTCCGCCCGGCGGCGCGGCGAACTCCGCCGATCCCGAACAGTTCGTCGCCGTGTTCCGCCAGCACCTGGTGGCCAACCAGGTGCTGGTGCAGGCGCTGCTGCCCGGCATGCGCGCCGCCGGCTGGGGCCGCATCGTCAA